>CAUTOY010000020.1:0-20735 GCA_963539855.1 uncultured Veillonella sp.
ATAGGAAGATATAACCTCATTTTAGTCAGTAATTGCAAGGGTTAATTGGTGTTTTCACCCACACTTTTTGTCCTATAAGCCTGAAAGACCCAAGTTCAACTCAAACTATGAGCCAAAATTGGGTCTTTTTATATTTAATATTTTTTTATATGCACCGCTACTTCCCTTATAATCCCCAAACATCGTTCTATTTCTCTACGTATATCCTGGCTGCTTGTATAGCGGCCTTTTTTTTCTTCATTGGCATGGGCCGTATCATTACGAACTTGTTTGAGTGTATTGTATGAGGTTAGCAAATCAATAGTCTCATTGACGAGCGGTTCAGATAAGCATTGATTAAGTGATAGCCCTTCAATATTAAATACATTATTAGGAAAATCGTTTTTGTAATTGTACATATAGAGATTGGTATCATTAGATGTAAAGTTGAAAATGATTTTATATGCATCGTTTTTACAATTACTCTTGAAACCGTTAAATAACTCTTTTCGTATTAGGAAATATTTAGCGCCTCTATTTATGGTAATACAATAGTCATCGTCGACGCGTATTAGATTTTTTATAGTAGAATTTTCCTTTGTTATCAAGCCGATACATACTTGGCGGATTTCTTTTGGAAAGGCATTTAGATTTCCTATATTAGATCCGTTTAGTGTAATATCACTTAGGAATTTAATAAATTGTTTGATGGAATACTGTGTAGGATTATCCTTTTGTGATATGTTATAACGATTCATGATATCCTCCACCTGTTGGTACATGTTAGTTTCTAATGCCGGTAGATTGGTTGCTTCTTTTGAGATGGGACTATTTTCAGCAGTTGCTAATTGACTAATACGGATAGATTCTGTTGCTAATTCGTCCCAATAGGTATGGAATATTTTTTTTGTAGCTTTAATAGCTTTATTCATATAGCTAGTTTGTAGGTTTACTAAAAAAGCACCAATTTTATCGTTGATTTGGTTGAAGTGTAGCATTTCTGGGCTACGATTGTCATCGTTTTTAGTTTTAAATACATTTTTATCAAGTGTAATAATCTTTTCTTTCAAAATTGTTCGTGGCACATATTCGATGAATAGAGCCAATGCTTGTTGCAAGTAATCATTTTGCAGGCACCACTCGATATACACGAGGTCATCTTCTGGATTGGATAATATGGTTTGGTAGCTTTCTTGGATTTTATTTCGCATGAGCTGAAAGATACCTAATTCAAACTGACTATTATCTTGAGGGCGATTGGCAATATTAGTAAATAATGTATTAATCCCCTCTACGGATGATTGGAATAATCCGCGGCTAGATAGACTAATCGCTTCTGAAAAATCACCCATTTTAGAGAGTAGTTGATTGGTTAGGTCATCTTCGGTGTTGGTTTGGTCAAAGTAATGACGCAATGTGTTAGCGTCGCCATAGTGGGTGAATTCGGAGAAACCGGCAATCATGTCGAATAGGAAATAAATATCCTTGCTTTCATATACAGTAATCGTATTGCTTTCATTATCCAAGTTAGCATATGAAATAGAGCCGATTTGAATGCCTTGGTAGGCCACAAGCCGGATGATGGCGAGCATGAGCATAATAGCAGTACGAGGCCCACCCGTCAAATCTACATGCAATGTTACCGTATCCTCTTTAGGTTGGGCATGATAAAATTTCATCATTTGCTGGGACATGTTAAGGATACTTGCCTTGAGATTGCTGATGTTTTCGATGTCGCCACATTTGATATATTCGACCGTGTCAGAGGACCAGTTTAAATCGATATGATATTCATTGATAAAATCCTTTATGCGTGATTCAAAGATTTGCTTTGTTGTAATGTGTTGACTCGAGTTGTCTACACGTTTGATTTTTGTTGAAAGTTCCTTTGTTTCAAAAAAGAATAATTTTTCTAATGTAAAACGGTCGCGTTTATCATGGAGTACGGTCTTTAATACGGATTCACTAGTTTGTATGATTTCGTTATAAGGCTTTTTAATCGTTGTCGACACAAGTGTGTTTCTGAGCCTATTTTCATCATATGGATATTTAGCATTAAATGCTGTCAAAAAGGTAAGATATATATGGTGTTCCATCATGATTCTCCTAATAATGTAATGGCCTGTTTGTAGATATTATCGAGTTTTCCTTTGATTATTTGTGGTTCATGTACGCGGACAGCGGCACCGAGGGACAATAGGATACGTAGGATATCCGTTTCTTGGAAGGGTAAGTATGCCACGTTGAGTGTAAATTCGTTTGTATCTGTTTCACTCCCCACAATGTCGTAGTTACAGAATGCATTAAAGCAGCGGTCGATGGCGTTATTAATATCATATACAGAGAATGTTACGGTTTGTTGGTTTGTCTCTTGATATTCTCTGTACATAGCATCTATATCGATATCAATTTGATGTACGCCGACTGTGACAGTAGGTAGGGTGCGCATTGAATAATAGCCAAACGTATGATCATCGAGGCGATAGCCAATGAGTGCATAGCCATTGGTAGCTCCGTTATATTCCATTTTGCAAGGCAGTACTGTCATGGTCATTCCTGCAGTAGTCCAAGAGATACTCGTACCGTTCATCATGGCTTCGGTACAACGTTGATGATTTTCGTAGGACTTCGGTGTTTCATCGATAGCGAGACTGCGGTTGCTCCACGCATGATTTGGTAATGTATTCGGTACATCGTATAATGCTTGTGCCAATCGTTGGCTCACAGTATGAGGTATCATCCAGTTGATACGATTATCACTCAGTAAATCTTTTAAGAACATGCGCTCTGCTGTAGTGGTGGCGAGAGCTGGTAAATCTGGAAACAGTGGTTCTAGACCATGCGCCTCTGGTCGAACCATATAGCTTGGTAAGGCGTGTTCGTATTGGTCATTTTCTTCTACTGGTGCATAACTATCTAATAATGGGCGGTGCTTCATGATAAATTGTAAATCATCTAATGTGTAGGCTACGCCATTAATGAGGTCTAGTTGGATGCGGTATTGTGTGGCACAGGTTACGGCCGTGATTTCATTTAGTAGTGGTGAGGTGGTCGCATCTGATTCGACTGGTTCTGGTGAAGGTAGATTCCAAGATGGATGTACTTTTTTGGAATAGCTAGTTGGTTCGGATACCGTTTCATGCTGCGTGTATCGTAGATTATCATTGAATCGTGTGCGAATGCTTTCCGGTGTGCTTTGTATGATTTCAATATAAGGTAAAAAGGTACGTAACAGAGGGAGTAGGATTTGCCCATCTTGAACGTGCATACAAACATCCGTGTATTCTGCCGTAGACTCGTCACAATTAGTTAGCATATGGCGAAACGTATTTGTAAAATGAGTCCATACTGTCTCGTAGCCCTCTAACTTGTGGAATCGTAGATAAAGTATTGTATTATATCGTGCCTTAGCTACTGGTATTGGTGTATCACTGTTATAAGTGCTTTTTATGCTTACTGCACTGATAGCATCAATCCGGTAGGTAACGAGTGTATGATGATGTACGGCAATAAGGTAATCGCGGTTACCTATATAATCCGATTCAATCTGCACAGGTCGAACCGTTACTTTGGGTCTACGTTTATTACAGAAATTAAGCTCCACTAGTTTATGGTGATGCAAGGCATCGGCAAGGGTATACAGAATCGTTTCATCGATGACATGCAATGGATTAGTATAGGTAAATACATATTGTGATTCGTAGATCGGTGGTGCTGGTTGCTCCAGTTCATCTAATAGGGATGTATCGGAGATGAGCGATTGTAGTTTAGCTAGTAAGGTGTGTCCAGCAGTGCTAAAAAGAGCTATATTTTTATAGATAAAAATAGCACGATTTAGCTGTTCTAATTCTTGTGGTGTACACGATTCAAGACCAATTGAAACTAGGCTATATACATAGGTATTCTTTTGTATAACTTCCTTAATAATACCAATCGTAACGAGTTTTTTTATAATCCGTGTTAGAGTTTGCTTTTCGATAATATCTGGAGTTGCTTTCTTTGAATCTTTATATTTCTCCTCTAAAAACGATTGGTATGCTGGTAATATATATGGATTATCATTGATGTGATCATATATCTCTGTCATGGTGCAGCTCGTATATTTACTGATAGTATCGATGATAGCCAAAATTAGGATAATTGTTTCTGGCTTCATTGCATAGAGTGCGTACAAATCGGCTAAATAGTTGTGGCCCCAGTAGAAATCTTGTTTTGTAATGGTGTGGACACGCGTACGTCCGATTTGAGTGTCCCGAATCTTGGATCCCATATTGAAATAAGCGAGGCGTTTTAAGTAATCGTCATGTAAACTCTTTTTGATACCTCGTTTAGGTGCCGTGTTTCTCGTATGTAGGCCCATGGCTAAGCTACGAAAAAAGAGACGCATATTTTTAACGTTTTTTAGATAATTCGTTACACTTGGCATAGGCCCTCCTTGGTTTAAAATGGAACTTTCATGAATACTATATCAAATTTTAATGTATTTATATAGGGGCCAGAGATAGAGGCATTGTTAGTTCCTAGTTTTTTTGAACTGTTATGTAGAGCGCTATTAGTTATACTAACGATACAGAAACAACAAGGAATTAGTAAGGGGGAAGGATATTTATTCCCGAGGAGGTTTATATGGCATTTACAAATTGGAAAGTAACAGATGAAGAATTGGTGGAAATGAGTGACGGTACGAGCATGACGATGATTAACGGTATGCCTGTTAACGATGAGGGCGTTATTGGTGAAAGCCTAGTTACTAGCAAGGATGTATTTGAGGCACGTCGTGAGGGTAACCTTGACCGTGCATATACAATGGCCCAAACCTTAATGGAGCAACCGAATCCTAGTCAGTGGGATATCCGTGCTTGTGCATGGTGTTTAATTGACCTCATCAAACGGGCTAACGCTATGAATGAAGAGGCAGAAGTAGAGCTATACCAAGGTGAATTACAAAAGCTAGCCATTGATGAAGCGGATGAGGTTTTGTTTAAACAAACGTTATACGCATTGCGTCTCGGTAGCCCGGTGATGAAGGAATTATCTGCTATTAAAAAACTCAAGGATACTGGTAATATCCAAGAAGCGACAAAAAAAGCAAAAGCCTTGTATGCAGAGTTCCCCGATGATGTGACGGTGAAACGATCTTATGCATGGTGTCTATATAAGATATTACAACAAAAGGCGAAAGAAGTACCTATTAATATCCAACACGTGGCGGGATGCTTGGATGAGCTATTCTCGTTGGGACTTTCACAAGAGGTATCATTATTACGTTGTATTTGGGGAACGGTTTTGTCCATTGATAATGTAGAAGAGCATATCGCATTGTACAATTACGCATTACAAATGGATTTCGATAAGCTAGAAGCGTGCGACTACGAGGTGGCACCTTATGTGGGCAGCGACGGGAAACATCATGAATGGCCATCATTGGTGATGCGGGTGCTTAAAAAGTCCTTAGATAGTCTTAATCGGTACGTAGATAAAAATAGTATTCATCGTTTGTGTGATATTACAGAAGAACAAATACAATCCTTAACGGAAAATACCTTTTTCTTACAATGGTCCTTGGCTAAGGCCTATCTATTAGTAGATGAACTGGATAAGGCACAAGCAATCGTTCTTCACCTATTACAATCTAAACCCAGTTCGTTCTGGCTTTGGAATGGTTTGGCGGAGACTATGGCGGGTGATCATGATATGGCATTATCTTGTTATGCTAAGTCGCTCACGTGCCAATGTGATTTACAATTTAATGGGCGTGCTAAACTGGGCATTATTCAAGAATTGGTGGCGTTAGGTCAGTATGCTGAGGCAAGTGCTGAAGTACAAACGTTGCATTCCTATCGGACGAAGGAAGGTCATAAAGTTGGCGAAACTCTTACTCGATATATGCATGCGGACTGGTATGTACCAGATAGTAAAGCTGTTGATGCAGGTTTTTATAAGGACCATAGTGTGGCAGCCACAGAATTACTTAATACATTTCTGCCAACTACCATCGGTGTCGTTACTTACATTTCTGAAAAAGCCCATAAAGCATTTATCGTTGCCGATGGTGATAAATTGCTTACCTATCATTATGATGATGCGGCATCTATTCGTGAAATGGATGTAGTCTCTGTTGTTTATACCACGTATGAACGTCCCGATGGCACTACAGGCTTTCAAGCCGTATCTTGTGAACTTACCGATCAAGAGGCACCGAATACCCTTATCAAACAATTTGGCGAAAAAATCAAAGTGATTGGATCGGGCATGGCGTTTACAGTGAAACATAATGTATTTATTGATAAACAATTGGTGGAACAACATCAATTGATGAATGGGGATGTCGTTTCGTTGACGGCAATCCGTTCCTTTAACAAGAAAAAGAATAGTTGGGGGTGGCAAGCCGTGGACATTGATTCCATTCACCGTGCTGATGATACTAGCGAGGGCGTGTCTATCCTTTAATAGTTGATGATTGCATTGCATTATTGAATACATATTATAGACCTATCCATAGGAGACTATGGGTAGGTCATTTTTATGTGTCACATCATTTTCTATTCCTGTGAAAGTTTTAAAAATCCCTATAAGTTCAAGTAGAATCCGCCTGTAAAGAAATTTCACATGAAAAGAAAATGAAATAATATATTGACGTTAAATCCATAAACCCTTATAATAACTGTATCTTAAGAAAAATCATTTTCTTCCAGTATTTACCTATATCCATAGGCCTTGTGGATCAAATGGGATTGAGTTTTGACCGTTTACGGTGTGAGGTTTTCCAAAACCTAATTTTATGCCCCATGAATACTGGCTTTGTAAGGCCTACTATTGCAATAGTACCTACCGTTTACGGTATTGAAACAAGCGAACATTTTGTTGTTGAGCATCTTTTAATGCTAATGCATTGCAATAGTACCTACCGTTTACGGTATTGAAACTTTAATTTGTTTTAGATCTGTTATATATTCGAAAGTATTGCAATAGTACCTACCGTTTACGGTATTGAAACTAACATTAAAAAACGTATTGAAGCTTATGTGCGCAATTGCAATAGTACCTACCGTTTACGGTATTGAAACTGATATGCATCTCATAGCATTCGATATAAGGTTTTATACCATTGCAATAGTACCTACCGTTTACGGTATTGAAACTAACTCACGACGCTCTCCTTAATAGTTCTCTACTACATCAATTGCAATAGTACCTACCGTTTACGGTATTGAAACTTGAATATGCCACATCTATTAATGGATGTGGTCTTAATATCATTGCAATAGTACCTACCGTTTACGGTATTGAAACTTACGGAATACGTCGACCTGGCGTGATAAGAATTGTTTCGATTGCAATAGTACCTACCGTTTACGGTATTGAAACGTGATTGGGATAACGCTGATAGCTACGCAAAGCCAACAGATTGCAATAGTACCTACCGTTTACGGTATTGAAACCGAACGGGTGAGTAACGCGTAATCAACCTGCCCTTCAGATTGCAATAGTACCTACCGTTTACGGTATTGAAACCGCGGAAAGCGTTAGTGAGTTGGTAATTGATAAAGATTTTATTGCAATAGTACCTACCGTTTACGGTATTGAAACAATTGAAGCTGTTACTATGTCTTTCGTTAACAGTGATCATTGCAATAGTACCTACCGTTTACGGTATTGAAACCCATTAAACTGACCATACACTATGCACTTCTCTTCGGGGAAGATTGCAATAGTACCTACCGTTTACGGTATTGAAACTAACTTCGATAAGTGATTCATTACTATTAAGGATTGCTTTATTGCAATAGTACCTACCGTTTACGGTATTGAAACAGGTGATAATTGTAACGCATTAAGATGCCTTAATAATTGCAATAGTACCTACCGTTTACGGTATTGAAACAGTGAGCCCTTATATGAGTACTAGTCTATGCCTGATTAATTGCAATAGTACCTACCGTTTACGGTATTGAAACTTGTTCATAATGTTTGCTACCGCGTTTTCAAATCGCACATTGCAATAGTACCTACCGTTTACGGTATTGAAACAGAACATAAAAAAATAGTAGCTGCTAAAAAAACAGCGATTAAATTGCAATAGTACCTACCGTTTACGGTATTGAAACTCATATGGCGCATTACCGTGTTCAGCCCCATATTCATTGCAATAGTACCTACCGTTTACGGTATTGAAACTTTAGGGAGTTTGAACTTTTGATGTTTTTTATTAAAATTGCAATAGTACCTACCGTTTACGGTATTGAAACCCAGACATCATGTCTTGCATTTCTTTTTTGAATTCACGACCAGCCATTGCAATAGTACCTACCGTTTACGGCATTGAAACGTCGATATCTTCGAAAATACCGCAACGATTAATTGCCGATTGCAATAGTACCTACCGTTTACGGTATTGAAACTTCTTCCATATGTTTTCTTACAGATTTAACTGCATAGAATATTGCAATAGTACCTACCGTTTACGGTATTGAAACATTAGGTCATGCGATTATTGATCGCGTAGACCTATTGACTGATTGCAATAGTACCTACCGTTTACGGTATTGAAACAACTATTTAGTTTTAGCTTTATAACCCTGTGCAATGTATTGCAATAGTACCTACCGCTTGTGGTATGCGACGAAGGGTGCGAGGTAGCAGAGGAGCGAAGCGACGATGAGGGCCGTACATCTCTAATCTCTGACCAAAGAGAAGGGAAAACAAAGGCGATAGAGCAATAGTATTTACCGCTTTTGCTTACTTTGGTATGAGGGGATTTTAATCATGTGTATAGTAGGCTGGGATCGACAATAAAACAGCTAAAAGGCTGATACTTTATAGTAAATGTAAAACGTAAAAAACGTTCAATACCATGAGTGTTGGTATTGAACGTTTTGTTAGTTATACTATCTTTGCGCCGTAAGGCGCTTTTTTAATTCCTAGTTTTTTTGAATCGTTCTATTTGTTTGTATCCTCTATACTTACAGTAACAAAAGGAATCTTAGAGTTGAAGAAGATAGGAGTTGGTTCCAATGGGTTCAGATGACTTTCACAGGTGGGTAGTTTCTGATGGAGGATACCATAATGGATTGGTTAATTGCATTGATAGTTAAACTCTTATTATTAGATGGATTTGATGATTTATAATGCTAGAAATTGAATAGTGATGAGCCCTATATAGATGTTGTATGTATCTATATAGGGCTCATATTGTTATAGCATTTGAAATTGAGCTCTTTTATTCCTAGTTTTTCTGATTATCCTTCTTTCACTATGGTTCGTATAATGAATGCAACAAAACAAATTATAGTGTGGGGAGGTGGTAGTCTTGATGAGTATTGAAATGTTGATTTGTTGGGCCGTTTTAATTTTAATCGCTAAATCGTTAAGCGGGAAAAAGTGAGGTATAGTATGACTAGTTTAAAGCAAGAATTAAAAGAAATGATGTATCTATCAGGACGTATGAATCGTAGATCCTATGTCATGAATTTGCTTACATTATATGGCCTTGGTTACATAGGGGCCATGTTAATGAGTTTTGATTATGTAACGAAAGCACTTTGGGTACTTGGTTGGGCTATTATTATCTTTGCTATAGGTCGTGAATTAGCCTTAGCATCACGCCGTATTCATGATTTAAATGGCCCTACTTACTTGGCTTTTATATACGTTATAGCTGCTGTTGTAGCCATATTTGTACCTACATTGGCGAAGATTATGATACTTGTAAAAGTAGGTTTAGCCCTTATGCCGGGTGATCGTGATACGAATGTGTATGGAAATCCGCCAGAATCTAAGTTTGTTGTGTAAATGAGAGGATAGTATGGAGATTTCTATAATGGAGTGATTGGTATGCAATATTTAATTTCGTATGATATTTCGAATACCAAAATTCGGAATAAGGTGGTTAAGTATTTAGAATCCTTTTGCTATCGTGTGCAGTATAGTGTATTTCTTTGTGTTCATGCTCGTGTACGAGTAGAAACGATTGTCAAGAATTTAGAGATTCTTACTAAAAATGATGAGACTAAGCGCTTGTTGATTATATCTATATCGGATACGGCAAAGACACCTATATGGTGTAATGATGAGAATCTTCCTGTTCGAGAGGAACAAGTTATTATGATTTAACAATTACTATGTAATACGTTTAGGAGGTGTAGCTATGATTGAGACTGTATATGTTATGACGCCAGGTATATCGGTAAAACAGGATGGTGGACTATTAGTCTTAGAGAAGAATCATGAGGTGGTGCGTCAGCTACCAATGGCGAATGTGAATAATCTTGTAGTGGGGCGAACGGTACAAATTTCTACGCAGGTCATGTTCTCTCTAGTTGAGCAAGGTTCATTAATTCAGTTTGTAGATCACAAATACGAGCTTATGGGCATTCTTGGTGATGAACATTCGTCGTTAAAAAAATTGTTGTGGCAAGTAGATCATTTTACGAATTCAGATTTTGCAGTTATGGCATCTCGGTACATTGTATTTCGTAAGGTAAAAGCTCAATTAGCTATTCTTGATCAATATAATAAAACACGAGATATACCTAATTATAAATCTGTCCGTCAAACGATGAAGGCTTTGTTAAAACGTGTAGATATGACTGAGACAGTTGATGCTTTGCGTGGCATAGAAGGGTTAGCATCGCGGACATATTTTTCTGTATGGCATGCGCTATTGTCCGAACCCTGGACATTTCCAGGACGTAAACGCCATCCTAGCACAGATCCAGTCAATGCATTGCTCAGTTATGGCTATTCCTTTTTGGAACGAGAGGTCCGCGCATATTTAGTCACGACTGGTTTTGATGTACGTATAGGTGTACTACATAGTACAAATGATAGGAAGGATAGTTTTGTGTATGATGTGATGGACTTGTTGCGGCAAGAGATTATTGATCGATTTATTTTAAAACTGTTTAATCGCCATATGATGAATGTTGACGACTTTGATATATCTGAGCGAGGTTGTTTTTTATCTCGCGATTCAAATAAGGGGTGGGTAAAGACGTATGAACATTACATGACGCATAGTGCAACGCGGTTAGATGGTATTACACCAAGGGAATGGCTGCAACAAGAAATACAATATTTTATATCCTTTCTAAAAAATATTGGTCATGACCAAGTAGAAGAACCAGAAGTAAAGAAATTTCTATAACTCAGTAGGGTATATAAGAACATATAATATTTGTTTCATAATCATAAAACTTTAATAAAGTGCATGATTATAAGTGATTTTTTTCTCAGTATTTGCTATTATTTAAGATGAAATATAAATGAAGTTTTGTATATCGTATTTCATGAAAGAGGGGGTTACATGTTTATTAACCATACGAACCATCCGTCCCAGTATTGGTCGGAGGCGCAGCTTGATGCAGGGCGTCAATATGGGGTGATTATGGATATGCCATTCCCTCAGATTGATCCGATGGCATCTTCCGCAGAGATTAGTCAGTTGGCACAAGAATATGCAGGGCGCATTATCGCCTTGCATCCAACGGCGGTACTCTGTCAAGGGGAATTCATTTATTGTCACGCCTTAGTGGAACGATTGCTCGCCGTCGGGATTACCGTTGTGGCAGCTACCAGTGAACGGGTGGTTGAGGAATCCTATGGAGATGGAATGAACGAGAAAATTGTAAACTTTCAGTTTGTTCGGTTTCGCGAGTATTGTCGCTAATCCGTGTTGTATTTTGTAGGTAAGGAGTGAGCCTATGCAAGTAAATGCGATTTTGTTTGATGTGCAGTCCATTCAAAAGTACATTTTCGCGAACAATAAATTGAAGGCCAACGTAGGGGCCTCCTATATTGTGGACCGATTATTTGAGAATGTGTTGTGCGATGAGGTCATTAAAAATATCGGGGTTACGGCGGATACGACGTCTTGGTTAACCCGTAATGAAAGTCTTACAACACTGCCAACGCCTGTGTATGTAGCGTACATTGGCGGCGGTAATGCGTTGGTGTTGATTGATGAAGATTATGAAGCACTCGTAGCGGATATTATTAAGCAGTTTACCACTCGCGTATTGACGAAATATCCATCCCTCAAGGTGGGGGCTACATCGGGAACCATTACCCTTGATAAGGACAAGTTCTCTAGTGATTTAGGCGTATTGTATTCACAATTAAAGACCAATCAATATACCTTACATCCGATTGTGACGCCAGCTAATACGGGGTTAACAACAATTTGTGATTTTAGTGGCGATGTGGCAGATACGACGGAACAAATCGGTGAAAAACGCCTTGTGGCTACGTCTTTTTCTGCTAAATTTAACGCCTTTGACGCAGCGAATAAACGATTGAGCCTCGACCTATTCGGCACAGAAGATACAGATTGGGTATTCCCATCTGAGTTAGAAGACTTGGGTCAAAACCAATCGACAGATACTAGCAAGACAGGTATTAACGATATTGCCATCGTTCATATTGATGGTAACAATATGGGTGCTCATTTTAGATCTTGTAAAACATTGGAAGAACGCAGCGCCTTGTCCAAACGAGTTCATGAAAAAACATTGGCTAGTTTTAAGGCTACAGTAGAATGGATTATCCATCACTATGATGTATTAGACGCAGAATTAGAATTGAAACCAAATATGATGCCAATTCGCCCTATTATCGTAGGCGGTGACGATATTACATTCATCTGTAATGCTCGTATTGCGGTGCAAACGTCACAATTCTTGATGCAACAATTATTGAGTGATGCAGACGGCATGTCTATTGCATCCTGTGCGGGTATTGCAGTCATTCCTACATCATATCCATTCTTTAGAGGCTACGAAATGGCGGAACAATTGTGTGATAGTGCAAAATCTAAGATGCGTGCATACAATGAAACACATACGATTTCAGAATCCTGCTGGATGGATTTTGCTTTCTTACACGGCGAAACAGCGCCAACATTGGAGCAATTCTTTGCTAATGAATACAGTAGCTTAACAGGTAATATGCACTATGGTCCATACCGTGTTTACGGCCGTACAGAATCCGTAGCATCTGGCGATATAGAAGGGTTAGCTCAAGTATTGGATTGCACAGCGCAATTCAACGCAGGCAAGGTGATGGCTCATAATAAGGTGAAGGAATTGCGTTCTGTATTGCAAGATAATGAACATATGTGGACCGTATTCCTTGAACAATTGCGCAATACAGGGGCATCATTGCCGAACGTAGCCGGTTGGGAAGCTTTCACAGATAAGCTATGGGCTAAGATTGATGGCCATATGCGCACACCATATACGGATGCCATTGAATTGATGGATTATGTATTGCCTGGATTGGAGTAAATATATGTACACATTAACTATACAATTATTGTCGCCAACCATGCTGATGTCCGGCCAAGGCGACGTGAATACGGACAGCACCATCGTTCATGACCGTTACGGAATTCCTTTCATTCCGGCGAAACGGGTGCGTGGTGTGTTATATGAAAGCGCCCTCGAGGTAGCGGAAATGATGGAAATGTCTAAGATGACGGCGTTTACGACGGATGATGTAAAAGCCTTATTTAACCGTTTAGAAGGCATTACGGATGAACCTAGATTGTCCATTTCAAACTTGACCGTTTCTGATTATGATGTGGTATCTCGTGAATTGGCACAATTAGAAGAACAATATCCAACGGTATTCACTAAGGATCGCGTTCTTGAAGAATATACATCTATGCGGTATTACACATCTATTGATCAAACAACAGGAACCGCAATGGAAGGCACCTTGCACAATTCTCGCGTGCTTAATAAGGGGCTTACATTTAAGGGACATATCGGTGTTGAAAATATGACAGATACAGATTGTTATATTTTAAGCTGTGCCGTTCGTAATATGACAGGCATTGGCGGTAAGCGAAATCGTGGGTTTGGTCAAGTGGTATGTAAAATTGATGATAAAGCATTTGATCTAGATACAATAGGGGGTAAACTATGGAACAAGTAACTATTACGGTCACTATACAATCCCCAACGCTCATTGCCAATTCTTCGACGGCAGGTGTGTTGACTGCAACGCGCGGTTCTATAGATGGACGCATTTTGCGCGGTCTGTTTGCCACTCAGTTTATTCAATCTCATAATCTTGGCAAAACAGCGCATATGAATCAGGATTTTATGGATTTGTTCTACGGCAATTTACGTTTTGTGTCCGCCTATAAAGATACAGTAAAGGGCCCATCATTCCCTGCACCATTGAGTTTACAAAAAAATAAAAATGCCGCTAAAGAAACTAAGTTTGCATCTAATACAGTAGTCGATTCTTTTTATGCAAAACAAGAATACGATGTACCGGAGAAACAAAATCTCCTTGGCTTTAAAGGCGTAAAAGGATTTATCGTACTAGATGGCACGGTGTGCAGTCCAGTTGCTGTGGAAACCGCCATCAAATTGCATATGTCTCGCTCATCTGAACAAGAACGTGTACAAGGCCGTAGCAGTGATGGTACGATTTTTAACTATGAATATTTGGAGCCCAATCAAGTATTTGTGGGTTCCGTAGTAGGCCCTAAGAATGCCTTGGAATCCTTCGTTCGCGAATTTCCTAAAAATTTAGATTGTCATATCGGCCGTTCTCGTCGTACGGAATACGGTCACTGTACCGTTATGATTGGTGATATTACGCCTGTGCCAACGCCAGTTAGTGTTGATAATTCCGTATATGTGCGTTTGCACACGCCGTTGTTACTCGGCATGGAATCTATTCATGATGTAGTTGGTCGCGCGGTGGCATCCATTGGAACGGATATTACTATGGGCGGCGTGTTCGCATCGTACCAAGAGGAACAAAACTTCAACAGTATCTGGGGTGTTCGTAGTAGTGCTGAATCTGCTGCTTCTGCTGGTAGTGTGGTGGAATTGGTGAAAGCCTCCGGTTGGTCTGCCGATGATGTAGCAGCATTGCAAACTATTTTATACAACGGTATGGGAAATCGTGTACAAGAAGGGTATGGACAAGGTCGTATTTGGACACCATTGGAAGGCACGATGGTGCCGCTAGCAAAGGCGAAAACAGAAACACTTACGTCTTTACATAAACCAACGCGCCTCATTGCGAAGAAGGTGTTGGAAAAACAAATCATCTTAAATGCACGGTTGCATGCTGCTCATGATGTGGATACCTATATTAAACGCACCATGGATGCTCGTGGTATTTCCAAGCATTTCGCGTCCGTTTTATTAGCTGAACTCGGTACAGATTATGCCACTGGCCATCGCCAATTGCAAGACTTTGTAGCACAAACTAAGGCGGATAAAAAGGTGCTTGAAAAGAATTTGCGTGAATTCCAATTGGAACATGCCTACACGCACAGTGAAACGAAACGCGTTAACTTGATGGATTATATCATCGATTTTGATGCCAATCTTTTGGTGAATGCGTGCTTGGCTAAATCTGGTACGAGCGGTTCCTATTACGAAATTCCAACAGAACTTATCGATATGGTGGGCCTCGATGTAGCAAAACTAGCTGATACCGTAGCTTACGAATATTGGTTGTATTTCTTTAGACATATTAGAAAGATTAAGTAAGGAGGACCGTCGTATGTTAAACTCTGCAAGTATTATAGGACGGTACACTCTGACTGGTACTGTCAAACTCATGAGCCCACTGATTATTCGTGCTGGCGTGAGCAATGATATATTAAACGATACGGTTGATGATATCGTGGTGACCTACCATGATGGACAGCCATTTATTCCTGGCACATCCTTAGCCGGTGTGTTGCGTCAAGCTTTGCAAGGTCTTGTACCTGATGCGGAATTGGTGCTATTTGGTTCTATCGATGATAAGGGAACGCAAAGTGCATTACAAATCAATGATATTTCATTAGAAAATACGAATATCGTCGTACGCGATGGTATTCGCATCGATGATGTGCGTGGCGTTACCGTAGATGGCGCTAAATATGATTTCGAGGTGATCGAATCTGGTGCTACTGGTCAATTGCATATCGATTGCGTCATCCGTCGTTGCCACGAACCACAAGGAGAGAAGATTGAAAAGGCTCTTGCTGCCTTGGCGAATGCATTACAACATGGCATCGCTATTGGTGCTCGTACGGTGAATGGTTTTGGTCGTGTTGCCTGTAAAGATATTGCCTTAGAACACTATGACTTTACGAAGCCAGACCATGTGAAAGCGTGGTTGACCGGCAAATCTGGTGCTGCCGTGGCAATTCCTAAACAAGCTCTCGTAGCTGACCGCGATTTAGTCATCAATATGGATGCTTATTTAGAAGATACAGTGCTTATCAAATCTATCTTTGAAGAAGCATGGGAAGATACATCTGTAGCGCTTTTCATTCCTGGTACATCCGTTAAAGGTGTATTGCGTCATCAATGTGGTCGTATTCTACAAGCTATCGGTATGAATGATGCACTTGTGAATACCCTCTTTGGATACAGTAATGACGATGATAAGGACAGCCGTAAGGGCCGTGTCATGGTAGATGAAATCTACTTTGATAAACAGTTCAATCAAGAGGAACAACCTCGTATTCGCGTGGATCGTTTCACTGGTGGTGCTATGAATGGCGCCTTGTTCCAAGATCATCCGGTGCGCAATACTAAGGGTGATGCTGTGACATTCCCATTGCGCATGACTGTTAAAAACTGTAATGATGCGGAGGCAGGACTTGTGATGCTTCTCGTGAAGGACCTCATGACGGGTCAAGTTACATTGGGTGCAAACCGCACGATTGGTTATGGTCGTGTGCAAGGTAAATCTGTTACCGTTCAGTATCATGGTGAAAGCTATACCATCGACGGCAATGGCAAGGTCACAGCTGGTGAAGCAGCTCATCTTGAAAACTTAGTGATTGCATTGCAACAACATATTAAAGAAAGGGTAAACGGCTAAGGAGGTTGCCATGAGTAAAGAATTACAACGCCACGAAGGCGTATATACGAAAACTAGCGGCACCTGTGGCGCTCTAGCAGATGTGAACATCGCTTCTGTTGCAAAGGAACACATGCAACACGATGGCCTTGTCGTTACTTGGTCTGTTCACGAAGTAAAATGGGGCTATTACAAGAATGGTGCATTCCAATTTTCAGATGGCTCCACTACTGTTGAAAATGCCTATTTGCAAGAGATGCGTGTCTTTAATGATACAGAAGAATTGCGTATTACCATTCAAAATGGCTCTGTAGCATATCGCTATATTTCCGATGCATCTGGTGAAAGCGTATCGTATGTGGATTCCACATCTCGTATGATTGGTGAAAATGACGCGGGTTATGCTCAATTACATACTATTGAAGGGTTTACCCGTTTAGTGGATACAGGACGTAAGCTTTCACAAATCATTCCTGTAACAGCTACAAAACAGTATTGCTATTTAACAACGCGCAATTATATTGGATATTTAGATAATCATCAAGCGAGCTATATCGATTACCGGTATGTGAGCATCGTAGATAAGGAGGCGTAGTATGGCTAAGAAAGCAAAGAATAAACATGCGGCTAGTGCCGCCTTCTTTCAACGTGTAAATGGTCCCGATTTTGATATCAAAAAGGCGACGGAACCGCGTGGCGGTGGCCGTGGTGGACAAGGCCGTTCTGGCGGTTACAATAATTCTTATGGTAATAGCGGTGCTAGAAGTAATGGCAATAGTAAATATCCATCTACACCTGCCAGTGCATCGTACAATTTTGTGCGCTTGCCAAGCCATGTGATACCGGCTGAATTCTATGATGGGAATTTTAAGGGCGTTACAAGGGACGTTATGGATGCATACCGCGACCATGTTATGAAGACTGGTACGCATACAGGTTATATAGACCTTACTATTACGACGGAAACACCACTATTCATCGGTGGTCCATCGAAACAAGAGGATACAACGCCACTTGAATTCTACGGCGGTCAAAACAATCCAACAATTCCTGGTTCTAGCCTTAAAGGAATGGTAAAAGAAATCTTTAAAATCGTAACAGCTAGTAGCTTTAGACCATACCAACGGGGTACAGGATTAGGCGATTTTGAAGATCGATACCTTTATTTCCGTGACTTTGCTAGTGCTATTAAATCTCTTAAAGAATATTATGCAGAACGCATGGTAGGAATGGAGAAAAATGGTAAGGGCGAATATAAGGCTGCTACGAAGGCCACACCTGGTTTCATCATTCAAACTGTGAATAATGATTATTTCGTTGTCCCTAGTGATGCTAAGAAATGCTCCTATATGGATAATGATGGCATGGAACTTAAGAAGGACAAGGCGTCTATCGATTGGATGAATACGTATGTCAATATTCATACAGGCCCTATGCGCTCCAAAAAATCCTACATGCGCATTACTAAGCCCGGCAATTTTGATAAACGCATTCCAATTCCTCAATCTTGTATTGACAGCTATGCAGACGACAAAAACCGTGGCACCTTAGATTTACTAGATAAGAAAACAGGTAAATCTGGTGAAGCAGCTAAAGAGTATACCCATGCTACAGATGTGAAGTTCGTTGTACCTTGCTTCTTTATAGAAAAGGATGGCCTCGTTGAACATTTTGGCCATGGTCGTTTCTATCGGATTGCTTATGATTTAAAAGTTAGTGATCATTTGCCAAATTCCTTGGAACAACACAATAATGGCGTAGATTTATGTGATAGTGTCTTTGGTTATGGTGATAATTGGGCTGGCCGTGTATCCTTCTCTGATGCACACGTACAAGGTACGCTTAAGATGTGCCCATCCGATTATCCGCATCCATTGATGGGACCAAATCCAACATCGTTCCAACTTTATTTGGAACAAAATGTGGATGACCATAATACGTATAATCACTGGGGCCATGAACGTGCTTCCTTACGTGGATATAAGATGTATTGGCATCAACCACTTGCAAAGGCGAAGGACTGGACGCGTACAGCCGAAGAAAAAGAGATTAAAGGCACACGTAAAATTCGTCCTGTTGATGTAGGGGTGACTTTCACCAGTCGCATCCATTTTGAACGTCTTAGCAATGTAGAACTCGGTGCATTACTCATGTCGCTTACGTTAGATCAATATTCTGGTGGCCAACGCCGTACGTACTATAAGCTCGGTATGGGCAAATCCATTGGTTTTGGTAGCGTTAAACTCGACACAGACGTAACGATTTTTGATAATACTAGTCGTTATTCTGTTTTGTTTGTAAATGATGCATGGAATACTGGCAAAAGCACAATGGATAGCAAAGACTATGTAGAAGCGTTTACAACGTATTGCGATGATGTGCTAGGTGCTGATAAACCAGCATATAATGCGATGCTCGACGATTTGTATATGATGATGGATTGGAATATCGCTAATGGTCCACATGCTGCTAAGAACTGGACCGAAGGTATATCCATGATGACAATCAAAAATAATAAGATGGATGAACGCATTAAATATCGCAGTAAACTCGATATGCCGAAATCCTTTATCGAAAAGTGGTCTAAATAATGCTTGGTACTGTAACACTAGCACTTAAGGCTAAGAATTCATGTAAACTGCCTGAATTTCCAGGTCGATTCCTCCATGCGGCTATATTTTCCCTTATTGGCTCTATCGATGAAACGGCAGGTACGTATTGGCATGATTTGTCGGGTATTAAACCATTTACCGTATCTTTGCAATATGGCAGAAAACGTTGTGATGCTATGATTCAAGCGGGAGATATGGTTTACTTGCGAATCCATGTGTGGCATCGTGAGTTGTGGTATGTCCTTGAAAACATACCACAGCCACTATCCTTACAAATTGGACCACTTGAGACGATGGCTGTAGATGTGCAATATGATGCACCTTTTGATCTCCCTTTATCGGGAGAGAATGCTTTAACATTGGTAGAGCGATGCCTTGTGGCTAAGCCTACGAAGCGGGTGGAAATCGATTTTGTTACACCTACATCGTTTAATGGTACTTACGGAGACATTACATTCCCTACAGCGGAGCTTATCTTTGCATCCATAGTGGATAAGTGGAATGCTGGTGATGAGGACCAAACCTTAGATAAATCACGTATCAAAGAACTGTGTGAACGCATCGTTTTAACCGATTGGAAAGGGCACACTAAACGAGTGTATTTTGGTCGTGATCGAGGCATTACCGGATTTGTAGGTGGCTTTACATTCAACCTGTCCAAACTAAATGACGAAGAACGACAACTCATCACGATTCTGGCAACCTTTGGCCAACATTGTGGTGTAGGGCGCTTGTCTAGTCAAGGTCTGGGGCAAGTGAGGGTGATATTGCATAGAAAATAATAGATTCCTAGTTTTTTTGATTATCGTATTAGGTGAAAGCTCCGTATAATAAACTCACAAGTTAAGCCTACGAGTTAGAGCATCATGTAGCATGGTCGTTACCTCCGCGACCCGTATCGTTACAATGTAATGATATACAATACACAGACCTTTTGATCGGAACCGCCTTTGTGGCGGATGCCATGATGCTTTAGCTGGTAGGCTTAATCTATTTTATTTTGATACATACTACTTTTGAGTTTTACATAGATAAAAAATAGGTTGCTTTACTGCAATCATATCTCTGAAAATAAATGAATGGAAAATGAATTAAATTATTGACGTTAAATCTATAAACCCTTATAATAACTGTATCTTAAGAAAAATCATTTTCTTCCAGTATTTACCTATATCCATAGGCCTTGTGGATTAAATGTGGGCGAGTTTTGACCGTTTACGGTGTGAGGTTTTCCAAAACCTATTTTTAAGCCCCATGAATACTGGCTTTGTAAGGCCTGCTGTTGCAACAGTACCTACCGTTTACGGTATTGAAACT
>CAUTOY010000021.1:0-20460 GCA_963539855.1 uncultured Veillonella sp.
ATCCATAAACTAATGTTAGATTATAGATAGATTATTTCATACAAACATGAAGATATGTATACGGATTATACATATTTATCATCGTTCTGTAGAAATTTGCCATTCATTCCCATCCGTACTAATGTGAATACGTCCCATAGTATCTGTACGATAAATGGCGATATTGTGTTCATTCAAATGACGTAATGTCACATCATGAGGATGACCATATTTATTATATAACCCACAAGAGATTAATGCACTCTCTGGTTTGACAGATTTTAGAAAATCTTCAGAACTACTTGTGCGTGATCCGTGATGACCAGCCTTTAAAATACGGGCAAAGAGCTTACTATTTTGCTCTTTTATAAGCCGTTGTTCTTCTTGTAATTCTGCATCACCAGTAAAAAGCATAGAAAATTTACCAAATATAAATTTACCAACAATAGAATTATTATTTAAATCCGGTTGCCCTTTTTTATCTACTAATATATCGTCCCAAGGCGCATATACCACAAATACTGCACCATGGCCAAAATCAACAGTACTGCCTTTCTTTAACGTAGTGCGTTGAATATTCTTTTTCTCAATCCATTTTTCATATGTTTTGTACATATTATTATCAACAGAAATACCATCATCATATACATGTTCTATAGGCATCGCTTTTGCAATAGCTAAAAAACCACCCATATGATCTGCATGTGGATGTGTGATGATGACATTTTTCAACTTAGTAACACCGAGGTTATGTAGTTGGGCCACAATATTTTCACGATGCTCTATATCGCCTGTATCAATCATGCTATACTCATCACCAACTTTAAGAAGTATTGCATCCCCTTGGCCTATATCTAGCATATAGATATCAACATGACCTTCTGCATTAGTCTGCTTTGTATCAATAGAATAATTGGATGATGCCGACACAGCTTGTGTAGCCGTTTTAGATACATCTGAATTTAAACAACCTGTTAGCACAAACAGTGGTACTAATAAAGCTATGAAACATAATAGTATTCGTCGTAATCGCGTCATATACCTATCCTTTCAATAACTCTTGTAGTACCAAACCAACGGATTGGCTAACATCACTTGGCGTATAGCCCCAAGGTTTTTCTTCAGCCAATATATCAGCACTTCGACTATGTACATAAACACCTAATAAAGCCGCAGATTGTAAAGAATAGCCTTGCGCTACAAAGGCTGTTATAATCCCCGTTAAAGTATCACCCATTCCTCCGGTTCCCATACCAGGATTGCCTAACATATTGATATATACTTCTCCGGTAGGAAAAGCAACTAAACTAGGAATTCCTTTTAAAACAAGTACTACATTATGAGCTACAGCAAATTGAATCGCTAAATCTACATAATGCTTCTCTATAAAATTAATGGATGTATCAATAAGCCGGCTGAATTCTCCTAGATGCGGGGTCATAATACAATTTTTAAACTGTATATTGCCTTCATAGGTAATTGTTTTATCACCATGTGCATATACATGACCAATCGTACCGAGAGCATATAATCCATCTGCATCAATAACCATGTGTCCTGATTGTCGTTCTAACAAAGAATTTACCAATACTTTGGCTTCCTCTGTGCGTCCTAACCCAGGACCAACGGCAACGACATCATAAGATTGTAAATTAGTAGAACCTATATTTTCCAATGGCAATACCATGATTTCTGGTATGCATTTAGACTGTACGATAGGTCGCACACCGATAGGAACGGCTAATGAAACCTTACCGGCCCCACCGTGTACGGCTGCCTCAGCACTCATGATAGGTGCCCCTACCATTGATTCAGAACCACCCACAATTAAAGCATTACCATTAACCCCCTTATGCGCCTGTGGCATTCGATCACTGAGTTCCAATGAAGCCAAACGATCATACAAAACATAATGAGATGTGTTAAATGGCACCTCTGATCCTAATGCTAATTCCCAAGGTACCCCCAACGGTGCAATTATCACTGTGCCTGCCAAGGATTTGCCAGGATATAACAACAGCCCCTCTTTAATGGATCCAAAGGTCACTGTCGCATCATAGAATAATGTATAATCCGAAGCCTGCCCCGTAGTGGCATCAACACCAGCGGGTACATCAATAGCCCATAGGGAAAATCCATATTGGTTGCGTTCCACATCGATGTCATGTAGTACAGATGTTACAGATTCTCGTAATTCACCTTGAAAACCTGTTCCCATCAAACCTTCTACGACAACATGAACGCGGGACCAATCACTAAAACTTTCAAAAGGAACAATATCAATTCCCATAGCGCGCACCATGGCCAGTTGCTTATTAAATAGCTCACTAGCATGTGCCACATTGCCTACTAATGCAATGGTAACGGGAATTCTTTGCTCCATTAAATGACGAGCCGCTACTAGTCCATCGGCTCCATTGTTACCAACACCGCACACAAATAGAACCATACCGGTAAAAGGATCTTCGTGAAAATGTTCTCCTTCTACATCTACCAACGCATCGACTATACCTCGACCTGCATTTTCCATGAGTAATTCCAAAGGCACATGTAGATGACGCGGTACATAGGCATCAATATGTTGTGATACTTCTCTAGTTAAACTATACATAGATTACCCCTTTAAAATAACTGTACTCATAGCATAATCTTTACAATGACTTATGGAAATAATAACTTCTGAAAGTCCTTGTGAATCCAATAAATTTTTAAACGGTCCTGTAATATATAATTCAGGTGCACCCAAGTCGGTATGACCAACCTCTATATCTTGCCAGGAACCATATCGCAAACCAGTACCTAAAGCCTTTATAAAAGCCTCTTTTGCCGCATAGATTCCCGCGTAAGACTGATACATTCCTTTATGTTTACTGCTACAATAAGCAATTTCTTGTGATGTATAAACCCTTTTCTGAAAGCGTTCTGACCGCTCTATAGCATGTTGAATACGATTAATTTCAATCAAATCCGTGCCTAATCTCATCATATAACCCCTTAAAAATTCGATTATCTGTTTATTTATTATACACAATTTGACTGTATTAATCATTGATTAACTGCATAAATTAATAATTCATCATACTGTAAATGGCGACATTATGACCTATATTGACTGCTGCATACATTATATTATGACGCATATCCATATCTTCAATTTCTAAATCTTTTGGAAAAGATGTAATTTTAGATATTGCACCAAATTTGTCAATGGTTACCACTGTGGATAAGGTAGCAAATATTATACGTCCATCATAGGCAAAAGCGCCATTATTATTAAAGTCATTATGATGAACATCAATTTCTTTAGACTGTATTAACTCAAACTGGGATGTATAATAGTTAATCCGTCTCATCGTCGCATTAACAGGCACAATAGAGACAAACTGTTTTTTCTTTACATCATACCCAAGATTAAATACTCGTTCAGGTATGGTAATCGTTTTGCCAATGGTCATAGAATCAGCATCTATTGTGGTGATACGGTGTCCATCAACCACGGCATTTGTTGTATATAACAAGTTAGTATCTGGGTTATAGGTAAGGGTATTCATATGTGCTAGTTCTGTAGAATTACGGAAACGGTAGGTTCCTACAATATCAAAAGTTCTTGGATCTAATTCATATATAATTTGTCGTGAATTTTGAGAGTTAATACAAGCTAAAACAAATACATCTTTTTTGGAGTTGTAGCAAAAACCTTGGCATTGATTAACAGAACTATCAATAGGTATTTCTTTGAGTAGTTTTAAATCAACCATCATCTTAGTTGACTCATGATTCTGTAAGACGTATGTAGTTGGTAAATAATCAGTAACATGTTGTATATCCATAGATACCTCTATACTTAGTATTTGTCCTATAAACAAAAAACAGGTGATAAGATTACTCTTATCACCTGTTCAAGCGTTTCCGCTTGTAGTTGGTGCCGGAGGTGGGACTTGAACCCACACGGTGTTACCCGCTTGATTTTGAGTCAAGTGCGTCTGCCATTCCGCCACTCCGGCGTCTCGGAACATTTGTAATTATATAGGAATAACAAATGTCTGTCAACAAATTTTTTATATTTTTGCCAAAATATTTGTGACTGTATGCATCGCCACATTATCTTGCTGTTTCCAGGTCAAAGTAACACCTGTAATATAACCTTTTCGAGCGTATTCAACATCCGTCGGTACGTCTTCCTTTCCGCAATCCAAGTCTCCAGCCAACCAATAATAATCTTGGCCTCGTGAATTAATCCTAGCATCAATTATATTGCTATAAGTTTGAAGTCCTTGGCTCACCAATTTGAAATGGTCCCAATCACAAATGCCGCGCAATGGGAAATTAACATTTAATAAACCTTCAAAATTACCATTTACATAAATCTTCTCAATCAATTCATGAATAAACGGATGCATTTCATGGCCACGCTCAATCGAATACCGCTCCACGGATAAAGCTAGGCCAGGGATTCCATAAAAAGCACTTTCCATGGCTGCAGATACGGTTCCCGAATACAATACATCAGAGCCTAAGTTAAAGCCATGATTAATACCTGAAATAACAAGATCAGGCATGTCATCGGCTAATAAATAACTGAGGCCAAATTTCATACAATCCGATGGAGTTCCTGTAAGTGCATAAAGGCGAGGATTTTCATCCTCGCCATTGTACGCATCTAATTTTAAAGGAATCTCAGTCGTCAATGCATGGGATTTAGCACTTTGTTCAGTAGCCGGTGCTACAACAGTAACACGATAATATTGACTTAAGTACGTCGCTAATTGGCGTAACCCATCAGCTAAAATGCCATCATCGTTACACATTAAGATATGCATAGTCACTCCTATAGATTCTATTTTTTATTCTTATTCATATCTCCCATACGAGTTAATTTAACATCGCCCAAGCCAACAGCTCTTGTATGCACCGTATGAGACCATTCCTTATTATGACGACGGAACCATCCTAAAATATTTACGGGAACCCATGAATATACAAAAATTGGATATAACAAGTAGTAGAACCAAATTTTAGGTGGTACCTTAATTTTCAACAATACAATTAATGGGAATAAATATTGCCCAATACCAATAATTTGCCATACGGACATAGGCATAATTTGGTACAAAATATTGGTATAAATTGGTACATATGCATTGATATAAGAAAAAACCAAATATACAGTCGTCAACAATAAGAAATAGGGCTGACTAACTTGTAAAATACCATCTAAAATAACAATATTACCTTGCTTAATTCCCGCTGCAAATAATTTAGGAATATAACGATCTGCGCAATCAAATTGACCTTGTGCCCAACGCAAACGTTGTTTACAAGAGGCCATCATAGTTGTCACTTTTTCATCATACACGATAGCATCATGAGCCCATGTCGTCTTAATGCCATGTGTTAATAGCTTCATAGAGAACTCCATGTCCTCTGTTAAGCTTGTACAATCCCATCCGTATTCTTTAATAATAGATGTTCGAATACACATGCCCGTACCGCCAAGTGCCGTTGATAAACCAATACGATATTTGGCTAAATGCCACATATGGTTAACCATCCAGAACATGATGGAGAAAGTACCCGCAATCCATGAATCTGTAGGGTTTTTCGAGTTAAGATACCCTTGAATAACAGATTCACCTTTTTCGAGGTGATCATTCATCTCCAGCATAAATTGAGGGTGTACCAAGTTGTCCGCATCAAAGATGAGGAATGCATCATATTTCCTATCCATTTTATCCACGCGGTCAAACATCCACCCCATGGCATACCCTTTACCAACCTCTTCTTTGTTGAAACGTTCATGTACATTAGCTCCTGCAGCACTGGCCACTTCAGCCGTTTTATCAGTACAGTTATCTGCTACAACAAAAATATCATACAACTCGTCTGGGTAATCTAAACCTTTTAAGTTTTTTACGAGCTCTCCTACTACAGCCTCTTCATTATGAGCACACACAACAACGGCAAATGAATTTTTGGGCGTATAGTTTTTATGAACTCGAGACCGCCACATACCTATAACGGCAAGTACGAAATAATAAACCGTATAAATTACGATTATTACCTGCATAGGAATCAATATCAGATCCAGTAGGTAATCCATAAGACAAACCTCCACAGTCTATTTGCGCACTATATTCAACGCCGTATTAAACAGACCAAACAACACATAACCAGTAAAAATCATAACAGCCCATGTATGCCAATCATATACCAATGCAGCAATGATGATGAGAGCAACCAATGCAATAGCAATTTTGCTAATGCGAACTGCACTGTGCCCTTTAAAGTCAGGATATTTTACTTCACTAACCATTAAGATACCAACAAGAATCATGGACACAAACAAAACTAGCTGTGGAACTTGCACACCACATAAAATATAGGTAGCCGCTAAACAACCTGCTGCTGGAATAGGAAGGCCTTCAAAATAGCCATGAACTTCATCGGTTTTAATATTAAAACGAGCTAAACGAAAAGCGCCTAAAACAGCAAAGGCTAATAACGGAACATAGCCAAGCCAGCCTAATCCTTGCAAGTCATTAATATACAGCATATAAGCAGGGGCAACGCCAAATCCGACTACATCGGATAAGGAATCTAATTCACGACCCATAGGACCGGCTACGCCTAATGCACGTGCCACACGACCATCCAAACCATCTGCAATCAGCGATAGTATCACACAAATGGCCGCCCCAAAGGTATTGCCTGTAGCAGACAATGTAATGCCGATAACACCAAATGCTAAATTAGAACTAGTAAATAAATTTGGAATAACTGATTTATTCATGACGGAGCCTCCCGATAATTGTATCGCCACCAGTAATATGCTGACCTTTTTCAATGCAAATCTCTACATTTTTATCCATGTAAATTTCAGTACATGAACCAAATTTAATCATACCATATAACTGGCCACGTTTTAATACACTATCAAGATCTGTCCAAGAAACGATACGACGAGCCAATAAACCTGCAATTTGTGTTACGAGTACTTCTGTTTTATCGTTTTCTATACAAATTGTATGACGTTCATTTTCAAACCCCACGTCTTCTTTAAAAGCAGGTAAAAAACTCCCCATCGTATAATGACGATATGTAATTTTGCCTTCAATAGGAGCTCGATTGGCATGCACATCAAAAACAGATAAAAAGATTGTTACCTTTTTACATTCTCGATGTAAATACAAATCTTCATATACATCTTCTATTTCCATTACCTTGCCATCAGCTGGAGATAAAATAGCATCTGGGTCGGTAGGAATGTTGCGTTTTGGATTTCTAAAAAAGTTCACAAAAAATAATGCCAAAATAAATGTAATGATTGCGATACTATAATATCCAAAATACACCGCTATAATCGTAATGAAGAGCATCACTCCAATTAAAGGAAATCCCTCTTTTATTATTGGTCCTGTAGGCACAACTAAACTCCCCTATTTATTCTTAATAACAGTCCACATAAACTTTGGTATAGCCAACATTCTGCCTATACGTTTAGGTTCTAGATATAATCTATATAACCATTCTAAACGATTGCGTTGCATCCAATGAGGTGCGCGTGGAATATTTCCAGCCAACACATCAAAAGACCCTCCTATACCAATGGCCACAACACCTTGTAAAGAGGATAGTTTTTCTGAAATCCATTGTTCCTGTTTAGGCACACCTAATGCAACAAATACGAGCTTAGCACCCGAAGTTTTAATATCATTGATAATGCGTTGTTCCTCTGCTTCATCAAAGAAACCATCATGGATGCCAGCTATATTAATAGTACCATACATTGCTTGTAAATTAGAAACTGCCTGCTGTGCTACCCCAGGAGCAGCACCTAAACAATATACGGGGATTTGATTGCTTGCAGCTTGTTTAAACAATTCTTTAGTAATATCTACACCAGTAACGCGTTCAGGCACTCTTTCACCCATGCGTTCTGCTGCCCATAATATACCAGCTCCATCAGGAACAACTAGACTAGCAGAATTCAAGATCCCGTGTAACACGGGATCCTGATTTGCTAGCATAACCATTTCAGCATTGGCAGTTGCTACAAGATGTAGTCCTGATTGCTTTGTCATCTCTATAATTTTTGAAACTGCTTCGTCCATAGTGATGCAATCAATAGGGACGGATAATACCGAAATACGTTTACTCAAAATAATACTCCATTATAAACCACTATAGTTCGGTGCTTCTACGGTGATACTTACATCGTGTGGATGACTTTCTTTCAAGCCTGCTGCCGTAATTTGAATAAATTGAGTATTTTCAATCATTTCTTTAATATTATGGCAACCACAGTATCCCATACTTGCACGTAAACCACCAACCATTTGGAAAATAGTATCTGCCAACATACCTTTATAAGGTACACGACCTTCGATACCTTCAGGAACTAATTTTTTAGCTTCTGATTGGAAATAACGATCTTTACTACCAAGCTTCATAGCCCCTAAGCTACCCATACCGCGGTATACTTTATAGGAACGGCCTTGGTAAATAACAGTTTCTCCTGGACTTTCATCAGTACCAGCAAGAATGTTACCCATCATAACAACATTGGCACCTGCTGCAATCGCTTTCGCAATGTCGCCAGAATATTTAATACCACCATCAGCGATAATTGGAATACCATAACGTCTTGCTACTTGAGCGGACTCATAGACAGCAGTGATTTGAGGTACACCAATACCAGCAATGACACGTGTTGTACAAATAGAGCCAGGTCCAATACCAATTTTAACAGCATCCGCACCAGCTTCAATTAGAGCCTCTGTACCAGCTGCCGTTGCCACATTACCAGCAATAACCGGAATATGTGGATATGCTTGTTTAATTTCTTTTAAGGTACGCAATACACCTGCAGAATGTCCATGGGCAGTATCGACGATGATAACATCGGCTTTAGCTGCTACGAGAGCATCTAAGCGATCATACATATCTTTAGATACACCAACAGCAGCACCAACTAATAGACGGCCACTACCATCCTTTGCAGAATTAGGATATTTTGTAGCTTTTTCAATATCTTTAATAGTAATTAAGCCCTTTAAATTACCATCTTTATCGACTAATGGTAATTTTTCAATGCGATGTTTGCTCAAAATGGATTTAGCCATTTCCAAAGAAGTACCTTCAGGAGCTGTAACTAAACCTTCACTTGTCATACATTCGCCAATTTGACGGGATAAATCAGTTTCAAAACGCATATCGCGATTTGTAATAATCCCTACTAGTTTACCATGTTCTGTAATAGGTACACCAGAGATTTTATATTTACGCATCAATTCTTCTGCATCAGAAAGAAGATTTTGAGGGCTTAGGAAAATCGGATCAACGATAACACCATGCTCAGAACGTTTAACCGTATCAACTTCATGAGCTTGTTCTTCAATGGACATATTTTTATGGATAACACCCATACCGCCTTCACGAGCCATAGCAATAGCCATACGAGACTCAGTAACAGTATCCATGCCAGAACTGATCATTGGAATATTTAATGAAATATCACGTGTTAATTGCGTCTTTAAATCTACTTGATATGGTAATACATCAGATGCTGCTGGCACTAACAATACATCATCAAAAGTCAATCCACGCATACCGAATTTATCGTCTCTCATTTGTTTTTTCCTTTCTCGTATAATAAAAAACAAAACTACGCTCCACTCTAGCTCGTATGGCTAGAGTGGATAATCGTAGCTTTCATTAGCGTTCAGACCGCAAAATGCCGCCTTCCATAAAATCATCTTTTTTCATATCTACAAAAATAACTTTAACTGCTTCTGCAGGAACCTTTACGATGTCTACAGTAGCCTTAGTGATTGCTTCACCTAATTGTTTTTTTTGTTCTTTTGTACGACCTTCAACGAGTTCAACATGAATTAATGGCATATGGCACCTCCATAGATACAAAAATATTGTTTTTTATATTATACGAGAATAGGCCGTTATATACAAGGGGAAAACCTAGATAAAACCTAGTATTATCGCACCTTATAGAATTATTAGCCCTACCTCTTAATTATACAATATTCTAAGAAATTTTTCACCAAATCTTTTTGATAATTCTTCTTTCATTCGAATTTCTAGTTGATCGATGCCAAATTCTCGAATATATGACAGTACATCATTACGTGCTGTAACTAGTATATCTATATCTTTTATAATATTAGCAACTCGTAAATCAGGTAATCCTGATTGCGCAAGTCCAAACAATTGGCCAGATCCACGCAGTAATAAATCTTGTTCGGCTAATTCAAATCCATCTTGCGTGGATTCCATTAACCGCAGCCGCTCTTGACTGACATCGCCCTTGGAGTCGCTAACTAATATGCAATACGCCTGAATGTCACCACGTCCAACGCGACCTCGTAATTGGTGTAATTGCGATAATCCAAAGCGCTCAGCCCCTTCTATGCACATAATCGTCGCATTAGGAACATTAACGCCAACCTCTATAACGGTTGTAGACACGAGCAATTGAATGCGTCCATCATGAAAAGCTTGCATCACCTCGTCCTTTTCTTTTGGATTCATACGCCCGTGAACAAGGCCCACTTCAAAACTTTTATAAAAATAGTCTTTCAATTCCAAAAAGAGTTCTTCTGCTGCTTGTAAATCAAGCTTTTCAGACTCCTCTACGAGTGGGCAAACTACATACACTTGGTGCCCTGCGGTCATTTCTTTACTGAAAAACACTCTCAATCGTTTTTTATATGAACTATCTACTACATATGTCTTGACCGGTTTACGCCCTGGAGGCATTTCCTTAATGAGGGATACCGCTAAATCACCATATACGGATAGGGTCATCGTTCTTGGAATCGGTGTAGCCGTCATAATTAAAACATGAGGATATACCCCTTTATGTTGTAATGCGGCACGCTGATTAACACCAAAACGATGTTGTTCATCGATAATAACTAATCCTAAGTTCTTAAATTGAACCTTGTCCTGAATGAGCGCATGGGTACCGATAATCAATTGAATAGATCCATTGGCTAACTCCTCATAGATTCTATCCTTTTCTTTTTTAGGTGTAGATCCAGTAAGCAATGCTATATTAATAGGCAAATTTTTACAAAATTCAGTTATCCCTTCAAAATGTTGAGTCGCTAAGATTTCTGTAGGCGCCATGATAACAGCTTGGTATCCATTTTCTACGGCTTTCACAAGGCTCAATGTAGCTACAACAGTTTTGCCAGAGCCCACATCACCTTGTAATAATCGTTGCATCGGCCGTTCATCTTGCATGTCTTGTGAAATTTCTGTTACTGCCCGTTCTTGATCACCGGTTAGCTGAAAAGGTAAATTAGCCCTACATTGTTCCATCAATTTACCATCGGGCTCCATCTTGGGTCCTACATGACACTGCTCTTTATTTCTAAGCAGAGCCAACCCAGACTGCATAATAAATAGTTCTTCATAAGCTAATTGATACCGTGCTTTTTCATAACTTTCACTATTTGAAGGAAAATGCATTTCTTTAAATGCATCATACCGCTTCATACTCGCATGATGATCCATGATTTCAGGCGGTAAAATTTCCTCCATTGTACAATGTGCTTCGAACCAATTTCGAATCGATGCGCGCACCACATATTGAGAAACGCCATCCACTAAGGGATAAATAGGGACAATGCCCGTATCTGGCATAGCATCTGGCCCAAGATTTTCTATTTGTGGAGAATTCATCTGCATAGAACCATATTGAAATTCGGCCTTACCGTACGCATAGAGGCGTTGTCCTTTTTTGTAAAAGTTCTTTTTATATCCTTGATTGAATAATACAATCTTCATCGGACCAGTGCCATCTGTGATAGTAACTTCTAAAATAGATAAGCGAGGCCGTGGACGTTTTTCCATAATGGATACGACAGTACCTACAACCCCCGCAGTTATACCAGTTTCCAATTCTTTTATAGAGTAAATTTTACGTCTATCTTCATAGGAGCGTGGAAAATACGCTAATAAATTGGATACCGTATCTATGCCTAATTTATGAAGTTGTTTTTCTCGACCCGGTCCAATTCCCTTAATAGAGGTCAGTGCTTCGTTCATTATAATGCCTCACATATAACATAATTAATGAATATAGTGAAAATATATCCATTTTTATATTTCTCTTGCCATATCTCATAGATTTCGACTACAATATTAGCTATAGTATACCAAATATTGTAGTATATTTCATAAAATATCAATGCATGTAGTAAAAACACTTGCTTAAACCATGGCTTTATGATAATATACTTTTGTTATGTTATAGATTAAGCTTGGAGGTGGAAACTATGGCAAACCTTTGCGAAGTATGTGGCAAATCCACATCTAGCGGTATGAACGTGAGTCACTCTCACATTCGCACAAGAAAAACTTGGAAACCGAACATTCAAAGAGTACGGGCGGTTGTAGACGGTGCTACAAAAAAAGTAAATGTATGCACACGCTGCCTTCGTTCTAATAAAATTACACGCGCGTAAAATAAATAGTACATGTACTCTTAAACAAAAAGACCGTTACCAACTGGTAACGGTCTTTTTGTCGCCCTACTACAGCGTAATATTAGGAATAAAGTAATCTTTAAATAATTTTATAGCATATTGATCTGTTAATCCTGCCACATAATCGACAATATCAACAGTGGAATACACACCATTTCGTTCCACATAAGTTTCTATATCACCTGGATGCTCCATAAAGTGTGTAAATAAATTTTTTACTACATGAGCGGCTTTATTACGGTCAGGAATTAATGCAGGTGCTAGATATACGTTTTTAAACATAAACTGTCTAAAAACATTCATCGTGCTTTCAATATCAGCAGACATCTGAATCGCCGGTTTATCCAATGATTGTTCAACCATATCTTTTACCATGGCCGTAATCATGCTAGACGGAGTATCGCCAAAATAGAAGCGCACTTCTTCTGGTAAATCTTTAGCTTCAAGCATACCAGCCCGTTGTGCATCATCATAATCGTGACACAAGTATGCAATACGGTCCACAATACGTATAATCTGCCCTTCTAATGTAGATGGTATGGTTGGTCCCGTATGACCTAAAATGCCATCACGCACTTCTTTTGTAAGGTTAAGGCCTTGTCTGTTACCATGTTTCTCTAATACTTCAACCATGCGCAAACTTTGTTCATTATGATTAAAATGCCCCACCATATCGCGCAATGCATATTCTCCGACATGGCCAAATGGTGTGTGCCCCACATCATGCCCCATTGCAATGGCTTCCACTAAATCTTCATTAAGCCTAAGAGCACGCGCAACAGTCCGACCGATTTGCCCTACTTCAAGGGTATGCGTCATTCTTGTTCTATAATGGTCACCAGGTGCAATATATACTTGTGTCTTATGTTTTAAGCGACGAAAACACTTACTGTGTATGATTCTATCCCGATCTCGTTGAAATGCGGTACGTAGTGGATCTGGCTCTTCATCAATATCGCGCAATGCCATACTGCTTCTCGCCGCATAGGGAGATAAGATCATATCTTCTCGTTCTTCTATACGTTCTCTAATCTTCATGGTACCTCTTTATCAAAAACATTAACATTAAAATATTTAATAATAGGGAGACTTGCGCCTCCCCTATTTATTTTGCTGCAGTCATACGATTTTTATCTACTAATTGCATAACAAGAGAAGCTGTTTCTTCAATGGATTTATTAGAAACATCAAGTACTTGGCAATGTAGACGGCGCATAATGGCTTTAGCATATTCCAATTCAGAATTAATGCGTTCAATGGAAGCATAATTAGCCTCATCTTCTAAGCCAATAGCACGCAAACGTTCACTGCGGATATTATTCAATTTATAGGGGTCAATAATCAACCCCACAATTTTCTTAGGCGGAATCTTAAATAATTCCTCTGGTAATGGAACCTCTGGAACTAGTGGTAAGTTAGCCGCTTTAATTTTTTTATACGCTAAAAACATAGATAACGGCGTTTTACTTGTACGAGATACACCGATAATCACAACATCAGCCTTTTCGAAGCCTGATGGATTCTTACCATCATCGTATTTTACAGCAAACTCAATAGCTTCTACCTTTTTAAAATATTCTTGGTCTAGCTTATGAACCATACCGGCCGTCATGCGTGGCTTAGTAGATGCCACTGTACCTACAGCATCCAATACAGGACCCATAATATCAACAGCAGGAATATTATTCTCTGCCGCTTTTTCATGTAAATAATTGCGCAATTCTAACGACACAATTGTATGACAAATAACGTGATTGCCATTTTTAGCATCTTGTATAATTTCATCAATTTGAGACTTATCTTGAATATATGGGATGCGAACAATTTCAATTTGTTCCTTATCGTACTGACTTGCTGTCGCTCTCGCAACGGCCTCTGCAGTTTCGCCTAAGGAGTCAGATATCGCATAAATAATTTTTTCTGCCATTCTTTATACCTCTTGTGTACTACATTCTAAAAACGCCTTAGTAACAGTTGTTTTAGATACACGTCCTACTACCTTTAATCGTTTCTTAGAACTATCTTGTGATTCATCATCTTCTCTAACTATAACAGGTAAACAATCGACTTCATAGTCAATCATTTTTTGCGCCGCCACCGCCAACGAATCTGATGGTTCTACAGTGATAACTTTGCTAACGGGTGTCATAATCATTGAGATAGGCATTGTATGAGCATCTGTTTGACCTATGGAGGCACGCAATAAATCTTTGCGTGATACAACACCTTGTAAATAGGAACCTTCGCAAACCAAAATTGTACCCACATCCTCTGTAAAAATGGTCACAACTGTATCATATAGATTGGTCTCTGGCGATACGACGACGGCTTGTGAAAGCACATCATGTACACTATAAGACCTTAAAATTTCAGCAGTTTGGTCCTTTGGCGACAAGCCAACATAGTAATATCCTACATTAGGCCTTGCTTCGAGAACGCCAATCATGGTGAGCACTGCTAAATCCGAACGTAATGCAGATCGTGTCACATCCAAATGTTCCGCTATAGCACTTCCCGTAACAGGTCCTTTTTCACGCACAATATGGGCTATTGCTTCTTGTCGTTTTGAAAGTTTCACACCCGTCCCTCCTTTCACATATAAATATTATATCCTATGTATCATTTTAGAAAAAGAGGAGGCACTCTCGCCTCCTCTTTACATCATAAAATAAAGTATATCTTTATTACCATTCAAGGTCTTCTACATCTTGGCGACCACGACCTGTAAGTGCATCCATCATCATGCGTTGCTCAATTTGAGCCACCATTTTCTTAGTATTTTTAACCGCATCTGGGTTAACAGAGATGGAATCAATACCACTCTTAACTAAGAATTCACAAAGTTCAGGGTAAACACTTGGTGCTTGGCCACAGATGGATACAGTCTTACCATCTTTATGAGCTACTTCGATAAGATGACGAATAGCTCTACGAACAGCTAAATTACGTTCATCATAAATGTGTTGAACAGTTTCATTATCGCGGTCACAACCTAAAACCAGCATTGTCAAATCGTTAGAACCGATAGAATAACCGTCAACATATTTATTGAATTGGTCAGCTAGGATAATATTTGCTGGAATTTCAGCCATGAGCCAGATTTTGAAATCTTTACCGCGTACAAGGCCTTCTTGAGCCATCAAGTTAGTTACGAGTTCAGCTTCTTCTACAGTACGGCAGAATGGAATCATAACTTGTAAATTTTTAAAACCAAATTCATTACGTACTTTTTTGATTGCTTCTAATTCTAATTTGAAAGCAGGTGTGTATTTAGGATCATAGTAACGGGAAGCACCACGCCAACCAAGCAATGCACTGGATTCATGTGGTTCATATTTGTCTCCGCCTTTAAGGTCGCGGTATTCGCTGGATTTAAAGTCGCTCAAACGAACTACTACTTGGCGAGGCGCTAATGCTTGACATACCTTACGCATACCTTCTGCCAATGTATTAACGGCTACATCACTGCGACCTGTTTCGATAAGGTGCAATGGATGTTCATGAATGAATGTAGTCCAAATGAACTCTTCACGCATCAAACCGATACCATCACAAGGCAATACACCGTATTTTTCAGCCAAGTCTGGATCGCCCAAATTCATGTAAATCTTAGTACCAGTTACAGGGATGTATTCACTTGCCACAACAGCTTGTTCTTGCGGTGCAGCTGGTTTAACAACATCTTCTAATACACCGTCGTAAACAATACCATTAGTTGCATCAACAGTAATCATTTGGCCTTCTTTAATAGAAGTTGTAGCTTCATGGCTACGGCTCTTAGTACCAACGATACAAGGAATACCAAGTTCACGGCTAACGATGGACGCATGGCAAGTCATACCGCCAGCATCTGTAACGATAGCTTTGGCTTTTTTCATAGCTGGAACCCAGTCAGGTGCTGTCATAGCTGTAACAAGGATTTCGCCTTCTTTGAATTCATCAATATCTTCAGGATTGATGATAACATGTGCCTTACCAGCAGCTTTACCTGGGGATGCTGGTAAACCTTTAACTACGATTTCACGATCTGTTGTAGTTGCTACGCTTGTATCTGTCGCTTGTTCAGATTTATCTTTTCTGGACCATACTGTTTCTGGACGAGCTTGAAGAATCCAGATTTTACCATTTCTTTCATCTACGCCCCATTCCATATCCATATAACAACCATAATGTTTTTCAATAGCTTTAGCGTATTCAGCTAACTCTAAAACTTGTTCATCGGAAATAACTTGTTTATTAGCTTCATCAGCAGGTACGATTTCTTCTATGCAATCGCCATCAGCTTTACGTACAAGGCGAATATTTTTATCATTAATCATACGATCAGTGATAACCATTTTTTGTTTATCTACACGGAAATTATCTGGTGTAACTGTACCTTGTACTACATATTCACCAAGGCCCCAAGAACCTTCGATTAAGATGTTGTTATCATTACCTGTTACAAGGTCTACAGTAAACATAACGCCAGCAGCTTTGGAGAATACCATCATTTGAACAGCTGCACTTAACGCTACTGTCATATGGTCAAAGCCTTGTTTTACACGGTAATATGTTGCACGATCAGTAAATGTAGATGCATAACATTCTTTTACTTTTTCAATGATTGTATCTGCACCACGAACATTTAAATACGTATCTTGTTGACCTGCAAAGCTAGCATCTGGTAAGTCTTCTGCAGTGGCACTAGAACGAACAGCTACGAATGGATCTTTTTCGCCTACCTTTTCACCTAGTTCTTCATACGATTTGCGAATAGCTTCAGCCAATGCAGCAGGCATTTCTTCTTGACAAATCATACGGCGAATTTTTGTACAAACTTCGCGAAGCAATGCAGAGTTTTCTACATCATCCAAATCATCTAACTCTTGACGGATTCGATCTTCAAGGCCAGTTTCTTTCATAAATTCACGATACCCATATGCAGTTGTTGCAAAACCATAAGGTACAGGTACATTCGTAGAAGATGTTAATTCACCTAATGAAGAGGATTTACCACCTACTAAATTTACGTCTTCACGTTTTAATTCATCAAACCATAATACATAAGCTGTTTCGCGATTCATGTGAGAACCTCCTGTTTTGTAATTAGTGCAACACATTAAACCTTTTACATATAAATAGTATAACTTAATTTAAATTATGTCAATTTTTAAGGGCATATTTTCAAATATATCTCATCAAAATAAGAAGATGACCATTTAAATTATTAACGGCCATCTCTAAAAACTACTATATGGATATAGTTATTTGCGTTGAATAGAATACATAACAAATTATTGTGATACAAACAATTAATAAATACTTATTAATATTTGTTAAGCGATATAATATCATTAAGTATAATATCCAAGAATAGAAAATTAAAATATTACCAAATAGACCGGCAATATTCCACATTATAAAACTCCAATTATTATCTAAGTAATTCAGACTCAAAAAATAAGACTGAAGATAAAATTTTATACTAGCAAATAAAAAGCAAAGCCCCATTGAATATATTGTCATTACAATAAAACTTTTTAATGAGGTTGAATGCCACCATTTTAATAATAACCATAGCAAGGATGATAATATTATAGTTTTAAACGTTATGTAAATATAATCTACAGTAAAAATTATTATATAATTACCATAAACTAGCTTATGATCAAGAATTGGTAAAATATGAAGAACATCAATACCAACATTACCTATAACGATGCGCAAGATAACCCAAGCCAGAGTATATAAACATATTGCACCTTTAAATGTAATACCTTGAATTATATCTAGTATTGTCTCTTTATTAGGATGTACTAATAATCTTATTGAATCTCGAAACATTAAATTCCTCTTTATCTAATAGTCAACCGTAAAAAGCTACTAAAGGCTTAAAAACAATGGATATACCTACTAGCAATACCGATAAGAATATTGCTATGCCCCATTTGTTTAAATTAGTTAATCTGTATAAGAGTACAGTAAATAGGAAGTATACATAAATTTCAAATAGCCCTACTAGAAAATGAACAAAATCATATATAGTTTTTCCCCAAAAAGGACTATCAATAGAAAGATTCTTAACCAAATTGAAAACTAAAATATTAGGGATATTAGCCCAAAAATTCAATGCAGATATTACTAGGGTTACCATGAAAACTTTTAAAAAGTCTACTTTCACCCAAATTCGCATAACAATCCAACATATAAATGCAATCAAAATAGAAAGAACTAGTCGATAAGAAAAATCAATTAAATAGGATGATAAATTAAAGCCAACAAATGTATCAAGATATAAAATATGAATACTTTGCCAAGCTTTAACATGAATTCCATTTATTAAATACAATCCACGCACTGTAATCCAAGCGATAGAAAACAAAGTTAGTGCTGATTTTATAGTTTCATTTTTTATTAGATATGTGGCACCGGAAGATATAGGTTTTAATAATAATAATTTTAAAGATTTAAGCATAATAATCCACTCCCACTATTACTCTAGTTTATGATCACGTATGTACCTGTTAATTCGTTGCTTCTTATCATCAAACGGATGAACATTTAATAAATCTGCCTCAATATCATAGGAGAACGAAATATTTGTAGCATAAATAGAGCTACTTAAAGAGTTAATAATTAAAGTACTAGCTAAAATCTGGTACACTTGCTTCATAATCCCTCTCCTTTCAAATATACAGGGAAATTATGAATCAAAAAACATATTTTGTAAATAAAGGTTTAATACTTTCACGAATTCTTTAAATTTCGGAATTCCAATTATATTAGGTGTTTTAATGATGTTTTTGAAGAAAATATTAAAAGCGAAAGAACTGATGTATTGTTCTTTCGCTTTTAACTTATTAATTATCTAATGACCCCATATAAATCTAAAAAGTTTTTCAGCACTCGTCCCGTTAGTCCCCATATGGTGTATTGTTCATAGGGATAGAAATAGACTGAGTAGTTTTGTCTAATTTTCCAATCAATGTTATAACCTTCTAGTAAATGGAATGGGAAGTCTTTTAACGGTTTAGTTCCAATATCTAGATGACCTACTATCGGTAAGAACAGTATGTTCTCATTGTTGTAAAAAGTGGCTTAGTTCTTTGTCCATATATAGCCCTCTAACAAGTTATAATAAAGTTTATACAATAGAGAAAAAGTCTTATAAACAAAATAGACAGAAAAACTGTGATGAGGTTCTGTACCCCATCACAGTTTTTATATTAGTTAAATTTAATTTTTACGAATTTACGCTTACCTACTTGAACGATCATACCATCTTCAAGAACTAGGTTTTCTTCGCCATATTTTTCGCCGTTAACTTTGAGCGCACCAGCTTTAATAGATCGGCGTGCTTCACCATTAGAAGCAGTCAAACCAGCATCCGTACAGAATTGTGGTACGAAAATAGCTTCGCTAGGTGTATCCATAGCATATTCAGGAATATCTGTTGGCAATGCATGTTGTTGGAATACGCGTTTAAATTCATCTTCCGCTTCTTGCGCTGCTTGTTCACCATGATATAAACGAACGATAGTTTTTGCCAATTGCATTTTTGCATCACGTGGGTGCAATGTGCTATTTTCTAAACGTTCTTCCATGTCGTCTTGATCTTCGATAGACATATCTGTAACGAGCATAAAGTAACGCATCATCAATTCATCAGGAATAGACATGGCTTTACCATACATATCTTTAGGTGCTTCATCGATACCGATGTAGTTACCCAAGGATTTACTCATCTTTTGAACGCCATCAAGACCTTCAAGCAATGGCATTGTAATAACTACTTGAGGTTCTTGTCCTGCCAACTCTTGCAAGTGACGCCCCATAAGTAAATTGAAAGTTTGATCTGTACCACCAAATTCAACGTCCGCATGCAATGCTACAGAGTCTTGACCTTGCATCAATGGATACATAAATTCATGTACCCCAATAGGACGACCTTCTTTATAACGTTTATCAAAGTCATCGCGCTCCATCATAC
>CAUTOY010000022.1:0-19865 GCA_963539855.1 uncultured Veillonella sp.
ATTATCATTTAAAAGAATGGCAGAGGAGGAGGGATTTGAACCCCCGCGCCGGTTGCCCGACCTACCGCATTTCGAGTGCGGACCCTTCAGCCTCTTGGGTACTCCTCCGTGCTTTACGACGCTCTTTAAAGAAATCTTTCATCAATTGGCTACATTCATCAGCAAGGATGCCTGCTTGTAATTGTGGTTCATGATTTAATCCCGGATGAGATAATACATTAAACAGTGATTCTACAGCGCCTCCTTTGTAATCGCTGGCACCATATACAACGCGGTCGATACGGCTGTTAATAATGGCTCCTGCGCACATCGGACACGGCTCTATCGTAACATACAGGGTGCATCCAGTCAACCGCCAGCGATTTAGGCTATTACACGCTTCACGAATGACGAGCACTTCGGCGTGAGCTGTTGCATCATGGTCTAGTTCCCGACGGTTATGGTGACGTGAAATGATTTGATTATTATGGACTAAAATAGCACCAATCGGAATCTCGCCAAGTGCATAAGCCTTTTTTCCCTCTTCGATGGCAAGATTCATAAAGTATTCGTCACGACTATGTTCGTCCATCGTATTTAGTTCAGTGGGTTGTATACGGTCTTTTGTCATTATTGCACCTCTTAATGTATAATATCTTACATAGAGTCTATCATAGTTAGTCATATTTTTGCGAATAGATTTAATCGTTATATCAGTTGTTTGTGTGAGGCTTGTATGGATATTATTTGGTATATGTTTGATATGATTGGTACCATCGCATTTGCTGTATCAGGGGCCCTCGTAGGGGTGTCACGTAAGATGGATATTTTTGGCATGGCTGTACTGGCATTGGCCACCGCTATTGGGGGTGGTGTGATTCGCGATGTACTATTAGGTTATTTTCCGCCAAACTCGCTTCGTAATATAGTGTACGTTACCGTTGTTCTTGTGGTAACATTCATCGTATTTGTGATTTATAATAGTCGCTATCATCGCAACATGATGGGCCCTCGTAGTCGTGCTAGCTATTTGATTGCCGATGCGCTAGGCTTGGCATCTTTTACTGTAACTGGTGCTTCCGCTGGGTATACATTATATCCAGAGTTGCCTATATTTATTGTTTTATTAGGTACGATTACTGCCGTAGGTGGGGGCATTTTACGCGATATGTTGGCACAGCGAGTGCCTTCTGTACTGAAAGAAGACGTATATGCATTGCCTAGTATTATTGGAGGTATAGCATATTATCTTTTAGTTGTTAGCGATTGGACGGAGCAAGCCGTATACGGTGCTTTCACTATCGTTTTCGTCATTCGCTTACTAGCGATTAAATATCACTGGAGCTTACCGCACGTTAGATAATAAATTGGTTTTATGCGATATATTTGCTAAATTATGACTAAGTGATATAATTGTAATATTAGTTACTTTTTAAAATGATTGTATCCCTTACAATAATTGTGAAATGGTACGCCAATGCGTACTTAATGAAGGAGTTTAACGTATGTCTAAAAAATGGTTGAAGGTAGCTTTAATGGTTACGGCTATTGCTACAGGTACATCCATTCAAGTTGATGCGGAAACTGTATTATATGTTCCGCAAGATGATCGCCCTGTAAGTTTACAATATACAGTTGATACTGCGAAAGCTGCAGGTATGACGGTGTTAACACCACCACAAAATTTGATTTCTGGTAAATCCTACAAAGGTCAAGCCGATCAAATTTGGAATTGGGTAGAACAAAATGCAGGTCGAGCTGATGTTATGGTATTGAGTACAGATACCTTAATCTATGGTGGCCTTGTAGATTCACGCAAGCATAATTTGCCATTGAGTACATTGGAAAGTCGCTTAAAACGTATTGAATCTCTTAAGGCAAATCATAAAAACACACGCATTTATGGTTTTGGTACCGTTATGCGTTCTCCGCGCGCTAGTGGAGGTGGCACCGAACCATCCTATTATGCAGACTACGGCCCAACTATATTCCAAATTGCTGCATTACAAGATAAATTGGATGAGGGTACATTGACACAAGCAGAAACGCAAAAATTGATGAGCTTACAAGCTTCTGTGCCAATTGAATATTTACAAGATTGGTTCTCTCGCCGTCAAAAAAATATGCAAGTAAACAAGGAGCTGATTGATGAAGCTCGTAATGGTGTGTTTTCATACTTTGCATTGGGGCATGATGACACATCTCAATTATCTCAATCCGCGTTGGAAGGGCGTTATTTAAATCAGTACTCTAAAGGTATTCCACGAACCCAATATGGTAGCTTCCCTGGGGCAGATCAACTTGGGTTATTGTTGATGGCTCGTTCTCGTACAGATGATAGTGCAGAAAAACCGACGTTCTCCGTGATTTATCCGCTTGGTGGTGCTGGTAAAACATTGCCAGGTTACGAAGATCAAACCATTGATAAGACGATTGCAGAACACGTAGAGGCTGTAGGTGGTACTATGACAACAGCTGGAAAACCAACTGTACTCCTCGCTGTTAATACACCTCTTTCGACAAGCACATCTGAGTCTGAAACCTTTGGTAATTTCCCAATGATTTCACAAGCTACAAATGCTTTTGTTGATCGTATTCAACAAGCTACAGAGCAAGGTGTAAATGTAAGTATTGCTGATATTGCATATAATAATGGCTCCGATAATACCTTGTTAGGTGCTTTATACAAACGCGATTTACTGTATAAAATCGGCGCTTATAATGGTTGGAATACAGCAAGTAACACGGTAGGCTATGCTATTGCGCAAGGCTTATTGTTACAATCTATGTCTCCAGAAGGTCATAGAGATATGTTGACACAACAATATTTAGATAACTGGGCATATCAAGCGAATATCCGCAAAGACATTTACCGTATGCAAGATTCCATTCGTACCGACAATGTACGTTATTCTGGTGACTTGAATTCAAAATTAGAAGAGTATTTACAAGAACGTATACAAGACTTCAGTGAAACCTATTTGAAGGTAGACCCACGTACTGTTAAGGCCACATTCCCATGGGGCCGTTTATTTGAAACGGGTATTACCGTTTATGATAAACCAGTAGTGCCACTTCAAAAAGAAATTCGTATGCAACGTGAAGCAGAAGCGAAGAGACAGGCTGAAGCGGCAGCAGCTGCGGCTGCACAAGCAAATGGTCAATCGCAACCAGCTCCAGCTGCGCCTACTACAACGACTCAGGCTACACCAGCGGTAACTGCGACAACGGTAGTACATCAAGCGGCGACTTCACCTCGTATTGTTCCTACACCGGCCACTGTGCAACAACAATAGGCGCCTATGAAACGATTGTTTTTGCCTGAAATAACCTATATGCGTGGCCTTTGTATGCTTGGTGTTATTGGTATTCATGTTGGTTCTTACGCATTACAAAATCCATTCGTTAATTTACAACTGATTAGCGTATTGGAAATCTTATCTCGTTTTGCAGTGCCTGCATTCTTCTTTTTATCAGCATTTGGTCTGTTTTACCATACATCGGTACATGATCCGTTTAGCTACAAAGATTTTATGAAGAGACGCTTTCAAGTGGTGCTCTATCCGTACATTGTGTGGTCCCTCTTTTATCTCGTCTATACGGGGGCAACGGCGCACAATTTTGGAAATCTTCATCCCGGACCATTGGTTGTGAACCTTTTATTTGGTACCAGTATGTACCATTTATATTTTATGGTTATATTATTGTGGTTCTATGTGATGATGCCTTTATGGCGTGTGATGGTACGATGGATTTTGAAAGCGCCTATTCCTTGGCTCGTCATCTTATTTGTCCTACAACTAGGATTTGATTTTATATCCTCCTATCGGTTGGGCGCATGGGTAACGCAGAACTTTAGCGACTCTCCGGCTATAAAATATCTTTTTGATATGCGCCTTAATTATTGGGTGATTCATTATGTATGGATATTCCTCTTTGGTGCTGTTGTAGCCGAGCGATATGAACAGGTGAAGGACTATATGTGGCGCTACCGATACCTATTGGCTACATGTGCCATTTTATCGATCCTATCCATGTTGGGCGCCTACTATTATGTCATGGATGTATGGCACTACACGGTGCTCGAAGCGATTTACACGGTGCATCAGTTGAGTCCAATGGGTGTATTCTATACGGCATTGGGCACATTGTTTAGCTTATTCCTATTCCAAGTAATGCCCCTCAACAATACGATGGAGGCGTTCTGGTCACAAATTGGGGATACTTCATATGGCATCTATTTGGTACATCCATTCTGGTTATTGATTATGACCGGCTTAATGGCCAAGTATAACCTTCTATTTACAGTGCCTCACGTAGTGCTGTTGTATGTGATGACCGTAGGATTATCCTACTTGACCACAATAGGTTTAAAACAAATACCAAAGCCAATTCGAAAATATATTCTTGGCAACTAATATGCTTATACAAGCACTGTGAGATTGGTATATAACTAATTACAATAGAAACCGCTCCTACTATAACTTATAGTTATCGGTAGAGGGCGGTTTTTTTCATGACTAAAATGAAAACTTTCACAATGTAAAGTGTGAAAATTAATCTGTGATTGTGCTATAATACAATCATACTGATTAGAGTTACAACAAGGGAAAATGAGGTGCTCTTATGAAAGAATTAACATATTTTAACGGTGAATTCGTCGAACCAGGTGCAAAGGTAATCAGCATTGATGACCGTGGTTATCTATTCGGCGATTCTGTATATGAAGTTGTGCGTGTAACTAAAGGTCGTTGCTTTGCATTGTCTTATCACCAAGATCGTCTATATCGATCCATGCGTGAAATGGATATTCCTGTAAAAATGACGCCCGATGATTTGATCGAACTTCACGAAATTTTGATTGAACAAAGTGAAATCAAAGAAGGTTACATTTACTTACAAATCTCTCGTGGTGTAGCGCCACGTCATCATGCGTATGATCGCTCTAAACTTGAACCACAAATGCTCATGTCCATTCATAATCTTGATATAGATGCAGTGAACAAGTTGGAATCCGGTGTGAAAGCCATCGCATTGCCTGATGAACGTTGGGGACATGTAGACATTAAAACTACGAATTTGGTTCCTAACATTTTGGCACAAACTAAGGCGGAAAAGAAATTTGCCTATACAGCGATGCTATTCCGTGATGGCATTTGTACCGAAGGGGCTACATCCAATGTATTTGCCGTAAAAGATGGAATTATTTACACACATCCAGCGGATAATCATATTTTGAAGGGCATTACGCGTCAAATGATTATCACTCGTGTGGCACCTTCATTGGGCATCACTGTTATCGAAAAAGAGTTTGACCGCGCCTTCGTTGATGATGCGGATGAATTATTCTTTACCAATACAACTGGTGGTGTGATTCCGATTATAAAACTCGACAGAAATCCTGTAGCTGATGGAAAACCAGGTACAGTGACTATGAAATTACGTCATGGTCTAGAAAAATTAATGGAAGAAGGCTTAGCCTAATCTAGCTTGACTATAGATATTGATGTTCTGTAACTATAGTGGCTACTAAGGGGAGCTTTCATAAAGAAAGGACATATTTTGATTACATTAGAACACATTAGCAAGGTCTATGAAGGTGCTAATCGTGTAGAAGCACTGAAGGATATTAGCCTCACTATTGAGAAGGGGCAAATCTACGGCATTATCGGTCAATCAGGGGCTGGTAAATCTACATTGATTCGTTGCATCAATATGCTGGAGGCCCCTACATCGGGTTCTGTTATCGTAGACGGCACAGATTTGACGAAATTGAGCGCTAGTGAATTGCGTAAAGCACGTAAACACATTGGCATGATTTTCCAACATTTTAATCTTTTATCATCCCGCACTGTTTATGACAATGTGGCATTTCCATTGGAATTGCAAGGGTTGAGCAAATCAGAAATCAAGGAACGAATCACACCGATTCTTGATATCGTAGGTTTATCTGAACGGGTAAATAATTACCCATCTCAATTGTCTGGTGGTCAAAAGCAACGCGTTGGTATTGCGCGTGCATTAGCATCTAATCCTAAGGTATTGTTATGCGATGAAGCTACCTCTGCATTGGATCCACAAACGACAGAGTCTATCTTAAAGTTATTGAAAGATATCAACGAACGCATGGGACTTACCATTGTGCTCATCACTCATGAAATGCAGGTTATCCGTGAAATTTGTGACCGCGTAGCTGTTATTGAAGACGGTGTTATCTTAGAAGAAGGTAGCACGCTCGAAGTATTTACAAATCCGAAGAAACCAACTACAAAAGATTTTGTCGGCTCTGTTGTAAGCGATAATCTACCAAAAGAAGCGCTTGAACATCTAGAACTATATGATGATTGGATTGCAGGTACGTCACCACTTGTAAAATTGAAGTTTACCGGTCAAGCTACGGATGAACCTGTTGTGGCTGGTTTGGTTCGTCGTTTTGACCTCGATGTAAGCATCTTATTTGGTGGAATCGACTATATTCAAAACACTAGCGTCGGCCGTCTTATCGTCATTTTGAATGGCGACCCTATGAAAGCGCAAGAAGGGCTAGACTACATTAGAACATTACCAATTGAAAGCGAGGTGATTGGTTATGTCAGAGCAAGTAATTAAATTGTTGATAACCGGTACCTTAGATACATTGCAAATGACCGTTATTTCTACGATCATGGCCATGATTATTGGTATTCCACTCGGCGTAGTATTGGTGGTTACATCTAAGGGGCATATTTTAGAAAATGCAGCGCTTAATAAAGCTCTTGGGGCCATTGTTAATGCCACACGTTCCATTCCATTTATCATCTTAATGGTGGCTATCATTCCGTTTACACGCATGGTTGTTGGTACTTCTATTGGTACTACAGCGGCTTGTGTACCTTTGACGTTAGCGGCGATTCCATTTTTGGCCCGTTTAGTTGAAACATCTATTAAGGACATTCAATTTGGTGTTATCGAAGCAGCTCAATCGATGGGGGCAAGTCCATTTCAAATTATCCGTAAAGTTTTATTGCCAGAAGCATTACCAACGATTATCGATAATGTAACAGTTCTTATCGTTAACTTGATTGGTTACTCTGCAATGGCTGGTGCCATCGGTGGTGGCGGCCTTGGGGACATTGCGATTCGCTATGGTTACCAACGTTTCCAAGGGGATATTATGCTCGCTACAATCATTATTCTTATCATTATGGTTCAAGTTATTCAAATGATTGGCGATGGCTTGTCTAAAGCAATGAATAAGAAGTAGGAGGCGTTATGAGCGTCAATGAAAAATTGAGAAGTGCTCAACATGACGAGCTCTTTGAAGGTATCTTACAACTTCAAACTGTGGAAGAATGTTATGCATTCTTTGAGGATATTTGTACTGTTAATGAATTAAAAGCATTATCACAACGACTTCAAGTAGCTAAGATGTTACGCGCTGGCGATAGCTATGAAACAATTGTTGAAGAAACTGGTGCCAGCACAGCGACGATTAGCCGTGTGAAACGATGTCTTGTATATGGTGCCGATGGTTATACAGTGGTATTAGACCGATTAGCAGATGCAAAAAAAGCTTAGATTGTTCATATTAGAATAGACGAAAACAACGGTGGCTGATGGTCACCGTTGTTTTGTATATAGGGCTATTGTTTTTACCGATACGAATGGTAAAATGATAGTATACTTGTGATACGTGAGATGTGGAGGACGTATATGGAGTGGTTGATTGCAATGACCGGATTGCCTTATGAAGTAATGATACTCATACTACTTGGCGTAGCAGGTGCCTTTGCAGGTTTTGTTGACTCTATCGTGGGAGGTGGCGGATTGATTTCAGTACCAGCTATGTTACTAACAAATTTACCACCTAGCATGGCATTGGGGAGTAACAAAATGTCTAGCATCTTTGGTGCTGGCAGTGCATCAATTACATTTTTGCGAAACCATATGGTTGATTTTAGGCTAGTTCGCAAACTATTACCTTTTACTTTTATAGGGTCCATGTTAGGTACATTAGCGGTCGTATCACTACCGCCGCTATATGTTAAACCAATTATCATTGTATTGCTCGTGGCTGTTACATTATTTGTAGTGTTTAAGAAAAACTGGGGCGAAGTGAACCGTACCTCTCAAGTAATGGGGCGAGCACTCTATATTTGTATGGCCTTTGCACTAGGTATCGGTATATATGATGGCTTTATTGGGCCTGGTACAGGTACATTTCTCATTATGGGATTTATCTTTACGGGGTTTGATTTTCTCCATGCCTCAGCTAATGCAAAAATATTAAACTTTACCAGTAATTTAGCATCCTTATTGGTATTTATATATTTAGGGCATGTCAATTTTATGTATGGCCTTGCCGCTGCGGTGGGGCAAGTGGTCGGTGCCTATTTAGGATCTCACTTAGCCATTGCGAAAGGGTCCTCTTTGGTACGTATTGTGTTCCTGTCTGTTACGACAGTGATGTTGTTAAAATTAGTGTTTGATTATGTTTCTACCTTGTAGGAGGTGTGAGTATGCCTCATAAAAATGATGTTCAAGTGGCATTGATCAGCGGCGGTACATCGGGTATCGGATTTGCTACAGCTAAGCTATTATTACAAGAAGGTTGGTGCGTCGTTATCAATGGCCGCGATGAACAAGCTGGACAAAGAGCAAAAATGAAATTGCGCCGCTATTCTTTGAAGGTGCACTATGTGAAAGGCGACGTATCCAGCGTGAGCGATTGTCAGCGTATTGTAAAAGAAACGGTAGATTTCTTTGGCAGCATTTCCGCTCTTGTGACGGCGGCTGGATATTATGAAGAAGAACTGCTCGCCGATGTATCTGAATCCGCCTTTGATGAAATGTTTGGAACGAATGTAAAAGGAACGGTGTTCTTGTGCCAAGCTGCATTGCCTTATTTACGTCAAGTAAAGGGCAGTATTGTTACCGTATCTAGTGATGCGGGCTTACAAGGTAATGTAGCCTGCTCAGTATATGGTGCATCAAAAGGAGCTATCGTAAGCTTTACAAAATCTCTGTCACTAGAGATGGCACCACATGAGGTACGCGTTAACTGCGTGTGCCCTGGCGATGTAGATACATCCCTTGTAGATAAGCAAATCGCTCAATCTCATCAAGATGCGGAGCAAGCAAAAGAGGAGATGGGGCAACACTATCCATTGGGACGTATTGCAAAACCTCACGAAATTGGTGAAGTTATAGCTTTTTTAATTAGTTCAAAGGCATCTTTTGTTACAGGTGCTGCTTGGACGATTGATGGGGGCCTCACAAGCTGGTAGTGAATAGAACATTATCTATTACTAATAGTCATAATAAACCCGTTTATACAGGGTAAAATATATATTATTCATTTCAATTCTACATTGAGAATGGTATAATAATACTAATGAACGATACATACATTCACAAGTGGAATCCGGAAAAAAGGAGAACGATTATGGCAGAATATAATGGCGTTAAAATTGAACCGCTTAGCGATGGTGGTCAAGATTTAAATTATCAAGTTGAACAATTTATTTTCTGGGGCGCAGGCCGTGCTGCCGTATTGGCTTTGTCTCCAAAATTCAGCAATGTTGCACTATGCACAAATGCAACATATATGGTAACTCGCATTGCTCATTTATATGATGTTGAATTACAAACAGGTGCTGTTGTAGGTTTAGTAGGTGGCTTGAGCACTGCTATTGCTACGGTTGCTATTTCCTTACTTGTACCTTTTAAAGCGGTACGCGTACCTGTAGCTGTTGGTTTGACGTATGCTATTGGTAAGGTAGCCCATATCTGGATCGAAGATGGTATGCCATCCGACATCGAACGCTACAAACCTATGATCGCTGAGTTCTATGAAAATGGTAAGGCTATTGCAGGCGAAATCGCTCGCGATGCAGCAGCAAGCATTCCTTTCACTCAAGGCCAACGCGATGTGTGGGCAGGTATTGCCAATGAAACAGGTCTTGCAAAAGAACAATTAGAACAAGTATATTCTGAAAAAGTAGCACCTGCTATTGAAAAATGGAATACGGAAACGAAATATCAATTGCATGATAATGCAGCAGAAGCAGTAGCCAAAGTAACTGATGCGGCAAAAGAAAAAATCGATGTAGCAAAAGACACATTGGATACAGCAAAAGAATTGGCTAAAGGTGGCGTAGAAGTAGCAAAGGCAACAACTCAAGTGGCTGTGGAAAACGCAAAAACTACAGCATCTCATGCTGTAGAAAATGCGAAAGATACTGCGTTCCAAGCTGTTGAAACAGTAAAAGAAACAACAAAATCCACAATTAACGGTTTCCGTAAATAGTTAGAAGGATCGGTATGAATCCATTAAAGATTATCAAATATGGCAAGTATTTTAGCGAGTCTCGCTTCTTGGCGTTTGCCACTCGCTATGGTAAAAAACTTGCCTTTGTACAAAAAGCAGTGGTGTTATTCCTTTGCTTGCGCGATCAGGATACACCAAAATATGTAAAGGCTATTTTAGCCGGCGCCTTAGGGTATCTCATCCTACCAATCGATATCATCCCTGATACGATTGCAGGCCTTGGCTGGGTAGATGATGTAGCAGTTCTCGGCATTGCTTTCAAAATCGCCAATCGCTATATCAAAACATCCCACGAAGAACAAGCGAAAAAGCTATTCCCTTTTGGCAACTAACAAGTACATAAAAAGGCAGTTTAATCATTGTTATTGATTGGACTGCCTTTGTTTATTTGACACCCTTTGTTAATAGATATACAATTAAGTTTGTATTGTAATAAGAAGGATGAATAAATGTATACAGCGATAATTAATGTCCGTTTCTATGAAACCGATATGATGGGGATTGCTCATCACAGTAATCATTTTCGGTGGTTTGAAATGGCGCGTATTGAATTCCTTCGTCACATCGGAGTCACCTTATGGGATATGATGGACGAGGATATAGTATTTCCAATTATGAATGTATCGTGTAACTATAAGGAACCTGCTCGGTTCGATGACACGATTAATATAGAAACCTATTTAGTCAAAATGACCCGTGCTCAGATGGTATTTAAATACCGCATGCGCCGCGCTAGTGATGGTGCTCTATTGGCGACGGGGGAGACTAAGAATGCCTTTATGTCTAAATCGTCTGGGAAAATCGTACGATTAGAGGATCGCTTTTATCAACCTATTCTAAATGCTGTTGAGGAGATGCCTCATGACTAATATAGATACACAACGACTGCCTATTGGCGTCTTTGACTCAGGTGTAGGTGGTCTATCCGTTTTGAAAGTTCTACAGGAACAATTTCCCAATGAAAACTTCATCTATATAGGGGATAATGCTAATAATCCCGTTGGCAATCGTCCAACCGAGGAGATTACAGAAATCGCTTGCCGTATTGCAGAAACATTACATCAAGTACCTGTAAAGCTGATGGTTATCGCTTGCAATACTTTCACCGTAGTAGCCCTCGATGAGGTGCGCAGTCGCGTCAACGTGCCAGTTATCGGCGTATCCCAAGGCGTTAAGACTGCTATTCGTGAAAGCAATAGTAATACCATCGGTATCATGGCGACGGTGGCGACCGTTAATAGTCATATTCATAAATATGTGGCTATGGACATCGACCATGAGGTTTTTGTATGGGAGCAACCCTGCCCAGAACTAGCCGGCCTAATTGAACAAGGCCATTTACATGATGACGCTGTTCGTAAAGCCGCTAAGGAGTACTTAGCACCCATGCTAGAACGGGATATCGATGTTGTTGTATTGGGGTGTACTCATTTCCCATTTGTTAGCCCTGTCCTGCAGGAATTATCAGGTGACCGCATCCGATATATCGACCCTGCTTATGAGACTAGCGATTTAGTGCGACGTACGATGGATAGCAATCATCTGCATAATCCATCTACAGAGAAGGGCCGTAGTACCTTGTATTTTACAAAGGATATTGCCCTAGGGGCTGATTTGGGCGCCCAATTCTTAGATACTGATGATTTTTCGGTGGAATTGATTACACTATAAAGGAGAATTCACATGTGGTTTTATGACATAATAAATGTGATAGTTGCCATTGCAGTTATCGTAGCTATTTTGTACTTATTATTCCGTCTATTCGTATTAAAACAAGGTAATGAACGCGTTATTTTGCTAGCAAAACGGAAAACAAGCTTTCAATTGGCAGATATGAACATGAGTTCCATGACATTGTTCTGTGATGTGCCATTTGTAAACAAAGGTCGTCAACTTGGTACAATCATGGATTTATTCCCACGCCCTTTACTTCCAGAAGAACATTTTGATGGCGTGAAAGTAGACGCTTGGGCTATGGATATCGATCGTCCACGCCACGATGGTTACTTTGAAGCTATTATCATCAAGCCTCGCAAGGGTGGTACAATCCGCATTTACGTTACCTTAACAGGTAGAAATGGCAATATTCGTGAAGATATTAAGGGATTCCCATATATGGATATCGACATTTATTACCAAATCGTAGGTCGTACCGATTACCATATCGATAAACAACGTATTCGTTTGACTGCAGAAGAAGTACAAGCAGCATTGGTTCACTAAGGAGGCATAACAATGGCAGAATTAGAATTAGTATGTGTTCCTACACGTATTCTTACAGATAATGATGACATCGTTGATGCTATCGTTGAATTTGGTGGTCACAATATTGGACCAGAAGACATCGTATGTGTAGCAGAATCTGTTGTGGCTATTACACAAGGTCGCTTTACACGTCCAGAAGAACTCAATGTGTGTTGGCAAGCGCGTATGATTAACCGCTTTATTCATCCTGATGGCTCCATGGCTTCTATTTATGGTATGCAATCGGCTATGAACTTAGATGGTAAATGGAAGGTATTAGGTGCTTTCTTCTTAGGCGCAATTGCTAAAATTTTCCGCAAACCAGGCGTGTTTTACGCCATCGCCCGTGCTGCATCCTTAACTGATGACGTAACAGGTACAATGCCTCCATTCGATAAACACATCGTATTTGGTCCAAAAGATCCAGATAAGGTGGCTGAAAAAATCGTTCAACGCACAGGTTGCTATGGCGCTGTTGTAGCGGACGTAAACGACTTGAAACGCTCTGCAATTCTCGGTACAAGCCGCGGTATTGATGCGAAGAAAATCGCAAAATTATTGATTGATAATCCATTTGGTAATGATAGCCAAATGACACCAATCGTTATCATTAAAAATTACGCTTCCGTTTCGGCAGCTAAATAAATGATTCTCGATATTTCCGGTGCAGAACTGGTAAGTCTAGAGATTAACAAAAGAGACTGCTCCGGCGGTCTCTTTTCTGTTTAAAGGAGGACATATGTTATTAGGCATAGATGTAGGCGGCACCTTTACGGATGCCGTTATTATAGATGGGGGCACCATCATTTCGTCGGCTAAGCGACGAACCACGAAGGACAATCTCATGAATGGCATCACGGACGCATTAGGTGCGGTGATGAGTGGTGTGGACCCTGTACAAATAGAACAGGTAACGCTATCCACTACGGTAGTGACAAATACAATTGTGGAGCATAAAGAACAGCCTGTAGATCTCTATGTTGTAGCGGGGCCAGGGCGTAATGTAGACGATATATTCCCTGTAAGGCCGGTGTACCTTCAAGGGTATACGGACCATCGCGGCATCGTGGTGGAACGTACAGATGTAGAGGGGACTGGTAAACTAGCGAACATGGTGCAAGCCAAGAGTGGTACCGATTTGGCTGCTGTATCCGCGAAATTTGGTGTTCGCAATCCGAAGGAAGAAATCGATATTGCTCAGGCCCTAGCTGACACATATCACACAATTTCTACAGGCAGTGCGTTAAGCGGCAACCTTAATTTTCCACGGCGCACCATCAGCGCCTATTTTAATAGCGCCGTGGCCTCTGTATTTAAGGAATTTAAGAACGCTGTGTATCATGCGTTAGAAAGCTTTCACATTAAGGCCCCTGTATATATTTTGAAAGCTGACGGTGGTTCGCTACCGATAGATACGGTGGAATCCATTCCTGTAGAAACTGTATTTACAGGACCAGCCGCTACGGTACTTGGATTGGAAGCATTGCGTAGCACTAAAGAAGCCCATACGGTGGCCCTTGATATTGGCGGGACTACGACGGACATTTCCTTATGGAAACAGGGGAAACCACTGATGACAAAAGAGGGCGTATCCATCCGTGAATATCCAAGTGCTGTACGCTCCTTTGCGGTTACCTCCGTGGGCATTGGCGGTGAATCTGCAGTGCGCTATGAAGATGGAGCGCTCATGGTTGGTCCTGAACGACTCGGCCCGTCTGTTGCTCTTGGCGGTACTATCCCTACATTAGGGGATGCCCTCATCGTGCTTGGTAAGGCTCATTACGGTGATGAACAGAAGGCGTACGATGCCATCGCACAGATTGATACGACCATTGAGGCAAAAACCATGGCTCAGCGCATCGTAGATACAGCAATCTGCATTATACAACAAGGCATTGATACGGTAGTGGCGAAAGAAAATAAACGACCTATCTATGTGGTTGCCGATATTGTGCATCCAGACCCATTTGTGCCGGCACAGCTTGTCATCGTTGGCGGTACAGCCGCAAGTCTAGGTCCTATCATCGGTGATCAATTAGGTTTGCCTGTTCACATTCCACCTGATGCGGCCGTAGCGAATGCCATCGGTGCTGGTGTGGCTAACCATACGATGGCGATTACGGTTCACGTCGATACCAAACGGCATACCATGGTGGTGCCAGAGCTGGGTATTCAGGATAAAAGTAGCCGTTTGCGTTCGGCTCAAGCGGTGGAAGAAGTGGCCTATCAACTATTGCGTGAGGCTGCTCAAGAACAAAAGATAGTGCCTCTAAATAAAACGGCTAACATTGAAACCATTAGTGTAGAAGATTTTCCAGTAGTAGATGGTTGGCAATCAATGGAACGCATTATTACTGTGAAAGTACAATTGAAAGCGGGGGTGAGCAGCTATGTGGAATCATAAGGACAGTTATGGTGTACGAAATGGAATCGTGCCGGCTAGTACAATAGAACATCCTTCATTAGGCCTCGTATTTTTCCCTGCCTTTGATTGGAAAATTTCCGCTACCCATCCAGAACGGCAAGAACGGTTGCTCTATACACGAGATCAAATTGTAGAAGAAGGCTTATTGGATGTACCAAATATTCGGGAATATAATCCAATCGTAGCTGATTGGAATGTAATAGAACGGGTTCACGTTGGGGCCCCTGATTTACAATCGTGGGTGACCGATGCACATCGCGTGTCCGCAGGCGGTGCCATTGCAGCAGCTGATGCGGTGCTACGAGGTGAAGTGGATAGAGCTTTTGCTCTCGTTAGACCACCAGGGCATCATGCGATGGCTATGGTTCATGGCATCCGTGGATTCTGTACCATCAATATAGAGGCTGTCATGATTCAACACATACGCCAAACATATGGTGTGAAACGAGTGGCTATTGTCGATACCGACGTGCACCATGGAGATGGGTCACAAGATGTGTTCTACCACGATCCAGATACATTGTATATAAGCTTTCACCAAGATGGACGGACCTTATATCCGGGGACGGGATTTATGGATGAATTTGGAGGACCCCAAGCTATCGGTGCCAATATAGATATCCCATTGCCACCGGGCACGGGTGATGAAGGATTATTAAAGGTGATGCGCGAACTCGTATTGCCTATATTACATGAATTTAAGCCTGATATTGTCATTAATTCTGCAGGGCAAGATAATCATTTTTCTGACCCGTTGGCTAATATGAATGTGACCGCTAAGGGTTATGCAGAATTGGTTGACCTATTACAAGCTGATATTGCAGTCCTTGAAGGGGGTTATTCTGTACAGGAGGCATTGCCTTATGTAAATACAGGTATCATCTTATCGATGGCGGGGTTAGATTACAGTTGTGTTATCGAGCCAAACTATGTAGAACAACATCAGTCAGCTGATGTGACGAGATATATTGATAATCTTATTTTGAAATGGAAGGATCAATGGGCTAGGCGTGAAGAAATAGCTCAAGCTGAACTCATCGGTCACAAGGATAGATGGGTTCGTGATTATTCTGTTTATTATGACGAATCAGGCGTTCAAGAAGAACGGCGTGAAACAGTGCGCCTCTATCCGGATAAAATCGGTTGGCATAGCATCGAATCCTATGGTAATTATGGGCCCTATGCAAAGCAAAGTGTGTACGCTATATTTATTCCGTGGCAGGCCGATGATGCTACGCGCGAAGAGGCTTTTACAGAAGCACGCCGCATGAAAGAACAAGGTGGGCTCAATCGCTATGTAGTGGTGGACCCTATGGGACAGGGACAAGTTGAGATTTAATCTGTCGAATGGTAACTGACGTTCATGATATAATAGAATAAACGAGATAGCGCCACTCGTGTGAGTGGCGTTTCTATTGTGATACATATCCTATAATGAATGGTTTAGCATGGGTATACTAAACATAAAGGGGGCGTTGTTATGCGCAGTGATAATAGAACAGCAGGTCAATTGAGACCGATTAAAATAACGAGACATTTTACAGAATATGCAGAAGGCTCTGTACTCATCGAATGTGGTAAAACAAAGGTTATTTGTACAGCTACTATCGAGGAAAATGTACCGCGTTGGCTAAAGGGTTCCGGTCAAGGCTGGGTGACTGCAGAGTATTCCCTGTTGCCGCGTTCGACAAAAACACGGGTGAGCCGTGAGGCGGCTCGAGGTAAACAAACAGGCCGTACCGTTGAAATTCAGCGATTAATTGGTCGTGCATTGCGCGCTGTTGTAGACCTTAAAGCATTAGGTGAACGTTCTATCACCGTAGACTGCGATGTTATCCAAGCCGATGGCGGTACGCGTACGGCGTCTATTACAGGGGCATTTGTAGCCCTTGTTGATGCCATCGATTTTACATTTGGTGGCTTTGGCAAATTCCCTATCACCGATTTCTGTACCGCTATTTCCGTTGGCATTGGACCAGAAGGTCCTATTACAGACCTTTGCTATGAAGAGGATAGCGCTGCCGTAGTGGACATGAACGTGGTGCGCACCGGTTCTGGCAATCTTATTGAGGTACAAGGTACAGGTGAACATGGTACATTTAGTCGTGATGAACTTAACCAATTATTAGACCTTGCAGAATCTGCTACCGATGAATTGATGGCCGCGCAACGCGATGTACTCGGTTCTGTAGCGGATAAGATTGGCAAGGTGTATCCTGATGCACCTGTTCAAGCCTCTGAAGGAGAACAATAATATGGAACGCATTGTATTAGCAACGGGCAATAAAGGGAAAATACGAGAATTCGAACGGGCCTTTTCTCATATGAACATTACCTGTGTGCCTGTGAAAGACATAGTAGACGTTCCGGAACCAGAGGAAACGGGCACAACCTTTATGGACAATGCCATCCTTAAAGCGAAATACTATAGCGAAAAAACGGGACTGCCTTGTTTAGCAGATGATTCAGGCCTCGCTGTTGATGCTCTTCATGGGGCACCTGGTGTATACTCTGCACGCTATGCGGGCGTTCATGGTGATGATGAGGCAAATAATGAAAAGTTGATTCGCGATTTGCAAGGTAAAACTAATCGCACGGCTCATTATGTATGTGCATTAGCGCTAGTCTATCCAGATGGTGCTAGTGTAACGGCCGAAGCATCCTGTGATGGTGAAATTCAAGATGCGCCAATCGGTACTAATGGATTTGGATATGATCCTTATTTCTTTGTTCCTCAATTTGGTAAAACCATGGCGGAGCTCGATATCGATACGAAGGAATCTATCAGTCATCGTGGTAAAGCTCTGCAGCTATTAGTAGCAAAGGTGAACAAATGAAACGAATAGGTATTATTAGTGATACACATGGCTATTTAGATACAGTTGATCTCGTGCTAGACGCAACGTTGGACCAAGATATCGACATGTGGCTACACGCTGGTGACTACGGCGACGATGCACGGTATATGCAAACGCGCACAGATGTGCCGGTTTATGCTGTGCGTGGCAATAATGACCGCGTGCAGCCATTAGAGCCAAAGGAACAATTGATTCCCTTAGAGGATACCTATATTTACATGACCCATGGTCATGAGGTATCATATGATAAACGAATACAAGAATTGATACACATTGGCAACGCCATGGGGGCGCGCCTCGTCGTGTGTGGGCATAGCCATTTTCACGAGGCTAAACATATAGGGGATACCCTGTTTGTGAATCCGGGGAGCATTGCATTACCTCGGGATGGATCGGGTGGTACCTTTGCTATCGTGGCCTATGATAAGGGTGCTTTTGATGTAGAATTTGTGTATAAACAGGATATTATATAGTATATGTGTGAAAGTCGGATTTGGTATGACTTTCACTAAAAATAGTAAGTCTATGCATGGAAAGGGTTATGGCATATCATGGATACACCAGTTAAGGCAAAACCTAAAATGAAGTTATATGGGTTTAATAATCTCACGAAGACGTTGAGTTTTAATATTTATGATATTTGTTATACTCGTACAGAGGAAGAAAAGAAGCAGTATATTCAATACATTGATGAAGTATACAATGCGGACCGTTTGACGAATATTTTGACGGAAGTGAGTCATATTATCGGCGCTAACATTTTGAATATTGCGAAACAAGATTACGACCCTCAAGGGGCGTCTGTTACGATTTTGATTTCCGAAGAAGAAATTGAGAAAGAAGATGTGGTTATGCATTTGGATAAATCCCATCTTACTGTTCATACGTACCCTGAAAGCCATCCGCACAAGGGGATTAGTACATTCCGTGCCGATATCGAAGTATCCACATGTGGTCAAATCTCTCCACTAAAGGCGCTCAATTACTTGATTAATAGCTTTGATTCGGATATTTTGACACTGGACTATCATGTGCGTGGTTTTACGCGCGACGTGTCGGGCAAGAAAATCTACATTGACCATCGTATCAACTCCATTCAAAACTACATTAATGCAAAAACACGCAATTTGTACAACATGATCGATGTGAACGTGTACCAAGAAAATATTTTCCACACTAAAATGATGCTTAAGGACTTTGATTTGGATAACTACTTATTCGGTATTACCGAAGAGGAATTAAGTGAACGGGAAATCAAGCAAATTAAACAACAATTGCGACAAGAAATGACAGAAATCTTCTATGGACGTAATTTGCCGTCTGTGAAAGCGTAGATTGTTTAAATGCTTAGTTATTTGTGGACATGTAATTAATGCTATGGATATAAATTCATAATTAATTCTAAAATTTTCGAAAAACTATATCGAAAAATCTTGTGTTATTGTTTCTGATTCTGTATAATGAAATTGTAAGGGGTATTAATAATTAATCCCAAGAAACTATGGTGTCCGTTGTCATCCACAAAGGAGAATTATTATGGACGTACGTGAATTAGCAGTACAAAAAAAACGTGAATTAAAAGGCTTCCTCACAGTAGGAACTAAATATGAATTAAAAGACGCTCATGATTTATCCGTTGCTTACACACCAGGTGTAGCAGAACCATGCTTGCGTATTAAAGATAATGAAGCAGAATCCTTCGAATTAACTTGCCGTTCCAACATGGTTGCCGTTGTATCCGATGGTACTCGTGTACTAGGACTTGGCGATATCGGCGCTGCCGCTGCATTGCCTGTAATGGAAGGTAAATCCTTATTGTTCAAAAAATTTGGCGATGTAGACTGCATCCCATTGGTAGTAGATACTAAAGATGCTGATACATTGATCAACACTGTAAAATTGTTGCAAAAGAACTTTGCTGGCATCAACTTGGAAGACATTTCCTCTCCTAAATGCTACGAAATCGAAAATCGTTTAAAAGAAGAATTGGAAATCCCTGTATTCCACGATGACCAACACGGTACAGCTATCGCTTGTTTAGCTGGTGTAA
>CAUTOY010000023.1:0-18898 GCA_963539855.1 uncultured Veillonella sp.
TACGATATAAATTGTATACCTTTTTTGTAGAAAAATCAAGTTAATCCACTTTATGTAACGCTAAATCATTTTCCGCTTTATGTAATGCGCTTTCAAATTTTCGATATAAATGATGACGTCCCAATATATCTAGAAAATCAGACTTGTACATTTCTCGACGTATATCATAGTTAATATCGCTTAATAATACTTCAATCCCACGATTCTTTAATTCCTCAATAATACCTTTCAAAATACGTAATCCTGTTAAATCAACAAAAGGTACAGAACCAAATCGAATGATTAAATATTTAGGATCTTTATGAATAGAATTAAGAGCTCTATCAAATGCAGATATAGCGCCAAAGAATAAAGGACCTTCTACGGTATAAACCATGATATCTGGATGTATCTCAATTTCATGCTTTTCTTGTTCAGATAATTCTTTACAGCTCATCACATGAACATCAATTGTCCCTATCATTTTACGCATAAATTGCAATACAGCTAACACAACACCTACATTTACAGCTACAACCAAATCAGTGAAGATTGTCAAAAAGAATGTGAGAATCAAAATAATTTGATCTGGTCGTGGTGCTAGTCGCAACATCCGTATAAAACGTGGTACATCACTCATGTTATATGCCACAACAAATAAGATTGCCGCCATAGATGCCAATGGAATATATACGGCATAAGGAGCTAAGAATAATAGAATAGCACCTAATACAATGGCATGAACAATACCTGCTATAGGAGAATTACCACCTTGTCGAATATTAGTAGCAGTTCTTGCAATAGCACCGGTCGCTGCAATACCACCAAACAAAGGAGCAAAAATATTAGCTAACCCCTGTCCAAATAACTCTGTATTTGACTCATGTTTTTGTCCACTCATGCCATCCGCTACCACTGCAGATAATAAGGATTCTATAGCTCCAAGCATGGCTATTGTAAATGCAGGACCAATCAACGAAAAAATCTTATCTAAGGATAGATTAGGAAATGAAAATGATGGTAATCCTTGGGGGATTCCACCAAATGCAGTACCAATTGTTTGTACACTAGGAAATTGATAATATCCTTGGATTATTGTAGCAATAATCATTGCTACAATAGGAGCTGGTACTTTTTTTACAATAGGAATACGAGGTAGCACTAATAATAGTATTAAACTAAATAAGGAAATTCCTAATGTAGGTAAATCAGAATTAGGTAATGATTGAAGCATCAACCAAAGTTTTTCGTGAAAATGTGGTACATAAGGCAACGATGGAAAGCCAAAGAAATATGGCCATTGACCAACCCAGATAGTAACACCAATACCAGCAGTAAATCCCATAATAACAGGCGCTGGTATATATCTAATCACATTGCCTAGCTTAGCTATGCTCATCAATAATAGCATGATGCCAGCCATCATAGTTGCTATCTGTAATCCATCAAATCCATAATTAACAACTATACTGCTTAATAAAACAATAAATGCTCCTGTAGGGCCAGCAATTTGAACTTGAGATCCACCAAACAATGATACAAATATTCCTGCAATAATAGCCGTATATATACCAGCTTGCGGTGTAACACCACTAGCTATAGCAAACGCCATAGCCAATGGTAATGCAACTACACCTACAACGAGACCAGCTAGAATATTATTTCCCCATTGAGATTTACATAACGAGCCTTGCTGATATGCCTTTTGTATGGCAAACATGAAAATAACACTTCTTTCTACAACTACAAACTATAGATAAGATTACATACGCTATTTTACAGCTAACAATTCAATAACTTCTCCAATAATGTATCTAGCTAATTCTGATTTTTGCATATTTGGCATAATTTTAGGCTCTTTATTTGGATATAAAAAATAGCCTTCATTCGTATCTACATTAAATCCAGCATTTGATTTGCTTACATCATTAGCTACTAACATATCAAGGTTTTTTCGTCGTACTTTATCCATGCCGTAATCGAGAACATGTTCTGTTTCTGCAGCAAAACCAACCAGTAATTGATGGGTTTTATGCTCTCCCAATTCTTTAAGTATATCTGGATTCTTTACGAGCTCTAACGTCATAAATTCCATTTTTTTGATTTTTTGGGGAGCTTTATTAGCCACCCTAAAATCTGAAACAGCAGCAGCCATAATCACCACATCTGTTGAATCGTAATAGGAATTAACAGCCTCCTGCATAGATTCTGCAGAATCTACAGGTACATATTCAACACCGTTAGGAATCTCTAGTGATGTAGGGGCACTTACTAGAATCACGCGAGCCTTTTCTTTAACAGCAGCTTCGGCAATGGCATATCCCATCTTCCCACTAGATCTGTTACCTATATATCTAACAGGGTCGATATTTTCTTGTGTTCCACCAGCTGTAACAAGAACAGTTTTACCAGCCAGTTTACTACTCCCATCTAAAGAATGTAATTTTTCAGTCAACCAGTTAACAATGTCTTCTGGTGATGGCAGTCTACCCACACCTGTTACACCACAAGCTAGCCAACCAGAATCTGGTTGCATAATATGGTATCCCAATGATGATAAATCCTTTAAATTTCTCTGTACAATAGGATTATTGAACATCTCAGTATTCATAGCAGGACATAAAAATTTAGGTGCTGGCGTGGCCATAATTGTTGTCGTGAGCATATCATCGGCAATACCTGCTCGTATTTTACCAATTACATTAGCTGTAGCTGGTACCACAATGTAAGCATCAGCCCAAGTTGCGAGAGCAATATGCTCTACATTCCAATCGTGGATTTCTTCCCACATATCAACAGCTACGGGATGACCACTAATTTCACCAAATGTCATAGGTGTCGCAATATGCGTAGCATTTTTCGTCATTACAACTTTGACCTCTGCCCCAGCTTTTCGCAAACGACTAACCACTTCAATTGCTTTATACGCAGCAATACCTGCTGAAACACCTACGATAATATGTTTCCCTTTCATAATTCTCCTTTTAAAAATTCCTTGTACAAAATGTACAAGGAATTTTGAGTGAAATTATTTAATACCTTCTTTAGTGCGTTTATATGTTACTTCACCTTCAGCAATTTCATAAAATGCTAAAGATACAGGTTTATCTGTATTATGAATATCTGTAGCAAGACATTCTTCGCCATCGGTCAACTCACGAGCGCGTTTAGCTGCTAGCGTTACCAATGTATATTTACTATCTACACGTTTTTCCAATGCTTTCAATGGAGGTTTTACCATCATACTATCACTTCTCCTTAGACTCTTGATATTGCTTATAAATATATTGAATTTGCTCTTTATTACGACTGATTTTACAAGCTTCAGCGCGCAATATAGAGGCAACCTTTAAAGATGCATCCTCTAAATCATCATTGACCACAATATAATCATAGCGATGAGCTAATGCTAACTCAGAACATGCCAATGATAAACGCTTATCGATAACCTCTTTTGCATCAGTTCCTCGATTATGAAGACGTTCAGATAATTCGGTTAAAGATGGTGGCACAATATAAATAAATACGGCATCACTAAATCGCTCTTTAACTTGCATAGCACCTTGAATATCGATTTCAAGAAGCACACTCTTCCCTTCATCTAACAAGTTCATCACATGTTGTTTTGGGGTGCCATAATAATTATCATATACCTTAGCATACTCTAAAAATGCATCTTCTGACAATAATGATTCAAATTCTTCTTTTGTGCGGAAAAAATAATTAATTCCTTCCTTTTCTCCAACCCGCGGTTCACGTGTGGTCATAGATACAGAATATACAAGATTAGGCATTTCACCTCGTATATTGGAACAAATCGTTCCCTTGCCTGCACCAGATGGGCCGGAGATAACAATTAATAAACCTCGATCTGCCATATTAACTCCTAAGCTTCTACAGTATCTTCATCGACTTCGTGTTGCACAATACGATGTGCCACTGTTTCAGGTTGAATAGCTGACAAAACGATTTGTCCACTATCCATAACGAGCACAGCTCGAGTTTTACGTCCGTAGGTTGCATCTATGAGGAGACTTTTATCTCTTGCATCTTGAACCATGCGTTTTATAGGTGCAGATTCAGGACTAATAATAGCGATAACGCGATTAGCAGAAACCATATTACCAAAACCAATGTTTAGTAATTGGATACTCATGAAAAGACCTCCTTACTCAATATTCTGTACTTGTTCTCTAACTTTTTCTAATTCACATTTCAATTGTACCACATGGTCTGTCAGTGTTATATCCATCGCTTTTGAGCCAATCGTATTAACCTCACGATTCATCTCTTGAATGATAAAATCTAACTTACGACCAATCGGTTCATCCATCTTAAGTGTATTTGTTAATTGTACCACATGAGACCTGAATCGGACAATCTCTTCTGTAATATCTGTTTTGTCAGCTATAATACCAACTTCTTGGAGCAAACGATCTTCATTGGCAGCAATGTCAAGATCTTCCACATATTCCATCATTTTGGTTCGCAAATTTTCTTTATAAGCAATAACAGCATCGGCTTTATGACTGTCAATATCTTCTATAATGTTTGTCATTTGTGAAAGCCGGTGTAACAAATCTTGTTGAATATGGATTCCCTCCGATTGTCGCATCCTGACTAATGCATTAAGTGCATTAGTTGTAGTATCAGTAACTAAAGATTGAAGTACATCTTCTGTAACTTCAGTATCTTGAATTTGTACCCAATCATTGGATATGGCCATCACTGCCGATAAAGGTACCTCTTGAGGCTCCCTATAAAATCCTTCTGATACCAATAAATCTTGTATTTGTTGTTTCAATGAACTATTTATTATAAACTGTTTTTCTCTATCCGCTACATCCTGCAATGTTACACATACATCAACTTTACCTCGATGTATATTTTTTTGTATACATTTACGGATACTATGCTCTACAGAATTAACTTGTTTAGGACTTCGTATGTTGAGATCTAAAAATCTAGAATTAACAGATTTAATTTCTATGGTACATTGTAAACCATCTACTGTTTGACTTGCTCGCCCAAATCCCGTCATGCTATTCATGGAAGAACCTCCTTTTTATATATTGTATCACGAATTTTAAAGATATCTATTAATTATCTATGATATACTAAACTATACATTGTGAATTACCAAACGAAAGGATCACCATGAATTTAGACGGATTAACCATGTCTGTATTGGCAAGAGAATTAAATGAAAGCCTACAGAGTGGACAGATACAAAAACTTTATCAAGTAGATAAACACTCATTACTTTTTAAAGTACGTAATGCTAATCAAGACGTAAATCTTATGATAACTGTAGGTGCCAATCCTGCAATATATATATGTAAACCTATCCAAGACTTACCCAAAGAACCAAGTTCATTATGCATGTTTCTTCGCAAACATATTGAGGGCAGTCGTATTACATCTGTAGAACAAATTAACGGAGATCGTATTCTCTGTATTCATATCGATAAGCTTGAAATGGATGGTTCCATCACCTCAACATCGATATATATTGAGCTTATGGGAAAATATTCTAACTGTATCTTTGTACAAAATGATATAATTTTAGAATCTATTATTCATGTATCGCCGTTAATGAACAGAGAGCGTTCTGTAGGCCCTAAGATGGCATATGAATTACCACCTAATTCTAACCGTGTATCTTTACTAGATTTTAATGAGGAAGAAATATTAAATATTCTTACATCCTTTGGCTCTGGTACAGTTACCAATACTATACGCTCTGTCTTTAATGGATTTGGGAAATCACTATTAGATTATGTCCTAACATTATCTAATTTAAATGGCACCGAAGAACTAAAAGCCTTATCTGATGATGCAATTCAAAAATTATCAATGGCTCTAGAAAATGTAAAGGAAAAGTTATTAAACGCTTATCAATTATATATCTATAAAAATGAAAATGGGAAAAAAATATATATGCCATTTCCAATTGAAACGGATTATACATTGATAGAAACATATCCAACCATCTCAAAAGCTATAGAACAATCTATTGCAGCAACTGGGTCAATTCATACGGCTGACAAGGAATTGGAACGTATTATAACCAATGCTATAAAAAAAGAAGAATTACGTCACAAAAAAATCAAAGATGAACTAGATGATACTAAAAAGATGGAAATCTATAAATTATACGGTGATCTTTTGATGATCAATGGTCATTTACAAGTACACTACCAATCATCTATTGACGTACAAAATTTACTTTCAGAAGCAACAGAAACTATAACAATTCCATTAAAGCCAGAGTTAACCATTGTCGAAAATGGACAATGGTATTACAAAATGTATACAAAGCTAAAAAATCGTATCATTAGCGGTCAATACCAACTAGACCAGAGTACTATTAAATTAGAATATTACAGAACTATCTTATATAGCCTATCTCTTGCAACAACTAGAGAGTCTTTAGAGGAGATTAGACATGAATGCATGGATGCAGGCATTATAAAAAAATCTAAAAAACCTCTCTCCTATAAATTAGGAAAATCAAATTACATTCATCTAGAAATTCCAGAGGGCAATCTTTATATTGGACGAAATAACCAACAAAATGAATACTTAACTCATCGATTTGCAAGACCAAATGATTTGTGGTTCCATACGCAAGATATTCAAGGTTCACATCTTATTTTACGTACCAATAATGAACCTGATGATATGCTAATTTCACAAGTAGCAAAATATGCTGCCTACTTTAGTAAAGCTCGTCATTCATCAAAGGTACCTGTTGACTATACATATATTAAAAATATCAAAAAACCACCTAAATCACCTTTAGGATTTGTCATTTTCAACACTCATCAAACAATGATTGTTGAACCAGAAAAACCACCTATGTATGAAGAATAAGAAAACCCCCGATAGACATCTATCGGGGGTTCTCTATGCAATCATTAGCTTTATCTGTACTGATTACAATATGTTAAATATTATTGATTTTCAGTTTTTTGTTCACTTTGTTGCAAGCTTTCGCGATTTTGACGAAGGCTTTCCAACGTTTTTTCTAAATTGTTTTCTACATATTTCAATACATCACCAGCATATTGAATAGAACTAGATTTTAACTCTTCAGAAGATTGGTTTGCAGCATTGATAATTTGATTAGCTTGTTCTTGTGCTTGCTTAACAAGTTCACTTTCAGCAGTCAATTTAGCAATATAATCTTTAGCTTGATCAATTAATGTTTCAGCTTGACGTTGAGCATCTGCCAATACTTTATCTTTTTCAGCCACAATACGACGAGATTCATCGAGCTCAAGTGGTAAAGATTCTTGAATTGCATCAATAATACGCATAATTTCATCTTCTTCAACCATGCGCTTTGTAGTCATAGGAATACGGCTGCTAGATTCAATAAGAACCTCTAAATCTTCAAGTAATTTTTCTGTTTTCATACAATTCACTCCTATTATTTATTACCATCGATGTTAAAACGTTTTTCTAATTTTATCTTTACATCGTCAGGAACAAGTCCATCTAACTTACCACCAAATTTAGCTAACTCACGAATCCCTGTTGAGCTCACAAAAGAATATTTATTATTAGTCATAATAAACACTGTTTCAATATCATCATCCAAGTATTTTGCAAACAAAGCACGTTGAAATTCATATTCAAAATCGCTAAGAGCTCTAAGACCACGGATAATGACACTTGCATTTTTCGACTTTACATAATCGATAAGCAATCCACCTGTACAGTCTATTTCTACATTAGGAATATGCTTAACCGCATTGCGAATCATCTCAACGCGTTCTTCCATAGTAAACAATGAATTCTTATTAGGATTTGAACTTACAGCGATAATCAACTTGTCTACTAGACGACTACCGCGCTCAAAAATGTCAACGTGACCATTTGTAACGGGGTCAAAACTTCCTGGGCAAACTCCTATCCGCAAGGGTCTAACTCCTTTCACTATGTTTCACAAAATATGAAACAAGGGTGTAACCAAATTTTTGTTCCTTTATACATTCCCATTCCGGTGGTATGGTGAAAGCCTCATCTTTATGATGTTCTAATACTAAAACACCATCATCAGCTAACGCATCATGAGCCACAATAAAATTGATAGTCTCCTGTATAAAGCCATTTTTATATGGTGGATCAGAAAAAATATAATCGAACTGCTGGTCACCTATAAAATGTTTCAACTGTGAAAGTTTCTTAGGTATGATTTGAATTCGATCCAACACATGACAATGTTCCGCATTTTCTCGAATTAATTTACCAGTTCGAAAGTCAACAGCGATTGCTGATTCAGCTCCACGACTGAGCGCTTCAATAGCAACTGCACCAGTACCAGAAAATAAATCTAATACACGAGTACCATATATACCACGATGCGCCAATACGTTGAAGATACTTTCACGAACACGATCCAAGGTGGGACGTGTATCCATCCCCTTCGGAGCTTTTATAGTATGGCCCTTTGCAGTGCCTCCGATAATTCGCATACAATCCTCACTAGATTATACTCATTAATTATAGTATATAAATACCTAAAATAAAAGTATCTTTTACAATTATGATACTTCTATTTTGCTATCTCGGCCCATCAATTCTTGCAATGCTAATTGAGGGGACTTCTCTTCATATAATACCTCATATAGTGATTGTGTGATAGGCATTTCTATATGGTTTTTTATGGCCATATCACGGATAATAGATGTTGCAAAAAAGCCTTCTACCACCATATTCGTATGATTCATAATATAGTCCATTGTCTTGCCATCCGCTAACTGTTGCCCTGCAGCACGGTTACGACTATGCTGGCTCATACAAGTAGCGATTAAATCCCCCATGCCAGCTAAGCCTGCATAAGTTTCTTTTCTTGCACCGAGTGCTAAACCAAATCGAGTCATTTCATGTAGACCACGAGTTAGTAATAAAGCCTTACAATTATCTCCAAGAGACAATCCATCAACGATACCTGCAGCTAAGGCTATTACATTTTTGGTAGCTCCTGCTAATTCGACACCAATATAATCATCACTAGTGTATATACGAAATTCTTTGCTGTGTAATGCTTGTTGTACCTTTTTACCTATGTCCATAGAGATTGTACCTACTACGGCAGCAGCAGGTAAGTTTCTACCGATTTCCTCTGCGTGATTAGGACCTGATAAAACAGTTAAATGGCATCCGACAGAGGACAATTCCTCCTTCATGACTGTAGTCAATAACTTACCACTTCCTCGTTCTACGCCTTTAGAGCATAACACGTATATTTGATCCTTGTGAGCATATCTTTTTAAGTTCTGTAAAGCTGTGCGCACATGAATAGATGGTGTAACAATCAGTACGATATCAGCCTGTTCAATAGACGTTTGTAAATCAGAACTAATAATTAGTTCATCAGGCAATATAACACCAGCTAAATATGACTTATTTTCCTTGTACTTAATAAGTTCATCTTTAAACTCTGAGCGTCTACAATATAAGGTTGTATCATTTCCAGCCACTACAGATTTAATAGCGAGAGCTGTCCCCCAGCTACCAGATCCGACGATGCAAACTTTCATATTACTCTCCTTTTTTGACGCGTTCTACCTTTAATTCTTTACCTGCTAGTAAACGAGATATATTTTCTCGATGACGTATAATAACAAACAATGCAGCTAGCCCACCAAATCCTACAAACCACCAAGATTCTCCCATTATATACATCAATACGGGAACAAGCAGCGCCGCTATAATAGAACCTAGAGAGACTAATTTAGTGAAATATACAATAATGCCCCAAATAGCAAAGCAAATGGCTGCAACTATTGGAGATAATGCAATGAGTACACCTAAACCAGTTGCAACGCCACGGCCACCTTTAAAGCCAAGAAATACTGACCAATTGTGTCCAACCATGGCCAAAATGCCACCTAAAATCATATACATAGGATTTAAATTGGAAAATAAAAGCACTCCAATAGCACCCTTTAAGGCATCACAGAAAAATACAGGAAGTGCTGCCTTTAAGCCAATAACTCTATACGTATTTGTTGCACCTATATTTTTTGATCCATATAGACGGACATCTGTATTAAAAAATAATTTACCTATAATGAGTCCGCTAGGGATTGAACCGATTACATAAGCTAATAACGCACAACCTACAATAGGCATAAAATCATTCACAACTTTCACCCTTACCCTTTGTACTTATTACTCTTCATCTTCACGTTTTTTTCCTCGAAGAATCAATCGAATTGGAGTACCTTCGAAGCCAAAACTTTCACGTAAACGATTTTCCAAGAAACGCATGTACGAGAAGTGAATCAATTCAGGTTCATTTACAAAAAGAATAAAAGTAGGCGGTTTAACACTAGCCTGTGTCATATAGTAAATTTTCGGAATTCTACCATTGCGAGATGGAACTGGATTTACAGTTTGAGCATCTTGTAATAGTTGATTTAATGTACCAGTAGAAACACGACGATATTGTTGCTCTGATACAAACTTAAGCATATCCGCCAAACGATGAATACGTTGTTTTGTCAATGCGGAAGCAAATAAAATTGGTGCAAATTGCAAGAATCCTAACTCATCATAAATGTCCTCAGTATATCTCAATGTAGTTTTATCATCTTTTTCTACAAGATCCCATTTATTGACTACAATGATAACACCCTTGCCAGCTTCGTACGCATAACCAGCAATTTTTTTATCTTGTTCTGTAACGCCATCAACGCCATCTAATACGAGTACAACAATATCAGAGCGATCAACGGAACGAAGAGAACGAACAATGCTATAACGTTCAACGGCTTCATCGATCTTAGATTTACGTCTCATCCCCGCCGTATCAATGAGTACAAATTTTTGATCCCCATGTTTCCAATGCGTATCAATAGAGTCACGAGTAGTGCCAGCCACATCGGAAACAATAACGCGATCTTGGCCTAATAGTGCATTAGTCAAGGATGATTTACCTACATTCGGACGACCGATGATAGCCACATGAATAGTGTCTTCCTCATCTACATTGGTTCCTACCGGTGGAAAATGTTTAACCGTATCATCTAATAAATCACCTAGATTCATTAAATTTTTTGCAGAAATGCCAATTGGATCACCAAGTCCCAAATTATAGAACTCATAAATATTAGGTTCTTGATTTACACTGTCAATTTTATTAACTACAAGGACTACTGGTTTTCCACTAGTACGTAAAATATTGGCCACTTCTTCATCAGCCGGTACAATACCTTGCTTGCCATCAACTACAAAGAGGATTACATCAGCTTCTTCAATAGCAAGTTCAGCTTGTAAACGCATCATTTTAGGAATAACATGACTGTTCTCTGTTACAAACTCAATACCACCCGTATCAATCATTGTAAATTCACGATTAAGCCATTCTGCATCAAAGTAAATTCTATCTCGTGTAACGCCAGGTATATCCTCAACAATAGAAATTCGTTTATTAACAATGGCATTAAATAATGTAGACTTACCTACATTTGGACGGCCAACTACGGCCACTAATGGTTTTGCCATACTTTCACCTCTTTTATAATCTATATACATCACTTCATTTTATCATATTAAAGGGAATGTACGCAAAAAGGCTAATCAAGGAAAACCTTGATTAGCCTTTTAAAAGATTCTGAATTATTCAGCGTCTTCTTCTGTTTCTTTTGCTTCCATCAACTCAGTCAAAGCCAAGCCCAATTTCTTTTCATCTTTGTTAAGAGAAATGATTTTAACTTCAACTTCTTGACCACGGTTCAAGTAATCTTCAACTTTCGCATTACGTTGTTTTGTAATTTGAGAAATATGAAGTAAACCTTGAATATCATCGTTAACAGCTACAAATGCACCGTAAGCTACCAAACGAACAACTTTACCAGTGATTACATCACCAACATGTAAAGTTTCTTCAGCAACATCCCATGGGCTCTTAGTTAAAGCTTTCAAGGACAAGGATAATTTGTTGCTTTCAGGGTCGAAGGATTGTAATTTAACTTCGATTTCTTGGCCAACGGAAAGAACATCTTCCACTTTTTTAATTTTTTGCCAAGAAATGTCGGAAATATGAAGTAAACCTTCAATACCACCGATATCTACGAATGCACCATAAGGCATGATTTTACGAACGATACCTTTATAGTTTTCACCAACGTTGATATTTTTCAATGCTTCAGCTAATTTCGCTTGACGTTCCACTTCAAGTACTGCACGACGGGAAAGAACCAAACGGTTTTTCTTTTCGTCGATTTCAAGAACTTTTGCTTCGAATTCAGTACCAACCAAGTTGTCCAAAGATTTTACGAAATGCACATCACCTTGGGACAATGGAATGAAACCACGAAGGGATTTTACTGTTACCACCAAGCCAGCTGGGATAGCATCGATACCTTTACATACGATAGGTTCGTCTTTTTCTTGAGCTTCGATAACATATTGCCAATCTTCATCTTTAGCCAAACGAGTAATGGAAAGATAAATAGGATTATCTTCTTTGATGTGGTTCATGATAACTGCTTTAATTTCATCACCATTTTTCAACACATCTTTGGCAGAGTTTGGTGCTGGATAAGAAATTTCAGTTCTATTCAAAATTGCTTCAGTTTTGTAGCCAAAAGATACCCATGCACGTTCATCTTCAACTTGTACTACTTGACCTTCTACAACGTTTCCTTTCTTAAATTCTTCTTGACCTTCTGCTGCTAATAATTCTGCAAAATCTTTCATTGTCTCAATGACCTCCTTAATAATCCAGTCGGGAGTCGATGCTCCTGCTGTTACTCCTACCGTCTGTACTCGGTTAAACCATTCCAGTTGTAATTCAGTAGAAGTTTCAATGTGATATGTTGTACATCCAACGTCTCGACAAACCTCTGCCAATCGGTTCGTATTACCGCTGTTCTTACCACCTATCACAATCATAAGATCTACGTTACGAGCTAATTCAACGGCAGAATTCTGACGCTCCTGAGTTGCATTGCATATCGTTTTGAAAATCTTAAGATTCTTAGATTTTTTCTCTAATACCTCTATTATACTGTTAAATTTGAATTGTGAAAAGGTCGTTTGAACAACTACACCCATTTTTTCAACAACTTGTAGATTTTTGGCGGATTCTTCATCTTCGATGATTATCCCTTTATTATTCGCCCATAAATTAATACTTTTTACCTCAGGATGGTTTTTTTCGCCTAAAATAATCAGTGTCATGCCATCTTCGATAACAGATTTCGCATCTTGTTGAGCTTTTTTTACATGTGGACAAGTAGCATCCAAGATGTTTAAGCCTTTCTCTTCTGCTTCTTCGTAAATCGCAGGTCCCACACCATGAGATCGAATAATCATAGTTCCTTCATCAATATCCGACACCTCTTGAATTGGGCTGACACCTTTGCTTTCTAAACGACCAACCACTTGTGGATTATGAATAATAGGACCCAGTGTATAGCTTTTACCATTACTATCAGCAGCTTCATTTGCCATTTCAACAGCCCGTTTTACACCATAACAAAAGCCATGATTTTCAGCCAAAATTATTTCCATAACGTCTCCTCTATGCGATTTTCATGATAGGAATCAATCATGCGTTGAATTTCACCCTTTACGCGATCATTGACCTCTTTGATAGCCTCAGGTGTCGGTTTAGCTTTACTAACAGGTACCTGTTTACCAATGATACAAGCAACTTGATTTCTCTTCATATTATGAGAACCGATAATGGCAACCGGGGTAATACCAATTCCTGTACGTAATGCAATGGATGCGGCCCCATCGTGAAAGCGTCCTAATTTTCCATTCTTTTGACGATTACCTTCTGCAAAAATTCCTAATACCTTATTATTCTTTAATAGTCCCAAAGCATGACGAATTGCTATCTTATCTATAGCTCCACGGTTTAAAGGAAATGCACCAAGCCACGTACAAAAAAATCTTGAAATTGGATTTACAAATAATTCCTGTTTTGCCATAAAGTGTACATGTCGTGGCAATGCATAGCCGCAAATAGGTGGATCGTTATTACTTAAATGATTTGGCACCACAATAACTGGGCCTTCCATAGGGAAATTATCGCGACCATATACCTTTAATCCATAGCCGACCTTATAGCGCAACCAAAAGGCAGTTCGCCAAAGCCATGTAGAAAATTTGTTCATTTAGATTCGCTCCTGTACTAGATGTAATATATGTTCTACAGTTTCATCAAATGTCATTTCGCTGGAATCGACCAATATAGCATCCTCTACCTGAATCAATGGAGATTCTTTTCGATGCTTATCCATTTCATCACGTTGCATAACACTTTCTTTAATATCCTCTAACGATTGTTCGTTAACTGTCCCCTTCACTTCTAAATAACGGCGCATAGCACGAGCCTCTACAGAAGCGGTAAGATATATTTTTAATTCTGCATTAGGTAGTACGACGGAACTGATATCACGTCCATCCAATATAACTCCACCAGCTTCTGCCATAAGTCGTTGTCGTTCAACTAAATATTGACGCACGCCTTTATATGAAGCCACTATAGATACAGCATTGTTCACTTGTGGTGTTCTGATAAAATCAGTTACATCTTGACCAGCAATAAAAACCTTACATGAATCATCACTAGCCTCCATAGTAAGATCTAATTCTGGTAATAATGCTTCCACTGCCTTTTGATTATTTACATCAATATGATTATGCAATACAGCCCATGTAACAGAACGGTACATAGCACCTGTATCGATATAAAGATACCCCAGTTTTTTTGCCACTATTTTAGAAATAGATGATTTTCCAGCGCCTGCTGGGCCGTCAACAGCAACGGCAATTTTATGTGTATTCATAATTCCCTGTATCACTTTCACAAATTATACAAAATATACTATTCAATCATACAGCGTAAAATGTCTCTATTAAAACGCTTCAGGGTGAGTTATATGCATAGCTGCTACATATCCTGTAGAAAAGGCAGCCTGCAGATTATATCCACCTGTAAAAGCATCAATATCCAATACTTCACCTGCACCATATAAACCTTTAATCAGCTTAGATTCCATTGTTTTCGGATTAAATTCTTTTAAAGAAATGCCACCAGCCGTAACAATTGCCTCTTCTACAGGACGCAAACCTTTCACGGTAAGAGGCATGTGTTGAAGCATATAACCGATTTGTTGTCGTTCTTCCTTTGAAATCTGATTGATTGGTTTTTGTGGGTCAATACCAGCCAATTCAATGATTAATGGTATCAATCGACTTGGTAACAAATCTTTCATTCCATTAACAATTTGTTTCTTAGAATAGAGATCAAAATCTTTTTGTAATCGCTTATCTAATGTCTCTGGAGACAATGCGGGCTTTAAATTGATATCTAAACCTATAGTGCCGATATTTTTTTTACGCATCAATTTTCCAACCGTATGACTGAGAGATAAAACGATAGGACCGGTAATGCCGAAATGGGTAAACATCATTTCCCCAAACATTTTTGCTTGTACCTTATTTTTAGCTACTACAGATAATTCAACGTTCCTTAAGCTTAGCCCCATAAGGTCTTTCACCCATGATTCTTCTGTCACTATCGGTACCAAAGATGGACGAATGTCAGTAATCTTATGTCCTACTTCAGCTGCCAGTATATATCCATCGCCAGTGGAACCGGTAGCTGGATAGGACTTACCTCCCGTAGCAATAACCACGGCATCAGCATGATAAGTTTCTTTGTCGGTCACAACACCGGTGACAACACCGTCATTAACCAAAATTTTCTTAACTGGTTCCTCAAGATGAACATCTACACCGTAATGTTTCATAAGCTTCATAAAGGTATTTCGCACATCCAGTGCAGAATCTGAAGCTGGAAATACGCGACCGCCTCGCTCTACCTTTGTTTCTAAACCGGCGTCGTGTAATAACTGTAACAAATCTTCATTTGTAAAGCGCTCGTACGCACCATATAAAAACTTACCATTACCAGGAGTATTTTTAATAAATTCAGACATATCACAAGCATTCGTAATATTGCAGCGCCCTTTGCCGGTAATGCCCATCTTTTTACCAACATAATTCATTTTTTCGAGAAGTGTTACCTTTCCTCCTTCTCGACCAGCAATGACAGCAGCCATTAGCCCCGCTGCACCACCACCGATAACTACGACGCGCTTCATTTAGAAGCTCCTAACGCTTTAAGTGCACTTACTTCACGTTGTGTCAATTGACGAACACCACCGCGTTTAACACCGCTTAAGGTTAATCCAGCATAAGCAATACGTTTTAAATTATGAATTCGGTATCCAAAATGTTCAAACATACGACGTACTTGTCGATTACGACCTTCATGAATGGTAATTTCCACTTCGTGAACCCCATTGTGGTCATCAAATCCTAAATCTACAATTGTAGCAGGTGCTGTCACACCATCTTCAAGAGGTACTCCATTTGCAATAACCTGTAAATCTGCATCATTTACACGTCCCTTAATACGGACTTCATACGTTTTTTCAACGCCTTTAGATGGATGCGTAAGGTTCTGAGCGAGTTCTCCATCATTTGTTAAAAGCAATAAACCTTCTGTATGTAAATCAAGTCGCCCGATTGGATAAATACGGCGTTTTTCATTTTTAATATAATCCATTACGGTTTCCCGACCTTGTGGATCTGTAACTGATGTAATGACACCTTTCGGTTTATTCATTAAATAATACACAGGTTTTTCCATGGCTAATAATTGTCCATCAACCATGACCTTATCTTTCATAGGATCAACCTTAACACCCAGTTCCGTCACTTTGCGACCATTGACACGTACCTTACCAGACGTAATTAATTCTTCCGCCTTACGACGCGAAGCCACCCCACAGCTGGCAATAAATTTTTGTAATCGTTCCATATTATATCCTCTTCTATATATTCTCTGTTTCATCCACATTAGGAGATTCTAGTAAACTTTCATCTTTCACACTGTCTATTGATACAGCTGCCATATCAGACTCTGCAGAATCTAGCTCTTTATGCAAATCTTCAATTGAAGTAACACCTGTACTTCGCAGAAATTCATCAGTTGTGCCATACAGAATAGGGCGACCTACCGTATCCTTATGGCCCAACTCAGCAATTAATGAGCGAGACAATAATTGTTTAATTACCTTGTCACTATTAACACCGCGTACCTCTTCAATTTCAGCTTTTGTAATCGGTTGTTTATATGCAATAACCGCTAGTGTTTCCATAGCTGCATTAGATAATTTATCCTCTTTTTTACGTATATGTCCGATATACATAGCCGATTCTGGTGCACTTACCAGTTCCACACCAGCAGCAGAGATTCGCACGCGGATACCGCGTTTATGGGATTCTAAATCAGATGCTAAATGATCTACCAATGTCAAGCTATCTTGTTTGGAAAGCTTAAATATATCTTGAATGACATCAATAGAAATAGGCTTAGCCGAAGAAAACAAAACAGCTTCTAAATCTGATATACCCATGCTACTCCTCCTCTACTCGTACATCCCGTTCACCAATGATAGGTGCGGTAAAAATAATATCATCATTTTCATAAAACATGACTAATTCTTGTTGTTTTAAAAGTTCTAGTACAGCCATGAATATAGTTACCATACCACTTTTAGATTCTATAGCAACAAGTAGCTCACGAAACGCCAATCGCTCACCACGCCTTGCGCGACTTGCTAAGGATACGATCATATCCTCTAAACTATATGCATCTTTCTCAACAGTCACTTGACGGACCTGTTGTTCATCTTCAGATTCAAAAGTCTTATGTAATACAGAATAGAATATATCATATAATTTAGATAGTTCTAAATTATAATAACTATCTAAGCCTAGTACACTCGTTTCCTCAGGGCGACTAAACACATTCGATTCAATCAATGCTTTTTCCATTAACAGCTGAGTAAAATCTTTTATCTTTTTAAACTCTACTAACTTAGCCACTAATTCATCTCGTGGATCTTCGCTTTCATCGGGTTCTGGTTCAACCTTAGGTAATAGCATACGGGACTTAATTTGTAATAATGTAGATGCCATTACAAGGAATTCACTACTATAATGGATATCAAAATGATTCCAATTATCTAGGTATTCTAAATATTGGCTTGTGATTTCAACGATTGGGATATCCGTAATTTCGATTTTATGTTTTTCAATTAAATGTAAAAGTAAATCGAGAGGCCCCTCAAATACATCCAATTTATAATTATAGTCTCCCATGAATCCCCATTCCTTAACGATACTATTTCATAACTATATAATTATATCGTAAATCGAAAATTTCTTCTACGTTCACCATATATAATTGTATTTTTTACTATTCTTTGTTATCTTATAATGTGAAGAAAATTATATATATGTTATCAGCTCCTTTAGAAAGGATACATTATGTTGTCATCAATGAAATCATTGATTCAAAATCCTATTTTACGTTTTGGTATTATAGGCATAGTGCTATACATTGCTCTATTTTTTATTTATGAACCGGTCACATTAGGACTCGATGTAGAGGATATTACAATCCTTGCGGTGCCGACCATGGTTGGTATGTTTTTATTCCAATACTTTATGAGTTGTACCGTATTTCATCGTGCGTTCTTAGGATATGGTTTAGTAGGCTTACTATGGGGACTTACATTTCCATTATTATTTCATTGGTCTTATGTAAAGCCTCTATATTTCTATGAGTTTGCCAATGATTTTCTATTTGGCCTACTTCTATTTATGGGGCTTTCAGGTATCCAATATTTGGTAACCCAAACGGGACGTCTACAGAAATTAGCATCGGCTATACTAGCTTTATTCTCTTTGTTCCTTAGTCTTATTCCATTATTACAAATCGGTTATTATATGACTACCTGGCACTGTTTAACCCCAGCAAGCCTATTAGCCGTATACATGACAAATCCTGAAGAAGCCTTTGGATTCTTAA
>CAUTOY010000024.1:0-18819 GCA_963539855.1 uncultured Veillonella sp.
CTGTTGTGTCTTCGTTAGTTAAGGATTTTACATAGCTGTCGCCAGTGAGTGTCCATGTGGAGTCTTTGCTGAGTTTTACAGTTACTTCTTTAGCTGTATTGTCAGTGTTGATAGCCCCCACGAGGCTAGAACCATTTGTCATGTCTAAGGCAACAGTACTGATAGAATCGGCTAGGATGTTACCGCTTAGTTCTTGGTTAGATGTGCGGAGTGTGAGGTGACCGCCGTTTTCACCTGTCTTACCCCAACGAGAGTCTGCCGCTGCTTTTACCAATGTTGTAGTATTTGGCATAGAGATGGCATTGTTAGAAAGATCGACTTCGGCAGTAGTGTTGTTTACATAGATGAACGCACCTGTGGAGTGTGTTGTGAGTGTGTTATTTTCTGCTTTGAGACGGGCAATACCGCTTTCTGCATCACCGGAGAAGCTTTGGTAGAGCATGAAGCCATTATCTTTGTAGCCAGTTACGTTTGAGTTTGTAAGGGTAATGGAGTTTTTGCCTTCTACAACGCCGATTTCGCTGTTATTAGCTACGCCATTCACATTGTTAGCTGTAATATTACCGGTGGAATAGATGACAGGGCTACCTGCACCAGAGGTTGTCAGCTTAGCAGCTTCTGCAGTAATCGTACCTTCGCCACGGTCAGTAGCAAGGGTAGCAGAGTGAGCACCTTCAGTAGTAATCGTTAGATTTTTGCCATTTACTGTGCCTTTGTACGTAGCATCTAGACCGCGAGAGGAATCGCTTTTAGTATGAATATTGGTGTTCTCTACGTTGATAACAGAGCCTTCCCCGGTAGCAAAGACCGCATTGGAACCCTTAGCGTTCGATGTAATGTTGCTACCCTTAATGTTGATTTGGCTACCATCAATACCTAAAACTACGGCGTTTTGACCACGAAAATTACTGTTGTCATCGCTTGTCGTGTTGCCTGTTTTATCGAATACGCTGTTTTCGATGTTTACGACTGCCTTATTTTTACCAATAAAAGCATTTTGGTCAGTTGTTGTATTGGTAATCAAATCATGAGCTATCGATTTATTTTCTGTAACGATTGTTGTACCTGTGAAAGTACTAGGATCTACTTCCGCTTGTGGAGCCACCCCATTAGGGACGCCGTTAGGCATGCCTTCTGGAGGCGCTCCGTGTGGTATACCACTTGATGGCATGCCATTAGGGCCTCCTACTGGAGGTTGACCTGATGGTGTACCGTGAGGTGCACTGTTCGAAGGTGTATCTCCTTGCATAGCTGTGGAATGAGCATTCTGTTCTGTAGTAACAACTGCAGCTACAGTTGTGCTAGTTTGTGTGTCTGCCGCAAAAGTTGGAAGAAATGCTAGGGTAGATAAAGTGGCGCCTAGCACAGCTGGAAGAACCCAGCGGCGTAATTTTTTATAAGACGGCTTGTATTTTATTGAGTTAGGTTTATTAGCGTTTTTATTTTGCATTCCAGTCATTTGAATTTCTCCTTTAAAAAATAGATGTTTATCAATATAAATTTTTGAAATATAATTTTATAAAATTTATATAGTAAAAAGTATAATCATGGATAATGAGAGATATATGAATTTTATGGAGCCCTATTTAGTATAATGAAGCTAGGCATTTTATCGTATCAAATGCTTTCAAAGCCCCTAATTCTTTACATTCATTATATCGATTTAGTATAATATAGTTTAGTATGATTACAATTGTACTAGTTCTGCCACATATTAGTGAAAGGAAATCCGAATTCGTAAAGGCGAATAGCGCAAGTACCCGCGAAGGCAGTCGTTAGGGTAGACGAGGTGAAGAGTGATCGAATCATCAGCGGATGCTCTTCCGGCATATTCATGTCGTAACAGATACTAAAAAGACCATTGGTAACGATGGGGACAAAGTGTATTTGAATGAATTGTATTAAAATAGTGTTTAATACAGAAGTAGAATGTTAATTAGTTAGCCTTAGTTTTTGGCTGGGGCTATAAATGCCCCCAGTTATAGGAGGATATACTTATGTGCGGTATCGTAGGATACATTGGCTTTAATCAAGCATCTGATTTTTTATTGGACGGTATGTCTAAATTAGAATACCGTGGTTATGACTCTGCAGGTATTGCTATTATTGGATCTGAAAATGTAATTAAAATCCAAAAGAAGGTTGGCCGTTTAGCTAATTTAGAAGCAATCGTAAAAGCAGACCCTAATGAAGGTACTATAGGTATTGGTCACACTCGTTGGGCTACACATGGTCGTCCATCCGATATGAACGCCCATCCTCATGCATCTGAAGATGGTAAATTTGCTGTTGTTCACAATGGTATTATTGAAAATTACATGCCTTTAAAAGAAGAACTTATCGCAAAAGGATATCATTTCAAATCTGAAACTGATACAGAAGTAGTAGCTCATTTATTGGAAGATATGTACGATGGCGATTTTGTAGGTACTGTTCGCCGTATGCTTGATCGTGTTGATGGTGCATATGCTCTTGAAATTATCTGTGCTGATGACCCAGATAAAATCATTTGTACTAAAAAAGAAAATCCATTAGTTATTGGCCTAGGCAAAGGAGAAAATTTTGTTGCCTCCGATATTCCAGCAATCATTAACTATACACGTGATACATACATCTTAAATGATGGTGAATTAGCTATTGTTACTCGCGACAATGTATCTGTATTTGATCGTGCAGGCAACCCTATTGATAAAGAAGTGTTCCATGTTAACTGGAATGCGGAAGCAGCTGAAAAAGGCGGTTATGAACATTTCATGTTAAAAGAAATTCATGACCAACCTAAAGCTGTACGCGATACATTTGGTACACACATCTCTGAAGATGGCAAAACAGCTATCTTTGACGAATTGAATTGGACTGCTGATGATGTAGCAGCTTTCAACAAAATTCTCATCGTTGCATGTGGTACAGCATATCATGCGGGTCTTGTAACAAAACAATATATTGAAAACTTGGCGCGTATCCCTGTCAGTGTGGAAATCGCATCTGAGTATCGTTATAGCAATCCGTTGACTGATGACAAAACATTATGTATCGTTATTAGCCAGTCTGGTGAAACATCCGATACATTGGCAGCATTGAAAGAAGCTAAACGCCTTGGCGCTAAATCTTTAGCGATTACAAACGTAGTAGGTTCCAGCATCTCCCGTGAAGCAGATAACACTGTGTATACATGGGCAGGTCCTGAAATCTCTGTAGCGTCTACAAAAGCGTACACTACTCAATTAGTAGCAGGCTTGTTGTTCGCTGTATATCTTGGTCAATTAAACGGTAAAATGAATCCAGCGTTAGGTGAAGATATTCTCAAGGAAATTAAACAATTACCTACGTTGATTCATGAAATCTTTGAAGTTGATGAAGATATGAAAGCTTTCGCTAAACATTATGGCTTCAAATCTGATGCGTTCTTCTTAGGCCGTGCTATCGACTATGCAGTAGCGATGGAAGGAGCTTTGAAATTGAAAGAAATTTCTTACATCCACGCTGAAGCATACGCTGGTGGTGAGTTGAAACATGGTACGTTAGCGCTTATTGAAGAAGGCGTGCCTGTTATCGCATTGGCTACACAAGAGGATGTGTACGATAAGATGATCAGCAACATCCGTGAAGTAAAAGCCCGTGAAGCTGTTGTAATCGGTATCGGTATGAAAGGTGACGAAGAATTATCTAAACACGTAGACCATACAATCTATGTGCCTCGTGCGAATAAATTTATCGCTCCAATTCTTGCTGTTGTACCGTTACAATTATTGGCGTACTACGCAGCGATTACTCGCGGCGCAGATGTAGATAAACCACGTAACTTGGCTAAATCTGTAACCGTAGAATAATATATATAACCAACAGTGCTTCGGCACTGTTGGTTTATTTCAATATAGGGAGACTATTATGGCAGTTATATTTTCCGGCATCCAACCAAGTGGAGAGTTAACACTTGGTAACTATTTGGGGGCTTTACGTAATTTCTTAGACTATCAAGATACTGATGAATGTTATTATTGTATCGTTAACCAACATGCGATTACTGTACCGCAAGATCCAAAAGAGTTATTCCAAAATACTCGTAATTTGGCTGCGTTGTACCTTGCCGTTGGCCTCGACCCTAAAAAGGTAACATTGTTTGTTCAATCTGAAGTACCTGAACATGTAAAACTTGGCTGGGTTATGCAATCTATTAGCTATGTCGGCGAATTAGAACGTATGACTCAATACAAGGATAAATCTCAAAAACAAGGTGACTCTATTCCTACAGCATTGCTTACGTATCCACCATTGATGGCAGCAGATATTTTGTTGTACGGTACTAACTATGTTCCTGTAGGGGAAGACCAAAAGCAACATCTTGAGTTGACTCGTAACTTGGCAGAGCGTTTTAACCGTAGATTTGGTGAAACTTTCGTAGTACCTGATATCAAGGTAGGCGAAGGTGGTGCTCGCGTTATGAGCTTACAAGAGCCAACTAAGAAAATGAGTAAATCTGACGATAACCAAAATGCTACAATTCGTCTTTTGGATGCACCAGATTTGATTGTGAAAAAATTGAAACGCGCTCAAACTGACTCTGATAATGCAGTGCGTTACGATAAAGAAAATAAACCTGGCATTTCTAACTTGATGGGCATTTATCGTGCTATTACAAAAGATAGCTATGAAAAAATTGAAGAAATGTATGCTGGTAAAGGGTATGGCGCATTTAAATCGGATATTGCCGATTTACTCGTAGCCACACTTGAACCAATTCAACATCGCTACAATGAATTGATTACAAGCCCTGAACTAGATGTCATCTTAGATGAAGGTGCTGCAAAAGCACATGCAAAAGCATCTGTGATGTATCGCAAGGTTGAACAAGCGATGGGGCTTTGCCGTAAATAAGTATTTACATACACTTTTGAGGTCAATTATGACAAAACAAGAGGTAAGCGAACGATTTTCGGGTGGCCGTGTAAAGCACATGGTCGCCACACATAAGGTCGTACAGTGGCTAGGACGGATACTAGGCATTGTAATTTGTGTTGCCCTCATTAAATGGGCCCCACATGATATAGGTAATCGCATTCTTTGTTATGCATTGGTCATGTGCCTATTATGGTGGGTACATGGGCTCGACGTAGTGCTTGTATATATTTGTGAAAAAGGCTTTGTCATCAAACAGAGACCGACAAATTTACGAGATTATTTCCGTAGTGCTATTAATTTAGATGATTACTATGTGTATGTTCCTTTTGAAAGCGTAGTTGGGTTTACGCCTGATTGGAAAGAACTACAAGCCGTTAATACTCATGGTGGAATATATGTAGTGCCCTTAGACCTGCAACTTGCACCATATAAGGATAAAATGCGCCTTCAAGCCGCCATAAAATATTATAGAGATACACATAATATATAATTTTGTAAATTTATTGATTTAACTATTTACAACTTTAATACGCTAAAGTATAATAGGTTCATAAGTTACAACATGACCTATAACATATTGTGTGGAGGATATTATGAACTGGAAAAAGATTATGGCTGTAGGTGTTGCTGCAGTCTCTATGATGGCTTTTATAAGCGGTTGTGGTAGTGATACAAAAAATGCTGATACTCAATTACCTAAGAAAATTGTTATTGGCTTAGATGATAGCTTCCCACCAATGGGCTTTAAAGATGATAAAGGTGAAATCGTAGGTTTAGATATCGATTTGGCTAAAGAGGCTGCTAAGCGCGCTGGTATGGATGTTGAGTTCAAAGCAATTGACTGGTCCAGTAAAGAAGCGGAATTAAAATCTAAGAAAATCGACGTATTGTGGAATGGTTTAACTGTTTCTCCTGAACGTGAGAAAAATATCTTGTTCTCCGATACATATATGAAAGATAAACAATACATCGTTGTTCGTAACGATGATAATGCTATCAAGGGCAAATCTGATCTTGTTGGCAAGGTTGTAGGGGTGCAACAAGCAAGTACTGGCGAATCTGCATTACAAAACGATCCTAGCGGTAAAACCGTTAAAGAAATTAAATCCTATGCTGATTTCGTAAGTGCTTTCATGGATCTTGGCATTGGTCGTGTCGATGCAGTTATCGCTGATGGCGTTATTGCTCGTTACCTCATGACAAAAGAACCTGGTAAATACAAAATTGTAGAAGGTACTGATTATGGTGTAGATAACTTTGCTGTAGGGTTCCGCAAAGATGATACTGCATTACGCGATAAAATTAATGGTATCTTAGCCGAAATGAAAAAAGATGGTACTGCTGATAAAATCGTTGAAAAATGGTTGGGCTCTAGCGCAGACCTAGATAAGAGCGATGCTAAATAGTACGATTCGTGATATACTAATAGTACTGTGGTCAGTATGTACAACTGATAATTAAAGAACAAAATGTACACTAGAGAAGAGGCCATATGCCTCTTCTCTATTCGTGTTTTGAAGGAGTATTTCATGTTAGATTATTTATTGCAGATTATCCCGACCATTGCGGATGGGCTTAAAGTCACCATTGCACTGTTCTGTGTCGTATGGGTATTATCTATACCTGGTGGTATCATATTAGCTTTACTGCGACTATCTAAGCTTCCTGTAGTCGATAAAATTGTTGAAGCTTTTGTATATCTAATGCGTGGTACGCCGTTGATGTTACAAATTTTATTCATGTACTTTGCATTGCCAATCATGACGGATGGTGCTATCCAAATGGACGATGCGACGGCAGCTGTGGTTACATTTGTACTTAATTATGCTGCGTATCTCTGTGAAATCTTCCGTGGTGGTATTCAATCGATTCCACGTGGTCAATATGAAGGGGCAAAGGTACTTGGTTTTACCTATGGTCAAACGATGCGTACCATCATTTTGCCACAAATGTTTAAGCGCGTACTACCTCCACTTGCGAATGAAACAATTAACTTATTAAAAGATACATCTCTCGTATATGTATTAGCTATGAATGATATTTTGCGTATCACAAAATCCATTGTACAACGTGATTTTGATATTTCTGCATTCCTTGTGGCCGCTATATTCTATCTAATCTTTACATTCATTTTGACGAATATCTTTAATTATTTAGAAAAACGTTTCTCTGTATATGATGAGTAAGAGGTAATTATGACTTTTGTAAATATGGAACGCATAGAGAAACACTTTAATAATAATGTGGTATTGAAAGATGTTTCCTTGCAAATGAATAAGGGTGAAATCGTATCCATCATCGGTCCGTCTGGCTCTGGTAAGTCTACATTTTTGCGTTGCTTAGGCCAGTTGGAAACTATTGATGGCGGTACTATCACTGTTGATGGTGTAACGTTGGCATCTACAGATGCTAACGGCGTCGTTACCTATGCTGATAAACATACCATGCATGATCTATTATTACGCATGGGGATGGTATTCCAATCCTTCAATTTGTTTCCCCATATGACGGTCCTTGAAAATATTATGGTAGCACCGCGTATGGTAAAAGGCATGAAAGATGACGATATTATGCCCATAGCAGAACGTCTGCTTAATAAGGTAGGTCTTTGGGATAAACGCGATATGTATCCATCCAGACTTTCCGGTGGTCAACAACAGCGTGTGGCCATTGCTCGTGCATTAGCCATGAATCCTGAAATTATGCTCTTTGATGAACCGACGTCTGCACTTGATCCAGAATTGACTGGAGAAGTATTAAAAACGATTAAACAACTAGCCGATGATCGGATGACCATGATTATTGTTACTCATGAGATGAATTTTGCTCGTGAGGTTTCTGATCGCATCATTTTTATGGCTGATGGTATCATTCAAGAAGAAGGGGAACCGGAACAATTGTTTACCAATCCACAATCTCCTAGAACTAAAGCTTTTTTGGAAAATATGTTATAATCCTTACCACCTATGTAATCATAGGTGGTACCTTCGCATATATGAAAGGAATTTTATGAAATTACCTATCGCATTAGCATTAGCTGGTTTGTCCATTGTATCTGGCGTTGCTTATGGTGCATCGCCTGATCATGCTACACCAAAGGCTATTGAAGCGTCTCAACAAGATGCTATTTCTGTATTGCCAGAGCAATATAAATCGTATGCTACAAAAATGAATACGGTTGTAAAGGATACGAAAAATGGCTATACTTTCACCATTCCTTGGCGTGTAAACGATGGCGTTATGATCGACATGGATGTACGTAGTGAAAGTGAACATATACAGGGTTATTCCTTTAATTTGTCTGGCCCTAATCAGAATGATGCATATACTGTATCATTTACAAAGAGAAATAACACACCGCAAGGCAATGTATCGCAAAAGGTGTGGAATACAACGTGGTACGATGTACCTATTAAGGGCATGACGGATGAGGAATATCTTCGCATTTGGCGACAACATAGCAATGTATTTGACACTAATGATATAGTGGGCGGATTCTTCTCTAAAAAAGGGGCAGAAGCAGCACGTTGGAGTCGTACGACACCGAAGTCTTATGCAGAGATGACATCTACGGAACAGGTTCACTCTGTTTTTGAAGCTGAATTTATTATGGAAAAAGATCCAACTCATCGATATAACCTCGTAAGTACGTACCCACCTATTCAGGCTAAATTTATGGAACAAGGCCTTATGGAAACGACTGTTCCTTCATTTTCTTTGTTAGATACTAAGAAGACTGGCTCTACATTAGATAATGTTAGGAAAATATTGGCTGGATCTAGTGATATCAACGTAGCAGAAGGCTTGAAATTCGTTAGCCCTAAAGGATTTACACGCATTAATGATCCTAAAAAGATTACTTTCACAAAGGATAAAATTCGTCTCGATGTAGAAAGTTTTTCCGTTCCTGTGCAAGCGGTAAGCAGTGCTATGCCTACGATGATGGGTAAGCAAATGCTAGGTGATCAATACGTAAAATCTTTGGTGGATGTAAATAAGGCCACCATTGAGCGATATGAAACTCATATTATTGATGGTGCTGTTATGTTTTTTGTAGCCGGGACAATGAAGAATCCTGAAGTAGCAGATACAAATACGGCGGAAACTGTCTCATTCGGGGCTACGATTATTCTTGGAAATAATGGAAATGTCGGTGTTGCTCGTATGATAGCACCAATTGGTACTGTGTTGACGACGCCTGAATATATTAATATTTTAGATGGATTTAAATTAACGAATTCCTTAAATATCAATAATTCCTCCCAAGTTCTTTAATCTGCAATAAAATGTGCTATAATGTATATAAATCCTAATCAAAAAAGAGGATTTTTCCTAATTTGTCTAGAATATTATAAATAGACTAAATGATTTTTAATCATATCCCTTCATGGGGATTAGAAATAGGAGGGGTTAATATGGTTACCTACAAAACTATTGTCGTACCTACTGATGGTTCTGAAAATGCTAAACGTGCACTAGAACATGCACTTGCAGTAGCAGATCGTAACAAAGCAGAATTGATTGTTGTTCATGTAGCAAATATTGTTTCTGCTATTTCCAACTTTGATCAAACGCCAATTTCTGGTGGTTATGTGTCTGAACAAATTGCAGAAGACATGGAAGAAACAGGCAAAGAAATTTTGAACGATGTAGTGAAAGAAATTCCTGCAGGTGTTAAAGTTAAATCTGTATTTGAAGTTGGTTCCCCGGGCCCAGCATTGTTAGCAGTTGCTAAAAAATACAATGCTGATCTTATCGTAATGGGTAGCCGTGGTCTTGGACCTTTGAAAGGTTTATTCATGGGTAGTGTAAGTAGCTATGTAACTAGTCATTCCTCTTGCCCAGTATTGGTCGTTAAATAATATCATACAATTTAAAAGGCTTTGTCATTGTGTACAAAGCCTTTTTTTGTATATAATAGATATCATAGAGATAGTATTTAAATTTAGATAGATTATTAGTGTTAGTTGAAAAGAAAGGATTCCTATGATCGACGGGAACGAATCATTGATAAAGCTAGCAGAATTGTTTAAGATTCTTGGCGATCCAACACGCCTAAAGATTGTCGAGATATTGCTAGAAAATGAGATGTGTGTTAATCATATTGCTGAAACAATGGGCATGGGACAATCTGCTATTTCTCATCAGTTGCGTGTATTACGACAAGCACGTCTTGTAACATATCGTAAAGATGGGAAAACGGCATATTATTCTTTGAATGATGATCATGTAGAAGGACTTGTTCGATTGGGTATGGATCATGTAGCACATCAATAGAGTACTGTACCTGGTCTATTACATTGCATCATATGAATTAGATACAAGAAAGGGAGCCTCTCGGGGCTCCCTTTTGATGTATATATTTTTAGTATAATGGAAATAAATAATAAGCGAATGTGATAAATAGTGGCATGGTCACTGCCGATAATATGGTGGTACCCATTACAATTTGTGTAGCATATTCGGGATTGTTTTTCATCTCGATAGCGATGAGAGCCATATTAATGGCTGTTGGCACACTATAGGTGATAACGATAGTTTGGGCAGCGATAGGATGCATAGGACCATAGAACATGATGAATAGGATGGTAATTACAGCTGCTATAAGAGGACTTACGATGAGGCGTAATGTGCTAGCAAGCATTATATCCGGTTTAAAGAAGTTCAATGGTGTTCTGTTGATTTGAACCCCTAAGGCAATCATTGCTACACCAACAAAGGCATTAGCAAAAATCTTGAGTGGTGCAAAGAAGAAGAGGCCATGCAAATCAAAAGGCAAAAGCTGACAAAGTAATGCTAGAGGGATAGCGTATACCATTGGCATATGGAAGACTACGTTTAAGGCGTCTCGTGTGCTCAATCGCCCAGCACCAGCTTGGTAGAAGCCATAGGTATTACTTGTGATGGTTTGTATAATCATTATGGATACAACACTGACAAGCCCTAGGTCAGCATAAGGGGTTGCGCCATCGATGATATAAGGCACATTCGTAAATACAAAGATGGCAAGGGCTATGCCCATATTTCCCACATTATTAAACATGACACAGTTTTTTAATGTTGCAATTTTGGCTACATCATAGCCTTGTATTTTACCGACTATACCAGAAAGTATAGAGTTTAGGACGAGTACAACTAGTGCACAGCATACAATTTCTAATGTACCAGAGGTAAATTTAGCTTCATACATGGCTCTAAATACAAATGTTGGTAATAATATGTAGAAGTTCAGTTTACTCAGCGTGTATAGATCAAGTTTAAATTTTCTATCTAATATAAATCCAACGCCTATGAGCATGAAGATAGGAACCATAGAATTTATAAATATATGGCTTATTAATACGAATAAATTCATTATCTCACCTTGAGTTTCTCATTAATATATAGAGCATAATTATAAATTATAGTATTATCATACCATAGTATACATTATTTGAGGTTTAAAAATTTACCTATTATGGTTACTAATCATAATTATCAGAAATATCTATGCAGAATGTGAGTTTTTGCATATGAACTATATTATAGCTATATATTATAATGTAAATGTATTGTATGTTTAGTTTCTTGTGTTAGTCGATGTGTTTCAAGGTTTGACCATAGCTTTCACAGCATGGAGTCCGGAGGGATGCACAGGAGAAATTATGAAACGAATTCTATTAGTATTGATGAGCGTTTTCATGCTTGCTTTTCTAGTAGGCTGTGGGAACGATGCAAGTAAACCGGCAGAAACAGGTAAACCAAGTACATCTGAAAAGATTACTGTACAAGCTGCTGCTAGCCTTAAAGGGGCTCTTACAGAACTAGCTGATGCTTACAAAAAAAGCCATAATTTAGCAGATGATCAAATTGCTATTAACTTTGCTGGTTCTGGCACATTGCGTCAACAAATTGAACAAGGTGCACCAGCTAGCTTATTCATCTCTGCTGACGAAAAGAACATGAAAATGTTACAAGAAAAGGACCTTGTAAGTGATGTAAAACCTTTCGTAACTAATGAGCTTGTATTGGTAGTTCCAAAAGGGCAACCTAAAATTGAGTTGAATCAAATTGCAACAGTAAAACGTATCGTATTGGGTAACCCTGAAACAGTACCGGCTGGTAATTATGGTAAACAAGTATTAACAAAATTAGGCGTTTGGGAACAAGTAGAACCTAATGTTGTATATGCAAAAGACGTTAAGGCTGTAACCGCGGCCATTAGCCAAGGTGCAGGCGATGTAGGTTTTATCTATAAAACTGATGCTATTGCAGCCGGTGATGCGGTTCAAATTTCTGCAGTAACACCTGCTGATTCTCATGACCCAGTTATCTATCCAATCGGTATTATCAAGAAATATGATAATGCATTGGCACAAGATTTCTACAAGTATGTAATGAGTCCAGAAGGCCAAAAAGTATTAGAAAAATACGGTTTCTCCACTCCTAAATAAGGGTAAAACGCTAGCTCTCATGGCTAGCGTTTTCTTATGATACAATATAGATATTGTACATAGCCTAAACTTGTTGTATATAGAAAGGGGGAGTGGCATGAGTCCATTCTGGCTATCGCTATGGGTGGCGAGCATTGCCCTCGTTATCGTTATCCTAAGTGGCTTAGCTACTTGCTACTGGATGAATCGCTGTAAATGGGGCGGTATTGCTATTCTTGATGCCCTTATTACATTGCCTTTAGTACTACCTCCAGTAGTAGTTGGTTTCGCGCTGCTTATGGTATTTACACCGGGTTATGCCTTTGGAGCATGGCTTGAAGCTCATGGCATGAGTGTCGTCTTTGCCGCTTCTGGTGCCGTCATAGCATCTTCTGTTATTGCATTTCCACTGTTTTATCAAACAGTACGTTCTGCATTGCAGTCCGTAGATCATAATATGGAGGATGTAGCTCGAACATTAGGTGCTTCAGAGTTACGCATTTTCTTTACCATATCTGTACCGCTCGCATGGAAAGGCATTTTAACAGGTAGTATTTTAGCGTTCTGCCGTGCTATGGGCGAGTTTGGTGCTACCATCTTGATTGCTGGTAATATTCCTAAGGTAACACGTACTATGCCATTAGCTATCTACTCCTATGTAGAGGCAGGGCAGTACATGGATGCCTTTGAGCTAGTTATTTATATTTGTGTTCTTACATTGGCGTTACTGAGTGGGATTCACCTTATTACAAAAGGTTCCTTGTTCCGCCATACAGATAATAATTAGGAGGTTCTATGATTACATTTTCCTTTACTGTAGCTAGACCTTCTGTGACTGTGAAAGCCGATGGTGCATTGCCGTCTGGCATTACTGTGCTGACTGGACAGTCCGGCAGTGGTAAAAGTACATTTATCAAATGCATCGCAGGCCTCGTAAAACCGACTACTGGTAGTATTCAATGTGATGAAGTGACGTGGGTTGATCGAGATAAAACGCTTTGGGTGCCCGCTCAAAAGCGCCAAGTAGGCTATATGCCACAAGGCAACATTGTATTTCCTCACTTGTCCGTAGAACATAATATTACTTACAGTAAGCGCGGTACACCTGAGATGTGCGATACGCTATTACAGCGGTTAGGTTTAGAGAAATACCGCAATACTAAGGCTGGCAGTCTATCTGGTGGTGAGCAACAACGGGTTGCTCTTGGACGTGCTCTCTACTCTAAACCGACTATTTTGCTCCTCGATGAGCCTTTATCTGCACTAGACTGGAACTTGAGAAAACAAGTTCGTGAGGACCTCGTATCTATCATCCGTGAATGGGATGTACCCTGCGTATGGGTTACCCATGATGAAAGTGAAGCAGAAAGCGTAGGAGATAGACACTGGACCTGTGAAAACGGAATCATTACCATTCCTAAATAGGGGACGTCTTTTTCATCAGTGGTACCCAAGATGTGGAACTGAATGAAAATCGTTTACTCTCTATCGTAGAGGACGCTTGTCGAGGTGGTGTGACTTGTTTCCAATTTAGAGAAAAGGGGAACGGTACATTAGAAGGGCAACAGAAGTTAGAATTAGCACAACAACTCCAACAAATCTGTGCCAAGTATAATGTGCTCTATATCATAAATGATGATGTAGAATTAGCCGTAGCTATCAATGCAGATGGCGTTCATGTAGGGCAAGGTGATATGCACTTAGAAGATGTACGCCATCTCGTAGGAAATAAGGTGGTTGGTATCTCTATTCACTCTATAGAGGAGCTTCGTAAGACAGCTGTAAACTACGCTGATTATGTAGGGGTAGGACCTATGTATGCTACAAGCAGTAAGCCTGATGCGCAAGAAGCATGCGGTCCGGAACGTACAGCTGAACTACAGGCAGAAGGATTAATCTTACCATGTGTAGGTATTGGTGGCATCACTTTAGATAATGCGAAACCTGTACTACAAGAGGGGGCCTGTGGTGTAGCTGTAATTTCTGCTATCGCTCATGCAGATAGTCCTTATGAAGCGGCTCGACAATTTAAAGAATTAGTATCTATCCTTTAATAGTAAATAGTATGACTTGCGACTCTTGATACATATATAGCTAATAGAACACAAAAAAGACGATGACCGAAGTCATCGTCTTTTATATTGAGGTTGTCTGTACATACAGTTAGGAAGAACTGCACTTGCAGTATCACATATCTGTATTTAAAATATTATTTTATCTAAACTGATAGAGATTAGATAGATTCAACGTGGCGTTGGAAGAAAGCTTGTGGATGAGCACATACTGGGCAAAGTTTAGGAGCGTCTTCACCAACGTGTATATAACCACAGTTAGCGCAGATCCAAGCAACTGGTTCATCGTTGTGGAACACTTTGTTACCGGATACTTGAGCTGCTAATGCAAGGTAACGAGCTTCATGACGAGCTTCGATTTTACCAACTTCGCGCATTTGGTAAGCAAGTTTAGCAAAGCCTTCTTTTTCTGCTTCTTCAGCGAATTCTTTGTACATTGTAGTGTGTTCGTAGTTTTCACCAGCTGCTGCATCGCGAAGGTTAGCTTCGATATCAGCGGAAACATCGCCACCATGAAGAGCTTTGAACCACATTTTAGCATGTGCAGATTCGTTGTGAGCTGTTTCTTCGAAGTAATCAGCGATTTCGTTCATGCCAGCTTTACGAGCTGCTGCTGCGTAGAATGTATATTTTTGGAATGCTTGGGATTCGCCAGCAAATGCTGCTTGTAGATTTTTTTCAGTGTTAGAACCTTTTAATTCTGCCATTTTAATACTCCTTTGTACTTACGATAATTTCAAAATTTGTTACTTAACTTATATATTCATAACCACTTGGTTGTGAATGCTAATAGGGAACTCACTTGAGTTAAGTTAAATAAAAAACTTATTTCTAGATTGATAAGATAGACACTTGTCTATACATAAAAAAAGCACTTGCTTGTTTACTAAATGAGTACTTATCTATGTTTTGTAAAGAGGCACTTGCCTATTACTTACACTCCAATGTTTTTGATTCGTATACTTAACGAATAATCATTGTTGACTATATTGTAACATACTAAATGAGAAATGCAAGTGTTTTTATAAAATTTATTTCGAAAATTTTCTAAATGATAAATATTATCAATGTAGCAATGGTGCGGTTTTTGAAAGTCTGATAGGGAGCGGATTTATATAATTTAATTAATTTGATAATGAGAATGAAAATTGAGTGGAAAATCATTATTGATTGCTTAGACAGTGTTAATTGGTAAAGATTCTAAGTTTTCCACTTTGATTAATTAATGTTGGATAGTTTTATCTGAATTAGACATTGAGGTATAATAAGAATATATAGTTGAAATAGTATGAGGAGGCGCTATGGCGTTTATTAGATATTATGTTGGCGATGTAGTGCAAATGAAAAAATCCCATCCTTGTGGTAGTGATGAATGGGAGGTTAAGCGCATCGGTACAGATTTTCTTATCGTATGTAAAGGTTGTGGACATCAATTATTGATGCCACGTCCTAAGTTTGAAAAGGCTGCAAAAAAACTCGTATCTCGTTTGCCTGAACATGCGTAGGAGGACTTATGGTACGACTTACTGAATATGTTACCAGTGGGGGATGTGCGTGCAAGATTGGCCCCCATATTTTGGAGCGTGTGTTGAAATCAGTGACACCTGTAACCAATACATGTGTTCTAGCAGATATGACTGGGGCTGACGATGCAGGTGTATATAAAATTTCTGATACATTAGCATTAGTACAGACATTAGACTTCTTTACACCTGTAGTAAACGAGCCTATTCTGTTTGGTAAAATTGCGGCCGCTAATGCACTAAGTGATGTATATGCTATGGGTGGGACTCCACTAACAGCTATGAATATCGTAGGATTCCCGATACCTCTTGTTGAGCAAGGTGTTTTGACAGATGTTCTAAACGGAGCAGCCTCTATCGTGGCCGAATCTGGTGCTGCTATCGTAGGTGGACATAGCATTGAAAATAAAGAACCTATCTTTGGAATGTCTGTAACAGGACAAGTGAATCCAAATCAAATTTGGAAAAATAAAGGGGCCCAAGTAGGAGATGTACTAGTGCTAACAAAATGCATTGGTACAGGTATTATGAACAATGCGTTGAAAGCAGAATTATTCCCTGTGGGTACGGAACAAGCCGTGATTAGCATGAGTACGTTGAATCGTGTAGGCGCAGAGGTGGCTCATAACTTTACTGTACACGCTTGTACAGATGTGACTGGTTTCAGCCTCATGGGACACTCCGTAGAAATGGCTAGTGCCTCTGATGTGACAATACACATTAAGGCTTATGACATTCCGCTCTTTGATGATGTTATTGAGGCGGCTCAAATGGGGCTTGTACCGGCAGCATCCTATGGTAATCGCAAAGCTATAACGGATGTACAAGTAGATGAATCTTTAGATCCTGTATGGACGGATATTCTTTTTGATCCACAAACCTCAGGTGGCTTGCTGTTCTCTGTCCCTGCTAATGAAGGTGAACAACTTGTAGAGGCGTTATATGAGGCTGGTATAGACTGTGCTACTATTGTAGGTACTGTTGAAAGCTTCTCTGGATTGGCTGTACGCGTAACGAAATAACATTAGGAACAATGTAATATTGTGCTTAAGGTGTTACATTTAATATCATTAGATGATACTTTCACAAAACGTATAATGTATATAATATAGAGGTGTATGATGAGCAATACAAATGAATTAACTGTAGATGTACGAGGTAGCTTGTGTCCTAAGCCTGTAATTGAAACAAAAAAGGTAAGTGATGCAAATCCAAGTGCTATTATTACCACAGTTGTAGATAATGAAGTAAGCCGCGATAATGTAGAAAAGTTTGGTAAATCTCGCGGTTATGGGGTGGATATCCGACAAGACGGTAAGGATTTCTACCTCACTATGACCCCTAATGCAAATCTAGCTGCAGATAGTAGTTGTGAACCAATGAGCTATGGCAATCGTGTTATCTTGATGACGAAGGATTATCTTGGTGAAGGTAGTGAAGAGCTCGGTAGAAATTTGATGAAAACCTTCTGGGGATGCATGGTAGAGGCTGACGTGAAACCATCTAAAATCTATTTCATCAATAGCAGTGTTAAGATGGTAACTAACGATTCGGTTCACTTGGATAATATTAAGAAGTTAGCTGATGCAGGTGTTGAGATTGCCGCATGTGGTATTTGTCTTGATTTCTATGGGGAAAAAGAAAATGTTGGCGTAGGTAGCATTACAAATATGTATGCTATTACAGATTCTATCCTTGGGGACAATATAGTTAAGTTATAATGTTTAGTATTCTATTTTGACTTACTGTTTTAGACTAGACGTTTTAGTATAAATGGATAGTCAACGTACAGTGATGTAATATCAGATGTTATAGTAGGAGGTGAGGCATTGGAAAATAAAAAATTACTTATTGTTTTTACATCCTATTATTTTGGTGATAAAGCAGACAAGGTATTAACAGAATTAGAGGTGCCTCATCAATTGATGGCTACACCGCCAGAGCTTTACGATATGTGTGGTTTATCTGTCCAAATAGATCCCACTATTGTAGATGGGGTTCAGAGTATTTTAAAAGAACATAAGATTAGTACATCTGGTCTCTTTTGGTATGAAAAAGGGGAGCTAGCTGTACCATATAAAGCCTAGACAGTATCTAGAATTTTGGTGTGTTGATGATTATATAATTTAAATGATTATTATGGTACTATAGGAACATGATATTTTTTATCAATTATGGAGGTATATATGAGCAAGTATGAAATAGAAAATGTAAAATTAACAGCCCCTAAATTTAATCGTAAAGACTTAGAATATGCTATGACATATCGCTATGCTTGTAAGAAGTTTAATAGTAATAAAAAGATTTCTGAAGAAGATTGGAATGCAATCCTTAATGCAGCACGTTTATCCCCCACATCTCTCGGATTTGAAGCCTATCAATTACTAGTGATTCAAAACCCTGAAATTCGTGAAAAAATGAAAGCCCATGGATGGGGGATTTTAGCTGGTCTTGAAGCAAGTCATGTAGTAGTGTTCTTGGCTCGTAGGAAAGCTGATTTAGAATTCGATTCTCCTTATATCCGTCATATTCAAGAAGAAGTTAAACAATTACCTGCGGAAGTAGATGCTGCTTATAAAGAAAAATATGCTCAGTTTACTACGGAAGACTATAAAACATTTGAGTCTGAACGTGCTGCTTTTGATTGGTCCTCTAAACAAACGTATATCGTTATGGCTAATATGATGACCATGGCTGCCTACGAAGGTCTTGACTCTTGTGCGTTGGAAGGCTTCAACCAAGACAAGATGACAGCATTCTTAGGCGATGAATTAGGGCTTTTTGATACGAAGCACTTTGGTATTGCCGTAATGGCTGCCTTTGGTTATCGTGATGAAGAACCACATCGCAATAAAACGCGTCGTACCTTAGATGAAATTGTAACAGTAGTTGAGTAGATTGTTATATGTAGAA
>CAUTOY010000025.1:0-18344 GCA_963539855.1 uncultured Veillonella sp.
TAATGACATTGAAAATCATTTACATTTTTATGTTAGCAAAGTGTATCATGCATATCTACTCCGAAAAGACCAAAATTATACGATTTTGGTACTTTTGTTAGATATAGTTAAACAATATGTAATTATACTCTACGATAATCACTCGGTGTCATACCGACAAAGTCCTTAAAGGTACTTGTAAATTTACTACCATTTTCATATCCTACAGCATTGGCAATTTGCAAGATGGATTCATCCGTTTCTTGTAGTAAACGTTTTGCCTCGTTAAGACGGCACTCTTTGATGAATTGATGAATTGTCACACCATATACACCTTTAAAACAACGCTTTAAGGTTGATGCAGGAACATCAAAATCACGGGATAGATCATCAATGGTAATGCGTTTGACGAAATTCTTAGACAAATATTTGCTTACTGCTTTCACAATATCTACCTGTTGCTTTCGGTAGCTACCTCGTTTTTCATAGGATTCTGTTGAGATTACAGATAATAATAAAAATATTTCTACAATCTTCAACTTAAAATAATGAGCCTTAATTTGGTCAGGCACAGTATATAAACTGGAAAAAATTTGGCGAACCGACTCTGTTTCCTCCATCATCATACCAAAGTCTGTATTTTCACAAAATCGATTGGCTATGGCAGCCAAATCAATCGGTGTATCTGTTACCAAGGTATCTAATACATGTTGTGCTCGTTCTACATCTACTAATAGAACAATTCCCTTAAACGATTTTGTAGGAAAGTAATTTTCATGTTGATAATCAGCCCTGATATGCCATCCTAACGACATATCTCCGGGCCCCATATACAAGTATTCTCCAGATGCAAACTTGCATTCAATACGTCCCTCTTCACAATGATTAATTGCAAAGGTCTTTGTATGAGATTTGGCGAAAAATTGAATCGTTTCACGCTTTACATCAAGGAATAGCAAATCAATACCGTCAAATACGGTATGTCTAGCCATACATACTCCTGATTGTAATTTCATATGAGCATGTGGATTCATAGTATCACCATATATATATAAATATTATAAACAATACATTAATAGTAAGCATTTTGAGATTAATTGTCAAATTCATTTTTGTAATAATTCATGTAATCTTTATTAAAATCCAGTATATACGTTCTTTTTCTATATGATTCGTCCACCTAGTAAAAAGGATAGACTAGGCCTAGAGGCCTATTTAGGTGCGCCTAAAAATAAAAGATACCAAGAAAACTCAGGATTTTTCAAACCTAAGTTTCTTGGTATTTCTTATATTTTAAAAGGGCTATAACTAGAATGCGGTAAAACCGCATTCTGTTACAGCCCTCCCTTATAATTATTTATTTTTTTGTTTTAACTATAAAGACTAATGCTATAACATGAGCAATCCATACGACCGCCATAATAATAAGGGCAATAGAAATATTCCTAGAAAAATAAGCACCTATTACCATGATTGTAGTTACAGAAGCTAAAATGGACAACTTTGCCCGCAACGTCAATGCTTTATCGCGTTCATACGCACCAACTGTCTTTTTATATAATTGGGAGTCTAAAAACATTCTGTGAAATCGTTCAGATCCACGTGCTAAACAAAATAAGGCAAGCATATAAAAAGGAACTGTTGGCAATATTGGTAATACGATACCTGCTGTACCAAGGCAAAAACTTATAGCGCCAATGGTCAAGAATATATATCGAATTACTACATTACTATGTTGCTCAGTTGTTTTCATTACTCTTCTTCTACGTAATTAATAACTTTTCCTTTTGTTTTAATGAAGTTAGGAATAATAAGAACAAGGGCTGCAATAACAACAACGCCATAAATACCGGCCATACCAAGCCATTCATAGGCATGTCCCAATACAAGACCAGTTACGGCAAAGTCGGCGTCACCAAATGTTGTATTTTGGAAACCTAATTGGCCTAGAACTGGCAATGCCAATGCAGGAAGGAATGTAATGGCCAAACCATTTAAAAATGCACCTACTGCAGCACCACGACGACCGCCAGTAGCATTACCATAGATACCTGCTGTCGCACCACAGAAGAAGTGAGGTACAAGACCAGGAATGATGAGCACGCCACCTACAGCACCAAGGATAAGCATACCGATAATACCACCGATAAAGGAGCTAATAAAGCCTAATACTACAGCTGTTGGCGCATAGGTAAAGAATACGGCACAGTCTACAGCTGGAATCGCATTAGGAATGATTTTTGTAGCGATACCTTGGAATGCTGGAATCAAGTCACCCAAGATCATGCGAACACCAGAATATACGATAGCTACACCTACAGCGAAGTTCATAGCACTCATAACTGCGAATAAGTATGGACTCATAGAACCAGACAAAGTTGCTACAAATTCAGAACCAGCAGCAAAAGCAGCAATCAAATAGAATACAATCATAGTCAATGCAGTAGATAATGTAGAGTCACGCAAGAAGCCCCATTTTTCAGGAATTTCAATATCTTCTGTACTTTCCTCTGCCTTACCTACGTATTTTGCTACCCATGCCGATAGATAGTAACCTAAACTACCAAAGTGGCCCAATGCGATTTCATCGCCATCGGTAACTTTAGAAGTATAGCTTTGACCGATAGCTGGAGAAATAGCGGACCATGCACCCATTAAGAAGCCACCTACAAGGATCAATTCAATGCCGGATAAACCTGCAGTACCAAGCACAGCAGACATTAAACAAGCCATAAATAAACTGTGGTGACCAGTAAGGAATACATACTTAAATTTAGTGAAACGAGCAATTAATAAGTTCATCAATAAGCCTACAACAAGGATAGACATCGTTTCAACACCAAGTACCTTTTGCGCTACTGCCACGATAGCTTCATTATTTGGTACAACACCGGTAATATGGAATCCGTGTTCAATCATTTTTCCTAATGGATCAAGATTGCTAACGATAACACCTGCACCTGCAGCAAGCATTAAATAGCCGAGAATCGGCTTCAATGTACCAGTCATAATCTTATGAAATGGTCGTTTTAAAGCAATTAAGCCTACACAGGACATAATACCAATTAACAAGGCTGGTTGACTTAATACATCCCGTAAGAATTCTAATATCATTTCCATAGAATTATCTCCCCTGTGAATTACTTAGCGATTTGTTGTAATCGTTCCAAAATATCTTCTTTAATTTTCTTTTTATTAATATAGCTACGCACAATAGCTACATTCTTGTCTTCAAACTGTTCCGCTAATTCTTTTACAGTAACAATTAAATCAGCTTTACGACCTTGAGCCGCATTAAAATCAATTGATTCCACTTGCGCTTCGATATTATTTTCCGCACAAATTTCTTCAATTTTCATTTTTAACATCAAACTAGAACCTATGCCATTACCACATACAGTTAAAATGGAAATCATAGTACACCTCCCAAATTACACTTCATCAAGATGTTCTGCCAAAAAGGCTTGTACATCTTCAATGCTTTCAAAATTTACCGCTGCATCAAGGAACTCTTCATCCTCAAATAGGGTTGCAATATCGGTAAGCAATTGAATATGTTCATCCTTATTCGGCGCACATAAAAATACCGCTACTGATACAGGATCATTTTCTGGGCTACCAAAATCGATAGGCTTTTCTAGCGTTACCAAAGCCGTACCTACTTTCTTAGCTCCCATTTCTGGGCGCGCATGAGGCATAGCAAGCCCCGGTGCCAATACAATGTACGGCCCCATGTCACGAACTACGTCAATCATAGCCTCTGTATATGTGGGATTTGTAAAACCAGCATCGACCATGAGCTGACCACCGTGACGAATCACTTCTTCCCACGTCTCAGCAGGATAATGGAATGACACATTATCCTCTGATAATAAATCTTGTAACAAGCTAACACCTCCTATACTCACACTTGTATACTCATATTATAACTAGGTATAGTTAAAATGCCTATACCTTATGTATTTATTTACAAAAAAAATTAGACCCAAAAGGGTCTAATTTTCTTGTATTCACATGGCTTGTATAAGAGTTGCTACTATTGGAAGAGTTTTTTTTAAGAATTTAGTATATACATATACCATGTCAATATTTAGTTATTCAAATACTCTACGTGTTGCTTATTAGATGCATCTGTGCGCATCCTCATAGCTTCTATTAGTGGTTTCAGGATTTGATACTCCTCGTCTGTTAAACGGAATGATCTACATACGCGCTTATACATACGAGGTCTACGACCAGAACCGTCTCTCTGTCCGCCCCATGTCATTAACATATACCTCTCTCTAAGGACCATTATATTATTGTCTCTCACAGTAATTAGTATATGTCATTTTATGCGAAATTTCAAGATTTTTATTCAATTTTATAAATAATTAATTTTTCGCTTCCGCCGCCGCTTTTGCAGCTTCTGCTGCTTTTTTCAAATTAGGTACGGATGTTGGACAAGTAGCAGGTGTACATGCACCATTAGGACCTAAATCTTCAGAGCGATTTACAAATGTTGTGTGTAACATATGATGTGCCTTATGGCTCATAGGTTTACCATCAAAGAACTCAGCATATAGCTTTTGGATATCTGGATTATCACAAGAAGCTTTTACTGTCACTTCCGCATCACGAGTGTACAAAGAAGCGATACGAGCTTCACGAGCTTTGTCTGCCATAGGTAATTTAACGCGTGGTTGACCACCACCACCAATACAGCCACCGCGACAAGCCATGACTTCAATGAAATCATAATGGATATTTTCTGCACGCATATGTTCAATAAACTTACGCAAGTTACCTGTACCATGAACAGCTGCTACATGTAATGTTTTATCACCAATTACAACATCAGCTTCACGAGCACCATCCATACCGCGAATTGCTTCGAATGGAATCAATGTGCTAGGTGCGTCTTCACCTGTTACGAGTTTATAAGCGGTACGCATCGCTGCTTCCATAACACCACCAGTGTTACCGAAGATGATACCGCCACCAGATGCTTCACCCATCAATGGATCAAATTTGGAATCTTCTAATTCATCGAAGTTAACTTCTTCTGCGCGTAACCATTTAGCAAGTTCACGTGTTGTAATACAGTAATCTGTATCGCGCATTTCTGGCGCATTCCAGTATTCTGCGGAGGAATTCATTTCATCGCGGCGAATTTCAAACTTTTTAGCAGAACAAGGTGTTACTGCTACAGCTACCATTTGCTTTGCATCGATGCCCATTTTTTCAGCAAAATATGTTTTTTGCGTAGGCGCTTGCATCGCAATTGGACTCTTTGCAGTAGATAAGTTTGGTAAAAATTCTGGGTAGAATGTTTCAGCAAATTTTACCCAAGCAGGACAGCAAGATGTGAATTGAGGTAATTCACCACTGCCATTAAGAACACGTTCAACTAACTCGGATGCTTCTTCCATAATAGTCATATCAGCACCAAAGTTTGTATCGAGTACATAGTCACCGCCAAGTTTACGAAGGGCTGCAACCATTTTGCCTTCTACAAAAGTACCCGCTTCCATACCGAATTCTTCGCCTAAACCAACGCGCACAGCTGGTGCTGTTTGGAACACAACGATTTTGTTAGGATCTGCAATAGCAGCCTTAACTTCATCGATTTCAGAACGTTCATTAATGGAATCGAATGGACAAATAGATGCACATTGACCGCAATGGATACAAATCGGATGATCTCCATTGGTCGTCAAATCGTAATAGTCGAATACGCCCATATCAACAGCGCATGCTTTACGGCATAAAGAACAGTTTTTACATTTAGATAAATCTTGCACAATGGCAATATTGCCTTCTTCAATAGGCACACGACGATCTAAAAATTCGTACTTACTCATGTTTCCTCCTACTTAGGTAACGTTGTTATCGTTAATCGATGAAATTATACTACAAAATGTGATTTTTATCAATGATTCTGAAAGTAATTCCTATGCATATCAGGTATTAAAAATCCCATAATATAAACATTTATAGACGTTCTTCTAATTCCATCCATCGTTCAGTCAATGTATCGATTTGAGATTGTGTCTCTTCTCGTTCAGTCATGAGAGTTTGCATTTTTTCATAGTCTGTACCGGCTTGGCCAATCATAACATCCAACCCTTTTACAAGATGTTCTAATTTTGGCAATTCCTCCATAATCGATGCATATTCTGCTTCTTCAGCCTTATTGAGGCCTTTCTTTATAGGACTTTCTGTGTGAATAGATTCAGTACTCGAGGATGCCCCAATTGTATCCATAGAATCAGATTCTGCCTCAGTACTATGATCGGTAGCACTCTGCTGTTCAGGTACATAGAATGGTGAATCATTACTTTCACCAATGTCAGCCTTATAATCAGAATAAGATCCGTGAACGATATCGATGTGACCCTTGCCTGTAAATACAAATAATTTATCTACCACGCGGTCTAGGAAATAGCGATCATGGCACACGGTTATGATGACGCCACTGAAGGAATCGAGAAAATCCTCTAATACCTCTAGTGTAGGGATATCTAAATCATTAGTCGGTTCATCCAAAAGCAGTACATTAGGCGCACTCATAAGTAATTTTAATAGGTACAATCTACGACGCTCACCACCGGATAATTTACGAATCGGTACACCATGTAATTCAGGAGTGAATAAAAAGCGTTCCAAAATTTGACCCGCACTTAACGTTGTGCCATCACCAAGCGACATATAGGAATGGTCCTCTTTTATATAATCAAGGACACGCATATTTTCATCAAATTCAGGTAATTCCTGTTTAAAGTGTGCAATACGAACAGTCTCGCCTTTGCCAATGGTTCCGGCGACTGGCTCATAGGTACCATCGAGGATTTTCATAAATGTCGATTTCCCAACCCCATTGGGACCTACGATACCGATGCGATCATGACGCACCACGTGATATGTAAAATCATCAACCATAGGGCGTCCATCAAAATCAAAGGATAAATGCTCAATGTCAAATATAGTCTTGCCCAATCGAGTCTTTAAGGCAATCGGATCCATTTGATCAGGACGTCTAGTTTTTTCCATATTTTTAAGCGTTTCATACCGTTGTAAACGGGCCTTTTGTTTGGTGCTACGAGCTTGGGCACCACGGCGTACCCATTCGATTTCCCGCTTTAAAAATTGACGGCGTTTCTCCTCCGTTGCAGCTTGGCGTGCCTCGCGGTCTGCTTTCAATTCAATAAATTTTTCATAATTCCCTTCGTACTCATACATATGTCGATTAGATAATTCCAAAATACCATTACATACGGAGTCTAAAAAATACCGGTCATGGGTACTGATTAAGAGACCACCTGGACGATTACTCAAATACGTTTCGAGCCACTCGATGCTATCTTCATCCAAATGGTTAGTAGGTTCGTCTAAGAGGAGTAAATCACAAGGGTATAATAAAGCTTGTCCTAACGCCAATCGACGTTTTTGACCACCCGATAACAGGCTAACTGACATATTGACATCGTGAAAGCCTAGTTTGCTCAAGATGATACGAGCCTCTTGCTCTACTTGCCATCCATCTCGGGTATCCATTTCTTCTAAGCACTGCATATAATGACGTTCAATACGTTCATCAGATACGCCCTGTTCTTGTATATAATGGTAATCGCGACTGGCCTTATCAAATCGTTTTACCATTTGTAATCGCGGATGGTCCCCATCTAAAATGGCTTCCAACAAGGTATTACCTTCATCAAAGCTTGGCGTTTGTGCTAAATAATGGATGGTAGCCTTGCCATTGCGCTCAATAGTTCCCTTATCACACTCCATCTGACCGGTTAAAATCTTTAAAAATGTCGATTTACCAGTTCCATTGATACCCACAAGTCCCAATCGTTTTTGATTTGTAAATGTTATGGATACATCGGTAAATAACAATCGTGTGCCATACGATTTCTCTATATTCTGTAAACTAATTACGTTCATTCCCGTACTCCTCTGTTATCATTATGTTATTTATTATACTACAGATTTTCATTGACAGTCATACACCGCATCAGTAGAATACAGATAGATAACTAGACAGTAATCCAACATGATAAGTACATGCTATTAGGAGGTTCTCATGGCAACAGATGCAGTATTAGATTTTTATGATGCTCTAGATTTTGAAATTATCGACTTTGATGGTTATGATACACTGTTTGTTGAACTATTAGATAATGGTACTTATGCAACTGTATCCGACGATGATGGTCATATGCCAGATACACTCGATACGCCAATCGTATTCAATGTATACGACGATACCGATTCATTCCAATGGAGTGTAAGCCTTAATGATTCTCATCAATTACAAGCACTACTGGAAGAACATACTTCAACAGAAGATTTCTTAAACGCATTGCAAACGATTCGTACAGAAAACATTGAAAACTATCAATAATTCATAACGCGAATAAGAAAAAGGTCATCCCCAAGCTAATGGTTACCTGATCCATACATATGGTAGGTAAATTAGTTTGAACGATGACCTTTTTATTTACAATGATTCTAACTCTCGCTCAGTAGAAAGTGCATCTGTTTTTGTATCGAGAATATGAATGAGTTCGTTTACGATATTAGCAGCACCATCTACATGCCAAGAACGTGCTTGTTCAGACATTTTTTGTAAACGAATAGGATTAATCAATAATGCCGCTACTACGTCTTCTAGATTATGTATATCTCTAGCCCAACGAGCACAACCACGTTCTTCTAATAATTCTGCATTCGCCTCTTCTTGTCCCGGAATGGCATTAAAGAATACCATTGGCAATCCAATTGTTACGGCCTCCATACATGTTAATGCGCCCGGCTTAGTAACAAGTATAGTAGCAGAACTCATTAATTCGGAAATATTAGATGTATAGCCATATACCGTTGTATTTGTTTTCATCCGTTCACTAAGACTTACCAGCGACTCATATAGCGATGTATTTTGACCTGCTACAACAATAATTTCATCTATACCTCTAACTGCATCTAAATGTTGTAATGCAACTTCTAATGAGCCTAAACCTAAACCTCCACCCATTACAAGAACCTTCACAGGTGATTTCAGCTCATAATGATCAATAGCATCCTTAAAAAATGACCTTCGCACAGGAATACCAGATACATGAATCTTATCGCATTCTATACCGACGGACGTCATTTCCCCTACCATATCTTCAGTGGCCACAAAGTAGGTATCCACTTGGGGATAAATCCAAAATTGATGACTGCTAAAATCAGTGAGAATCGCCACTAATGGAACATCAATATGTCCATGACGTTTCAATATGCTTGCGGCCCCACAAGGAAATGGATGGGTAAATACAATCACATCTGGTTCTTCTTGTTGGATTAACTTCAACATACGACTCTTTAATATATAAGAGAGTACCGTCTGTAGAATGGTTCCCTTCTTCTCCCCTTTTGATACGCGATAAATCATATCATATAGCATGGGAAATACGTCAATCATCTTAATGTAAGTACCCTTAATCAGATGCTCTACGGATAATGTTTCCGTATCAAGAAAGTCCACATGAGAAATTACTGATTGTGGTTCTTTTAATTTCCAATATTCTTCTATCGCCCTTGCAGCCTGCATATGTCCTGACCCAATAGAGGCAGATACAATGAGAATCTTCCGTGATTGTTCTGTAGTCATAATCTATCCTTTCCTTGTGATTATACCACATAAACAAGAAAAAGTAACACAGACGAAAAAAAGAGACCCTAGCGGGTCTCTTTTACAGCTTATTTAGATTATTTTTTGCGTTTTTTTGCAGGAGCTGCGTTAACTTGTTCTTTCAAACCTTTACCAGCTTTGAATGCAGGAGATTTGGAAGCTTTAATAGTGATAGTTTTACCGTTTTGTGGATTGCGGCCTTCACGAGCAGCGCGTTCACGAACTTCGAAAGTACCGAAGCCGATAACTTGAACTTTACCACCAGCAGCTAATTCTTCAGCAACTGTATCGAATACAGCTTTTACTGCTTTTTCAGCGTCTTTTTTAGTCAATTCAGTTTTTTGTGCAACACTTGCAATTAATTCTGTTTTATTCATGACAGAACCTCCTTAAAATACAATACCCGAGATTACTAACATACCTCTAGGTTACTTTTCCTGCACTTTAGCCTCCTCCCAAAAAGCATCCAGCTCAGCTAATGAAAAGTCTTCCCATGAGCGATCGCTTTGGTTAACACAAGCTTCTACATGTGAAAAACGCTGTCGGAACTTAGTGTTTGTGCGATTCAGTGCATTTTCACCGCTTATTTTATACCATCTAAATAGATTAATCAAGGAAAAAAGCACATCTCCAGCCTCTTTTTCCATATTTTCTCTATCTTTTAAGGCCACAGCCTCCTTAAATTCACCGATTTCTTCATTCACCTTTGCCCAAATTGGCTCCAACTCATCCCAGTCAAATCCTACCTTTCCTGCCTTATCCTGTAGCTTTTGAGCAGCCACTAATGCAGGTAAACTCTTGGATACTCCATCTAATACACTTTTTCGTATATTTCCTTTTTCTTGTGCTTTTAATTCATCCCAAGTATATATTTTTCCCTTATTATCAGGATTCTCTTCTGGAAATACATTTGGATGACGATGAATCATCTTCTCTGTTACATCATTTATTACATCTTGTAATGTAAAAGCGCCTGATTCTTCAGCAATACTACTATGAAATACAATTTGTAATAATACATCACCTAGCTCTTCACGCAGATTATCCATATCTTTATTATCAATGGCATCCACTACTTCGTAGGTTTCTTCAATAAAATAACGGCGCAATGATTCATGAGTTTGTACCTTATCCCAAGGGCATCCATTAGGAGAGCGTAACTTTTTTACCACCTCTACAAGAGGTTGTATATCAATATTGTTCTTCATAGATTCGATTCTCCTCTACTTGGCGTTTACGCAATCGTTTTCCGATAACAGGCATATGATACATATCATCCATTACAATGGCCTTAGTAATCCAAAGAGCTAGTATATATACAATAAGAGCAACAAAGATAGATATAGCTACGGAAGCACCATTACCAACCATATCGACAAGGAACATAAAGCTAACTTGTGTAGCACCACCCATAGCCATAGCAGAAATGATGATTTTCAATAGGTTCATACATTGAATAACACTCCCTACATACCGCTTTACGAATACTAAATTAATTAAGGCGGCTATGGCGAAGTTTAAATTCGTAGCCCATGCAGCACCATTAATGCCTAGCTCAATGGATCCTGTCAATTGATAGTCTAAGATAGCTTTCACCATAAGCCCTATAAAAATAGACAGCATCGGAATACTGGTGCGCCCTAACCCTTGTAATATACCAGCTGTGATTTGTTGCCATCCTAAAAAGATAATACTAAGGCTAATCACGGCAATAACAGGCCCTGCATTAGGCGTTGCATAAATTAACTGCGAAATTGGCGTTGCCAATACGCATAAGCCTATACAGGCCGGTATAGCAAATAAATTAGCAATCTTCATTGCTGTACTAGCACGCTCGATTATACGACCTTTATTCCCCGTTGCATGCGCTTCGGATACAGCCGGTACGAGACTCGCCGCGAGGGCAGTCGTCAAAATGATAGGCAAGCCAATGAGCGACGTGGCCATTCCTGTCAAATATCCAAACTGTGTAGTCGCCTCATGTAAATAGTAACCAATATCCATCAATCGTTTCGGAACGATAAAAGTATCGATTAAAGATACCATAGGCAACATAATATTGGCCATGGAAACGGGAATGGCCAAGGCAAATAAACGTTTAATAACCGCACTGGTACGTTCTATAGGTGCCTCTTTATTTTGCTCACTTAACATCTGCTGCCGCAAACTACGTTGAGATCTATAAAAATACACCAGTACGATTAAACCGGCTAATACGCCTGGAAATGTGGCAAAGGTAGCGCCACCTGCGGCCAGATGTAATCCTGAATCGATAAAATAGTACGCAAGCCCCACCATGGATCCTACGCGAAAGATTTGTTCAAAAACCTGACTCGTCCCAGTAGGAACCATGTATTGAAAACCTTGGAAATAGCCTCTAAAACAACTTAAAATAGTGACAACAATAATAGCCGGCGATAATAATTGAATTGGTATTAACGCCCTTTGATCCGTTATAATGTTCCATTTTATGAGCCATTCTGCACTAGCATAAAGCCCAACACTAAAGATAATGCCTACTAGCGTAAGCACGCGTAAGGATACATTAAAAACTTGTTGCACCCCACGCATATCTCGATTTGCTAGTTTTTCAGCAATCATAATGGAGATTGCCACAGGAATCCCTGCAGCCGAAATACTAACTATAATCTGGTATATCGGATAGGCCATCATATAGAGACCTATTCCCTCTCCTCCCAGAATACGAGCGACGAGTACCTTGCTGAAAGCACCAATAATTTTAACGATAACACCAGCTATTGTTAAAATCATGGCACCCTTTAAAAATCGGTTCATAGGCCCCCCTTAGATTTCTTTGACAACTCCTTCATCACTGCTTCTGTAATCGTTAGAATAGATCCCTTCAATCCATTCAAACTGATATATAATGATGCAGGTTTTGTGTCCATGAACTTCATTTTCTTCCATAAATCTTCGCGAACAGCACCCATATCCCAATCGGCCATCTTTGAATCATCTTGCCAATGGATGATGAGCTGATCATCGCGGCGAACGATGCTCTTAATCCCCAACAACCGAGCCTGCTCCTTAATTTGAGCGACTCGTAGTAAACGGTCCACCGGATCCGTCGGCGTACCAAAACGGTCGATGAGTTCATCCGTCAAATCATCAAGCTGCGCTTTATTTTTGATTTGTAACATTCGTTGATATACGGAAATCTTGCGCGCACTATCCTTGATATAGGCATCATCTATGAAAGCATCGATTTCAAGATCAATGGCAGGATCGGGTACTACCTCTTTGACCACCTCTTTATTTTGTGCTTTCGCAATGGCTTCCTCTAACATGGATACATACATTCCAAAGCCCACCGATGCGATATTACCATGTTGTTGTGATCCTAATAAATTACCAGCTCCTCGAATTTCTAAATCGCGCATAGCCAGTTTAAATCCGGCTCCTAATTCTGTGAATTCTTCGATAGCTTTCAACCGCTTTTCTGCCGCTTCTGAAAGCATCTTATCAGGTCGATACATGAAATATGCATAGGCACGTCGTCTAGACCGACCTACACGTCCACGCATTTGATAGAGTTGCGATAAGCCTAATCGATCTGCATCGTATATGATAATCGTATTAGCATTTGGTATATCAAGGCCTGTTTCAATAATGCTTGTACTGAGCAATACATCATAATGACCTTCATAGAAATCGGTCATAATTTCTTCAATTTGACGGCCCGTCATCTGTCCATGTGCAACAGCATACCGCAAATCTGGCAACGCCTGTTCTAATAGTTCACCCATATGATTAATCGATGCTACCCGATTGTATACGAAGTAAACCTGTCCGCCCCGGGCGAGTTCACGTTTGATTGCATCAGCTATGAGATTCATATCGTATTCCACTACATACGTCTGTACTGGTAGTCGATCCTCTGGCGGTGTACTAATGACCGACATTTCACGAACACCGACAAGAGACATATGGAGCGTCCTTGGAATAGGGGTAGCACTTAAGGTAAGGACGTCAATAGTATTGGCCCATTCCTTCCATTTTTCTTTTTGTGCTACACCAAAGCGTTGCTCTTCATCAACAACGAGGAACCCTAAATCTTTAAATTTCACCTTTTTATTTAACAAGGAGTGCGTGCCGATTAATATATCAATAGAACCATTTTCGACGCCCTTTAGCACCTCTTTCTTCTCCGATGTAGACCGGAATCGATTGAGTACGTCTACCTTTACACCAAATGGATTAAATCGATTTAAAAACGTTTGGTAATGTTGCTGAGCTAATACAGTAGTTGGTACCAGTACAGCCACTTGTTTACCGCTCACAACGGCCTTAAAGATGGCACGCATAGCGACCTCTGTTTTACCAAAGCCCACATCCCCTGCTAACAAGCGATCCATCGGTGTTGGTCGCTCCATGGATTCTTTAATTTCTCGCGTAGCTTGTAATTGATCCTCTGTTTCCTCATAAGGAAAAGCATCTTCAAATTCTTGCTGCCACGGTTGATCCGGCAAGAACGCAAAGCCTTCCGTAATTTCCCGCTTCGCATAAAGTTCAACCAACTTATCCGCCAAATCATCAATGGATTTCTGTGCCTTATTAACTGCTTTACGCCAATCGCTACCTCCCATCTTATGAATGCGAGGTACATCACCCTCATTGCCGATATACTTTTGTAATTGATCTAAATTGCTAGCAGGCAAATACAGTCTATCTGTTCCGGCATAAGCAATTTCAATGTAGTCTCGATGAATACCTTCTGTTTCAATCGTTTTTAAGCCCACATATTTACCGATACCATGCATGCTGTGAACAACGTAATCGCCGACGGATAAATCCGTAAAATAATTAATTTCTTGGCCCTTTTTAGGCTTATTACGAAGTTTGCGTTTTTGCTGACCGTAAATATTGCCTTCTACAACAACGACTAAATGACTATGCGGTAATTCAAAGCCATCTGTTAATAAGCCCTGCATAACGTGAACCGTATTAGGCTCAAAGTCCCAGCTTTCACAAATCTTATACGGAATAGCATCACCATGCAAAGCCTTTTCTATACCTTCACGGCGCTGTAAATTATTAATTACAAGCACAACTTGATTGCCTAGCTTTTGCCACTGCTTGATTTCATCCATCAACAGCGGAATTTGACGCTCAAAGCTCGTCATCGTTTTACCTTGAATGCCAATCGGATAAAATCCAGTTAAGCCTATAGAACGCTGTTGCATGAATGTGAAAGCGACCTCTATCTTAGCTTCCACGGAGCGTTGCAATTCAGACCATTCACAATGTTGCTTGCGATGTGTTGCATCTTCTTTTAAGAATTTCTTCAACGCATCTTGAATGCGCACCGGTTCATCATAAATGATAAGTCCATCCTTTGCATAAGATAGCAATGTACTATCTGCATCATCGCTGGTTAAAAAGAATGGTGTCACCGTATAGGAATCTACCGTTTCAATAGACCGTTGTGTATCCACAGAAAAATGACGCATTGTATCGATTTCATCGCCAAAGAATTCCATACGTATTGGATCATCACTATTCACAGGGAAGATATCAAAAATATCTCCGCGCACAGAAAAATGACCACGTTGTTCTACCTGGTCTACGCGTTCATATCCAATTGTAACTAATTTTTCTAACAGCTCATCTCGCTCTATAGATTGAGAAACCTCAAGATGCACACTTTGAGATATAACATATTGAGGACTCACTACATATTGCGTGGCCTCTTCTACCGTAGCGATGACTACAACAGGACGATTCCACGCCAACATACTCATTGCTCTCATTTGAGCCCCTTGTCCTTCAAGGCTACGAGCTACGGTAGTAAATTCTACACGTTCTGTAATGGGAAATGGCAATACCGGCACATTAGGCCAGAAAAACGCCAAATCGCGTTCCCACAATTCTTTATGTTCTTTATCGTGCACCACGATAATAATAGATTGTACCTGTTCCTCAGGAACAGCACGGCTTAAGAGAAACGACTTTTGTGATCCACTTAAACCATATATAACTGACTTTCCCTTTTGGCGAAACGCCTTTAGCCCATCTGTCATAGATGGGTTTTGTGAAAGCAGTGTATCAATTGAAGTATCCATTCTACACCATATATAATGATTATCTATATAATATCTTAAAAATATCTGTTCTAAGTACTACTGCATACTATTATACCCTGAACAGATGTAAATGGGCAAAAAAAAAGCACCTACAGGTGCAAATATAGTTGGTGCGGGAGAAGGGACTTGAACCCCCACGCCGTAAGGCGCCAGATCCTAAGTCTGGTGCGTCTGCCAATTCCGCCACTCCCGCGTACCGACTGAAATTATAATACCACTTATTATATATGACGTCAATCATTTTTTGTAATTTTTATAAGACTTCATCATACATATATAATTAATAATTTCAAGATACCTATATAGCCCCCCAATCTAAAAATCTAAGAATCAAAAAAAGAGATGGTCCAAACACCTAACCTAGGTGCTAGGACCATCTCTCTTTTTAGGATGATGATGAATAAATGCATGCCCTACATTTACCAATAAATATATTAACAGACATAACAAAAGCCATGCTGATAATACCAAACGGTATATTCACCATGACTGCTATAACAATACAGAGATTCTAATTTGTGTACTACAAAACATCATTTACACAAAAAAATCCTTTTTACGGGTACGTAAAAAGGGAGTCTCAAACTTCTCCTCCCTATCACTCGTAGGTCAAATGGTGAATGTTGAATAGGCAGTTCTCCTGACTCGGTGTCAACGCTTATCTAGCCTTCCCAGTTTCCCAGTGACTTAATTAGACTCGCTCAACCATACAGTGGCGGGACCGTGCTGGCCTTTAACCAGCTTCTCTATTATGCTTTTCAGCACCTATTCCCAAATATGATGTTGTCTATGTGTTTATATTATCACCGTATGTTACTTTCGTCAAATGTTTTCTAAATTTTCATAAATAAATATTTATAATACACTAATAACCAAAGACTATATTTCAATCTATCTATTATCTCATCATGCTTTCATGTATAATGATAGAGTAATTTACATTATGGAGGTCATTATGTATATCGGAGACATTATAAAAGCATTCCGCGAGGAACATCAACTTTCACAAGAAATATTTGCAGAAAAAGCTGGTTTAACAGTTAGCGAAATCAATACACTAGAACAAAACTTTCAAGACGGTTCTTCAACACCTGTACCAGTTGCGATTCGACAAATAAAAGGCATTGCTCAAGCCATGGAACAGCCGATGCCAGTTATCATGAATCAATTACCATCTGACCAACAAGTTGTGGTCAACGTTGTCGCTGAATCAGATCAGCCTCATGCAAAATAAGGAGCAATCACTACACTATGAAAAAATTAGCTATTCTAACACTTACATTTCTTGCCTTAACGGGTAGCGCTTACGCAGTTAATATAGGTGACCTAGAGAACGCTAGAGGCTATTCCTATATGTATCGCATGAACGGCCAACAATACTATGCAGATAATCGCGTCATCGTCCGTGCAGGCGAAGGTAATAACTACGAAATCATCGCCAAAACATATAGCCATCAAGGTGCCATGTATTACATGACTGAATATATCAATCATTACTATTTCAACCAAGATGCTGATACCATCTATTGGACACAAGATGAAATTAATCTAATTGATGCGCGGACAGGTCAAATTCTACGTAGAAATATTAAGAAAAACCCTAAGCTAAAAGAATTAAAACCAGATACATATGGTTATATGCAAGCCATCTATTCTAAAAATATGGCTATTGCTGCAGGCCAGTTAAAAGAAGTATCAAACTAAAAATAACGCCTCCATCATATTGTATGGGGGCGTTGTTTTTTAGATATCTCGATATAAGAAAAATAAAAAAACTCACACATCTGTGTGAGTTTTAATTTGGTGACCCAGAAGGGATTCGAACCCCTGGCCTTTTGATTCGTAGTCAAACGCTCTATCCAGCTGAGCTACTGAGTCATGTACTTGGTACTTGATTATATTAACATAATGACTAGCTTTTTGCAAGCATTATTTTAATATTTTTAAGTAACTTTTTTATAGAATTGCGACCCGAAGGTCGCAGCTCTAAAGTTTGGCAGGGGCAGTAGGACTTGAACCCACAACCAACGGTTTTGGAGACCGCTACTCTACCAATTGAGCTATACCCCTATGCACATCAAGTGTACTTGATACTTGAATATAATACCAAGAAGCGCCCCTATCTGTCAAGGTAATTCTAAGATATTTAAGAATTTCATCTAATTTATATAATGTAAAAATTAGTATCAAGGTACAAAGATAATTGTCCCTTCACCTTCATGTATACAAGCAGATAATTATTCTATAACAATACTATTTATACAAAAAAGGAAAGAGCCCTTTCGGGCTCTTTTTGTCTACTTAACTTTTATCTTTATATATACGGGAGATGGTATATATAATTAGAGAGTTTTGTATATGTATTGTTTTGTTTATACACAGGGAGAGTATTGTTGTGTATTTAAGTGTTGTTTTATGTGTTGTATTGTTTTGTGTTGTGTTGTTTGTATTATTTGTAAAAGGGACAGATAAAAGTTATTAAGTAGTAGACCTCCATTTCCTAGTTGATCTCAATCAACTATTGATAGTATAAAGATTCTATATGAATTATGAGTGAATAAAGTTTAAATAAATTGTAAAATGAGTAATTTTTTGTGCAT
>CAUTOY010000026.1:0-18057 GCA_963539855.1 uncultured Veillonella sp.
CTTTCCCAAAAAGAGGACACATTGCTCACCATTCAAGGTCGTCACGACCCATGCGTAGCGCTTCGTGCAGTTCCTGTTATCGAAGCCGTTACAGCCCTTGTCATTCTTGATTTCTTAGGAGATATTGACCATGAACTTAGATGAAGTACGCGTTAAGATTAACGACATAAACGACCAAATGCTCGCCCTCTTCAAAGAGCGCATGGAACTCTCCAAGGACGTTGCGGCGGCAAAGAAAGAAATGAACAAAGCCATTTATGATGCCAAACGAGAACGGGATATTCTCGATAAGGTCACAAAGGATGCAGGTCCAGACCTCGATCTATATGCGCGCCGCTTCTTCGAAGCATTATTTAGCTTGAGCCGTACCTATCAGTCTGAACAATTATTCCAAGATAATGAATTCACCGTAAAAATGAAAAAAGCCATTGAGCAGTCCCCTACCTTGCCTCCACAACGGGGCAGCGTAGCTTGTGCCGGCGTATTCGGCAGCAATGCTCAAATGGCGTGTGATAAATTATTGCCCCTCAGCCAAATTCACTACGTAACGGGTTTCCGTGCCGTATTTGATGCGGTGGAATCTGGGGAATGTCAATTTGGCGTATTACCTATCGAAAACAGCTCCAATGGTTCTGTAAAAGAAGTATACGATCTCCTAGAAGAACGCAAATGCTATATCGTGCGCGGTACGCGCCTTTGGATTTCTCACGACCTACTTGTAAAAAAAGGAACAAAGCTAGAAGATATTCATACCATCATCTCTCATCCACAAGCATTAGGCCAATGCAGTCACTTCCTAGATACATTAGAAGGCGTAGAATTACGTTCCTTCGATAACACGGCTCGTGCCGCACAAATGGTGGCAGCCAGCGATGATCCAGGCGTAGCAGCTATTGCAGCACCGCAATGTGCAGACTTATATAACTTGTCTCCATTGATGCGCAATATCCAAAATAGCGATAACAACTATACGCGCTTTATCTGCATCAGCAAGGACTTCCATGTATACCCAGGGGCTAATAAAATCTCTGTGGTAACGACAGCGAGCCATGCACCAGGTGGTCTCGGCACATTGCTTACCAAGTTTGCTAATATCGGCGTAAATCTAACAAAACTCGAATCCCGCCCTATCGTAGGCCATAACTTTGAGTTCTTATTCTACCTCGATTTAGAAGCATCCTTAGCGGATCCAAAGGTATTATCCGTTCTAGCAGAGCTTCATACATCACAAGATAAATTCCGCTTGCTCGGTAATTATCCAGAAAATTAATACTAAACTAAGATCTTATATCCCCAATGGCTAATAGGTACAAGCCTATTAGCCATTCTATGTATATTGACCTAGGAGGTCCTATGAAATTTGGTTTACTTGGCCGTACGTTGGGCCATAGCTTCTCCCCTCGCATTCACAGTGCATTAGGAAATACAAACTACGAATTATTTGAGCGCGAGCCGAGCCAATTACAAGAATTCTTTGCAGATCCAGAACTACAAGGCATCAACATTACTATCCCATACAAAGTAAATGCCCTTGAAGCGTGTGATGTAGTAGATCCTCGTGCAGAGCGCATTGGCTGTGTTAATACGATGGTTCGCAAAGACGGTAAATGGCATGGCTATAATACAGACTATGATGGCTTTGTGTTTACTCTACAACATGCTGGTATCGATGTATCTGGCAAGGAATGTATTATCCTTGGCGACGGTGCATCCTCCGCTACAGTACACGTGGCACTTGAGGATTTAGGGGCAAAGAGTATCACTCATCTATCCCGCAAAACAGCGCCATTCTACGGTGATGCGCCTAATTACTATGAAACAGCACAGATTATTATTAACTGCACACCTATCGGTATGTATCCTCATAATCCAGCTAACCTTATCGATATTACTCAGTTTTCTAAATTAGAAGGCGTTATTGATCTCATCTATAATCCTCGCCGTACGATTTTGCTTTTACAAGCAGAAATGATGGAAATTCCACATTGTGATGGCCTGCCATTCCTCGTGGCGCAAGGCGTTGAGGCGGCTAATCATTTCCAAGGTGAAAGCTTTGGCACAAAGGAAATCGAGCAAATCCTACGCGATATGCGTCGTGAAAAGGAAAATATCATCCTCATCGGTATGCCTGGCGTCGGCAAAACAACAGTGGGAAAAGCTATTGGCGAAGCCATGGGGCGACCTTGGATTGATGCGGACCAAGAGCTAGAAAAAGAAATTGGTAATATTTCCACCTACATTACAGAACAAGGGGAACCAGCCTTCCGTGAAAAAGAGGCGGAAATGATTGCAAAACTCGGCACTCAAACAGGCCTCGTTATCTCCACTGGCGGCGGCTGCGTAACAGTGCCTAAAAACTATGCACACCTACGCCAAAATGGTCGTATCTACCAATTAACACAACCAGTAGAAAATCTCTCTACCTCTGGTCGTGTTCTCTCTAGTGGCGGCATCGAACGCTTACGCGAACTCGAAGCAACACGTACACCAATGTATGAAAGCTTTGCTCAATGCATCGTGGAGCATAACCGCAATGCACCAGAAACAGTAGCGGCTATCCTAGAAGACTTTGAAGCAAACTTATTGTAAGAGCATTTACATCTGTATTTCTAGATAAAACTAAAACTCATATCATGACATTAATGATATAAACTGAAAAGCAGTAGCTATCCTAAAGATAACTACTGCTTTTTTATGTGTCCTATGTATTATATATATTTGTAAAAGCTATTATTTGCAATTACAATGTAATTACAGGTAAATTTTAATAAACTTAAATACCTCTAAATATAAAATTAGAAATATGACCAAAGCAATACAGTCACAGAAAAAATACTAGGAGCGATACTATGAAAACTGTAAATCTACAAGTCCGCATCAACGAAGATCTAAAACAAGAAGTATCTAGCATATTAAAAGCACAAGGCTTATCCTATACCTCCATGCTTGACGCACTATTTCGTCAAATCATAAAAGAACGCCGCATTCCATTTGCCATTGCATTACCGACGGCACCTATAGATGAAACACCTACACCAAACACCCTCAACAACGGCACCTATGAACAGCCACAAACTACATTAAAAGCCTCAGATGCTATCAGTATATACGGATCATCAACCTCAACAGAGGTAGAAATATCCTTTGACACAATCGATAAAACAGGTGTTCTTAACATTCGCATTAACCCTAAAGTAAAAACACTTACTACAGCAATCCTAAAAGAAATGGGATTAACCATATCATTATTGATTACGCTAATCTCCAAACAAATACAGTTTTTAAAAACAATTCCTGATTCGGTAAGCAAGCCAATCACTTGTGACTCTATGAATGCAGACTTTCTTACTGACGAAGAAATCGATCAACTACTGAAGTTAGCATATAAAGATATAGAGCAAGGTAATGTAACGCCTTTAGAAGATGTTATTTCTGAATTAAAGAAAGAAGGTCTTTTTTAATGCACTTTTACGCGTTTATGTTGTTGTTCGTCAAATACACCATCTACGTCGATGGCATCAAGAATACGTTTTAGTTCATGCACATCGATTTGACCTGGTGCAGATGCTTTGCCAGCAGACGCAAAGGTCATAGCATTACCAAATAATGCACCTGTTGCACGTGTAACAGCCCCCAATGGTCCCATGGACATCGTAATGATTGGGTCTGATGGATACAAGGCTTTCACTTCAGCCGTCGCTTCTAATAGTGTCAATACATCACCGGTTGTATGTGGCATAACTGCCATCTTTGGCACATCGGCCAAGAATTCTTTCATTTGAATGAGTCGATTTACAATAACCTCATGACTTGGGGTGCCATTAAAATCATGGTTACTCATGATAATTGTGATACCATGCACCTTAGCAAATTCTATCGTTTTAAGCATTCTATCTTGATCAAAGAATAGCTCAATATCGATAGCATCCACTAATCCAGTCGGAATAAGACGCTCTAGCATTGTAAAGTAATCTTGTGAAGAAATGGATTTCTCCCCACCCTCGCCTTTTGTGCGCCAAGTAAATAATAAGGCACGGCCTTTTAACTGAGGCTTCATGAGCATTAACAATTCAATAATAGCGTCAATGGAGTGGGCCCGCTCGTAATAGTCAATACGCAGCTCCACCACATCACAAGGTGTATTGCATGCTACAGCAGTAGCATCTAGAATTTCTTTTAGCGTTGTGCCCACAATAGGCACGCATATCTTTGTACCATCTTCACCGAGTACAGTTTGACCGATACGGACCATAACAACTCCTTTTCATCTCATACGAAACAGATGTTTCACTTAATACTATCTATGACTCATCATAGTGCTATTCATGTTTTCTAGATAATTTTCGAGACTGAAAGCCCATATATAACAATAATAATCCAGTAATACTAAACACGTAGGATATTCCCACATAGGTGGATACAATACTAGCAAATACAGGGCCTACCATAGAACCAAATTGTTGAGCTGTCGTCGTCATACCAAACATACGCCCTCTAAAGCTTGGATCTGTATTGAGTGTGACAGCAGCACTCAAGGATGGATTAATGCCTACAATACAGGAGCCAATGAGTACTTGTAGTACGCCAAACCACCAAATCCCCACAGGTAAGCTTTGCAATAAGAGAACAACACCACTACCTAGCATACAGTAGGAAATCGTTTTAAAGTAGCCTCTTCTTTCTCCAATGCGTACCCAAATATTAGTTGTTAAAGAACCAGCTAACCCACCTATACTGAGGATGGTACCAGAGATCATAGCCGCCCCTTCCATGGTACCTTGCATATCGCCTACATAGAGGGCCAAAATAGGTTGCAACATCATGATGACACATTGCATGAAGAAGAAAATCCCAAGCAACCGTACTAGTACAGGTTGTTGTTGAACTACCTTAAAGTCTTCGCGTAAGGATGTAGATTTAGTAGGTTGAGCAGCTTGCGCTTTTCCATCAGTGCCTACGGCATGTAATTTTGGTTCTTTTACAAAGAACAATACCGCCAAAGTCGCAATAAGTACAGCGACACCAGATACATAAAATACAGGACGCATGCCTACGACACTTTCAACAGCACCACCTAAAAATGGGCCGATGACATTACCCAAGATAAGGCCCGTTTGGAAAATACCTAGAGCTCGACCAACCTGCTTCTCATCAACACTGAGAGATACCATGGTCATTGCCGCTGGATAAAATCCGTTTGCAAACCCAACGAGCGCACGTCCCATCAATAGTTGATATTGGTCTGTAACTAAGCCAATTAATACATAACAGATAGCAATGCCAAAGCCAGCACGCAAGGCCATTCGCTTTTTCCCTTTATTATCAGCAATTTTTCCCCAAATCGGAGCCATAATACCAGCAATAAGGAATGTAATGCCGAATACAAGGCCTGACCAAAGGGCCACATCGGCTTTTGGAACGCCTAATTCCAAGAGATATATAGGCAAAAAAGGGATAATCATGGTGTAGCATATAGCTAATACCGTCATGGCAGCCGTAATTATCCATACATTTCGCATGCCACCACGAGTATCATCTGTGATTGTACTCATCTTTCGCCTTCTTTCCACATAACAGCGTGTAAAATATATGCTTTTACAATAATTATATATAAAGAAGAGTCGCATATAAAACGCGACTCTCTCAATTATTCCGCTGGAAACTTGTGATCCATTACATCTTGCAAGGAAACGCGCTCCATAACATGGCGGAACTCATCTTGTAAATACTGCCATAGCGGAGCAGTCAAGCAATCATTAAACATCGGACATGGTTCTACATCATCTTCTAAACAAGACACAAGAGCAATCGAGTCCTCTGCTGCATATAAAATTTCATATACATTGTATTCAGATGGCGATTTCACCAAACGATATCCACCGTATTTGCCACGTCCACTTTTAACGAGGCCAGCAGAAGATAAACGAGATACAATTCCTTCTAAGTATTTATCTGAAAACCCTTGGCGTTCTGCGATTTCACGGATTGGTACATTTTTTTCCGTTCCATGTTCTGCAATATCCGCAAGTATTCGCAAGGCATACCGCCCTTTTGTAGATATTTTCATAAGTTAACCTCTAAGTCATTCACAATATATGTATAGTATAACATAAATTCATACAAAAATTGTTGGGAAATATGATACACTATAGATATATCGAAATATTTTTATTTGATATGATTTATAATTTCATACAGGGAGGATTTATCTAATGTTAGATAAACTATTTAAACTCAATGAACGAGGTACCTCTGTTAAAACTGAGATTTTAGCGGGTATTACCACGTTTATCACAATGGCGTACATCCTATTTTTAGCGCCAAACATCTTGAGTCTTGCTGGCATGGATAAGGATGCCGTCCTCATCGCTACAGCTTTAGGTGGGGGTCTCGTAACGATTGCTATGGGTTTATTTGTTAACTATCCAATCGCGCTGGCTCCAGGGGTTGGCCTCTTAGCCTTTTACTCCTTTACCGTAGTTCTCGGTATGGGCGTATCATGGCAAACGGCACTAGGTGCGGTATTCATTTCCGGTCTCGTATTCCTCGTCTTAACGCTGACATCGATACGACAAATGATTGTTGTAGGTATACCGGCTTCTATGAAAGTCGCTATTACCGTTGGTATTGGGCTATTTATCTCCATTATCGGTTTAAAACTATCCGGTTTGATGGCGATTTCCATCAGTTTGTCTCCTAACTCTTTAGGCCAAGTTGTACAAACACATGGCAATCTAGTACCTCCAGCATCTGAAGCATTGTTAACACTAGGTAACTTGCACAGTGGCGAAACATTGTTAGCCCTATTCAGCCTCATCTTTACCGCACTATTGATGGCTCGTAAGATTCAGGGTTCACTCTTGATTGGTGTGTTAGTAACAACCATTGTGTCCTATATAACAGGACTATCTACAATGCCGGAGAACTTTACTGTATTAGCTGTGCCTGATTTCTCCAAAGCTGCATTCCTTCAATTAGATATTCCTAGTGCGCTCCACATGGGCTTGATTACGATTATCTTCTCCTTCACCTTCGTAGAATTGTTTGACTCTATGGGTACTTTAATCGGTACTGCTACAGAGGCGAAAATTGCGGATCCTAAGTCTGGTAAATTCCCAGGTCTTGGCAAAGCGATGACCGTTGATGCTATCGGCGTTAGTGCTGGTGCGTTGCTCGGTACATCTACGATTACTGCTTTCGTTGAAAGTGCAGCAGGTGTAGGTGCTGGTGGTCGTACTGGCTTAACAGCGGTTACAACAGGCGTTCTCTTCTTGATCTGCTTGTTCTTAGCTCCATTGGTATCCTTGGTACCAAATGCAGCTACATCTCCTGTTCTTATCATCGTTGGTGCCCTTATGTTAGGTGCAATCCGCAATATTGACTTCGACGATTGGACAGAAGGCTTTCCTGCATTCCTTGTTATCACTTTGATGCCATTCACATATAGCATTGCTAACGGTATCTCTGCAGGTCTTATTGCATATCCTCTACTCAAAATTATTGCAGGTCGTGCAAAAGAAGTTAACTGGATTATGTACGTATTGGCGATACTCGTTATCATCCGCTACGTATTCTTCTAATTAACCTATGCCCATAATTATGCTATTAATGAAAGCTAACATTCCGTTGTTATAATCAGTAATATGCTAAGAACAAAATATATGTAAATTATATATACTAAATGAACCTATCTCTAAAGATATTAGTAAAATATCTAGGAGATAGGTTCTTTTTATTACGTACACTTACACCAAACACGCTAATGTCCTATGGCATCACCAAATCATGCTATAAAGTCTTATTAGGGTTTAGTACTAACGAATTATTTTACACCAATTAAGTCTGTACGACTTGGATCGATATCTTTTAAGGGCACTACATGATCTTTATAAAACTCTGCTTCAGATGCTTTCACAGGCACTTGGAAGAACAAGAAATATGCCATATTATCCTTGTACCAGCTAACACTACGCACTAGTCCTTTATCTACATCACCTGTATAGTGCACATCACCTATTGGAGTAGAGTCAATCCACTGTACGTCATGGTACTCCATTGGAATATATTCTTCAGGCCATACAGTATCCATAGAGTAGCTCATGCGGAAGACCATAGTATGATTTACCCAACGGCCACTCCGTTCTTGGTACTCTTTACCATCCTTCCAATATACAGTTTCTAATACATCATTATCATAATAATGCGTAGCATAGTATGTATACCCAAGAGGTAAATAACTTGGTACAGATACGTCATAAGACATCTTATGAGATGCATTAATTACACCGCTAGGTAAGCCGATGGATTTACTCGTAAGAATAGGCCACACAGAATTCGTATGTGTACGCACTGGTAAAGGAATCGTTTCATAATGAAATCCATCTTGTTCAACATTTGGTTTAACACTTTCTTCAATATTTTGCTTAACATTTTCTTCAATGTTTTGTTTATCATTTCGGTCACCACGCAGTCGAGTATCATCAGCGGCTACGTTACTCAAAGGACCTACAGAGTCTACAATTTTGCTTACATAGTTTTGGTTTCTTAAAGACGCAAAATAGAGCATATACACTTTATTATCTTTTTCCCAGTAAGCAATTTGAATAGCGTCTTTGCGAGAACCTAACGTATGTACAGGGATTCCATTAGGGGTAATAAAGCTAACTGCATCCTTAGCATTGTATTTTGTCTTTTCTAATATAGGCGTTACTACGGTATCGATAGCCCACCCCATACGATATACAATATCTGTATTAGAGAAGGTTAATTTAGGACCATATGCTCCATCATGACCCGTTTCCGTATATACGATTTCTAATACGTCATGGTCCTTGGCCTTTACATCCCGTACTGCATAGTCTTCAGGCATATAAGACGGCACTTGTAATGGATAACCAAACTCCTGCACGGCGCTCTCAATATTAGTGTTAACTATATCATTATCATCAACTTGATCATACCAGCGATAACGATCAATAAGTTTTTGATTATCATCGATAGTTTTCTTATTATCTACATCTCGTTCAACAGGAACAGTGTTACCATTTTTATCTATTAACGGGTATGTGGCACTAACTGGTTGTACCCCAAACGTACTTACTGCAGTAGCCATCGTGGCACATAGAATAGCAGCTCTTATTATTTTTCTCATATTCTCTCCTATTATAAAATTTTATAATATACTACTCACATATAATGATATATTTTCTTATTTATATCAAAAACATGCCACCGATTCTGTTGCCCTAGCTACATCATAAAACTTTTATCTTTCCTATTGTGAAAGTATAGTCTACAACTTTAATTTGAACTACGCCTACAGAGTTTACCATGGCATCAGTAAAGGTACCACGTAAGGATAATCACTATCCATCATACCTAGGTGAATAATACGAGTACTATTTAAAATCTCCTTAATTTCATCTATATCTGTAACCATGCGATCTTGTCTTCTCATCATAGCCTCCACGGTTTTACGTAAAAAATAATCTCTATATTATTATAGCAAATTTTAAAACCTTTTAAGGCAAGGTATTCTTTCATATATACGAATAATCTATCTTTTATTTGTATATTTATAATACTATTTTTACTATTTGTCTACCACAAAAATACATTTGACTTTTTATAATAGATACTGTATTATAAAAAAATAGTTTTATATATTCTATAGATTATGAAAGCTATGGTCATCCATGGCTTTTTATATTTATAGATAGTTTGTAGAAAAGAGGTCTTTATTATGTCTGATACGAATCAGTTAGAACGGGGCCTTAAGAATCGGCACGTACAATTGCTCGCCATCGGCGGTGCCATTGGTACAGGCTTATTCTTAGGTTCTGGTCGGGCCATCCATTTGGCAGGTCCATCCATTCTTTTTGCTTATCTCATTACTGGTCTTATTTGTTTCTTTGTAATGAGAGCGTTAGGGGAATTATTATTATCTAATCTTAATCATCATTCCTTTATCGATTTTGTAGAAGATTATCTAGGTGATCGCGCTGCGTTCATCACAGGATGGACGTATTGGTTCTGTTGGCTATCACTAGCCATGGCCGATTTAACGGCCGTCGGACTGTATATGCAATACTGGATACCATGGCTCCCTCAATGGGTACCAGCCCTCGTCGTCTTAATAGCTCTATTACTCATGAACTTAACAGCCGTAAAGCACTTTGGTGAAATGGAATTCTGGTTTGCCATGATCAAGGTTATTGCCATCGTGTCCCTTATCATCATCGGCTTAATCATGATTTTCTCTGGATTTAGTACCGATGCTGGTGTTGCTGCCGCCTTTAGTAATTTATGGAATTACGGCGGATGGTTCCCAAATGGAACGATGGGCTTTATCTTATCCTTCCAAATGGTCGTATTTGCGTTCACAGGCATTGAACTTGTAGGTTTGACAGCAGGTGAAACTGAAAATCCTGAAAAGGTTATTCCAATGGCCATCAATAATATTCCATTACGTATTATTTTGTTCTACATTGGTTCCTTGGCCATCATCATGAGTATTTACCCATGGACAGCCGTTAACCCTGCAGCCAGCCCATTCGTGGCTGTATTTACAGCAGTTGGTATCACCGCAGCAGCAGGTATCGTCAACTTTGTTGTGCTTACATCTGCTGCATCAGCTACAAACTCCGGTATTTTTAGTACAGGTCGTATGATTTATGCCCTTGCTAAACGCGGTCACGCACCTAAATCAATGCGTCGCTTGACACATAGTAGCGTGCCATATCAAGCGACTATATTCTCTGCTGCCGTGCTACTTATTACAGTTGTACTTAACTATGTAATGCCAGAAGCAGTCTTCGTTATGATTACATCTATCTCTACATTCTGCTTTATTTTTATCTGGGCTATCATGGTTATTTGTCATTTAAAATATCGCAAAAAAAATCCTGAACTAGCGGCAAAATCTAAATTTAAAATGCCTCTATATCCAGTGATGAACTATTTAATTCTTGCGTTCTTTGCTTTCATCCTCATTATCTTGGCCTTGAATGATGACACAAGAGTTGCCTTATTCTTTACACCAGTTTGGTTTATTATCTTATGGGCCTTCTATTCCATGCTCAATACAGGGGATGAAGATACACTTGAAGAAGAACTATTAGACCTAGCAGGTGCTAAAAAGCAAGATAAAAAACAAACAACAGATAATCACGATGATTATGTAATTTAACACAAAGCCCCTACCTCGCCGAGGTAGGGGCTTTCACTATATCCAAACTATTTTAAATTGGGGAAATTAATTTGTTCATAATTTTGTTGATAGATGGAACTATTGCCTATATTTTCATCGTAATTCATAATGGTTCGAATCCAACGACCTTGATTTGTAACGATAATATCTATAGAAGAAGGGATTTCCTGATTCGTTTGTTGTAAATACATATACAAGTCCTGCAACGCCTGAGCCTGACGTAATGCTCCTGCTCTATATTTACCCTTAGATAAACCAGTATTTTTAATAGTTTGACCACTATAAACTTGGCCCATCGTATCCGTATAGTAGAAACGAACTGTATTGTCAGATGGTATAGCCTTAATATATATGGTTTTCCAATTCTTTTTAATCATCGACTTAGTAGATACAGCCACATTATTCACTAATGTTTGTGTTCGTTTATTGATTTCTTTTGTAGTACCATTCCCTACCGAAATTTCATCATTCGTCGGCATTTGAAGCATAGTTATGGTTGGATCTGGTTTAACTTGTTTAGCATATACAGGCTGCATGCCACAGATACTAACCGCAGTCATAACTGCTAATGTGGATAACATAAATTTATTCATATCGGTCACTTCTTATATAAAATTAGTTACTAAAATCCGTATCCACAATGGCAAATTGTGTATAATCTGGATAACGGTTATGAAGTTCTGCCTTAATCTTTTCTAATGTGCCATGTGGATCTTCTTCGTCAAAGTTAAAAATAATATCATAATAGATAATCTTTTTATCTTCTCGTACGTAAAAAGCATGGATTTGAACTACATTGGTATACAAGCTGATAACTTGATCAAGTGCTTTTTTGATTTCAAGAACTTCTACACTTGGTTGATTTTCCGCGTATACGCCAACAGTCATATTAATGCCAAACTTTTTATAAAGATGAACTGCGATTCCTTTAGTTAAAGGATGGACCTCGCCCACTGTCATCGTATCTGGCAACGAAATATGAACAGAACCAATCAGTTCTCCTGGTCCATAGCTATTTAGCACTAAGTCATATACACCGCCTACATTTGGATGTTGTGCAATAGTTTCCTTAATATTTCGGATAAGATTATCATCGGCACGAATACCAAGCAAATGATTATACATATCCCGTAGAATCTCGTAGGCTGCTTTCAAAATTAGTAAAGAAATTAAGGCACCTACATAGCCTTGAATATCTACATTAAGGAAATATACGAGACCAGCAGACACTAATGTGGCGAAGGTAATCACCGCATCAAAAAGAGCATCAATACCAGATGCTACAAGGGCATCAGATTTATATTTCTCACCTTGAGACTTAATGTATCGCCCCATCACAACCTTTACAACGATGGCAACAGCGATGATGGCAAGGCTTGGAATATCAAATGTAGATACCTCTGGATGAAGAATTTTATCTATTGATTCCTTAAGGGACCCAATACCTGCACCGAGAATGATGAAAGCAATAGCCATGGTGGTCATATATTCTATACGGCCATGTCCAAATGGATGTTCCTTATCGGCTCCTTTTGCGGCCAGTTTTGTACCGGCAATTGTCAACACCGAAGAAAGAACGTCTGTTAAGTTATTGACCGCATCAAGGATTATGGCGATGGAATTCGATGCCAAGCCTATTATCATTTTAAAAATGACAAGCACTACATTACCTATAATGCCCTTGATACTGGCGATCGTAATACTCCGATTACGTTCAGCACTATTTTCTTGTAAAATCATACTATTACACCTCTTACATACTATATGTACAATATCAGATAATTTATATGTGTACGTTTATTTGTATTATAGCTTATGGATTATCATTTGTCACTATATTTTTCGATGTGTTTTTATGAAATCTATTGATTTTACTGAACTTATCAGTCATTCTCATTTCTCAATTAGAAATTTTTATATAGTTTAGAACTCATTCTACTACTTAATCCCCATTCTAGTTAAGCTTGAACGGTTATACGGTCTCCAGAACGCATATGTGTAAAAACAACCTTCATTGCACGTAGTGCAAATGGTGATCCCGTCGATTTTGCCCCATACAATGTATCCCCTAACAAAGGATGACCTATATGACTAAAGGCAACCCGGATTTGATGTGTTTTTCCCGTATATAAGCGAACAGCTACTACAGTACAAGGCTGATGTTCTAAGTTATGCACAGAATTATCCACAATTTCACCCTGTTTATCCACAGCATTCACTGTGCTGTCCACAATTTCATGGGATGTATCCACAACATTTTGTAGGTTATACACAGAGTTATCCACAGCCCCATCAGGATACCGATGCAAAACAGTGTAATCGGTCCGTGTTTCCTTCCCCTTAGAATTTACTTCGTAATGAATGCCATCAGTACTTCTCTCCATAGGAAAAACCAACGAATCCGAATCTAATTCAACAACGCCTTCAACGATTGCCATGTACCATTTCTCAAAGGTATTATCATCCATTTGTTGTTGATATAAACTCTGGGCTAAACCACTTTTAGCAATAACTATACACCCTGTCGTATCACGATCAAGGCGATTTAAGAAGCGAATCTTCCGCTTAATACCTCGGCCTTTAAAATAATGTGCTATGCCATTAGCAAGGGATACTTGATCCTTTGAGTTTACCGTAACACCGGCAGGTTTATCCACAATGAGCAAATCGTCATCTTCATAGAGAATATGTAAATCCATTGCAATTGGCTCATGATCAATCTTCTCTTTGGCCATAGCCATCCAAATTTCATCGTCTACAGAAACCTCTGTATGAGGTGTTGCCTTGTGACCATTTACATGGATTAATTTCTCATCAAATAACTTTACCATCGCTTTTCTTGGATATTTAGTATCTAGCAGTTGCCCTAATGTTATAGCATCTGTAGTTGTACGTTGTACGGATTCTATATCCTGGGTAGTAACTGACCAAAGAATATCATCTGGTCTATGCGTTTTTCGTGCCATTACATACTCCTTTCTACGAGTTTTACATCCCTTGGCATATAATCAAGGAATGTACTTGGTGCTGTGCCTTGACCGCGTTGTGATTCATTGGTATAGGTAATAATCAGCTCCTGTTTTGGCCGTGTTATCGCCACATAGAACAAGCGTTTTTCTTCATCCTCATTGCCCTCGCGTAGGGATATGAAACTAGGGAATGTACCTTGATTCATCCCCGCCAAAAATACATAGTCAAATTCGCTACCTTTTGCTTGATGAATCGTAATAATCGGTATCTTCGACTGCTTACTCATCTGTTGAGGCTCTCCAGCTGTCAATGCAGCTAACTGAAGAATATGATTGAGTCTAGCTAACCCCGTCGTTCCTTCATATTCCTTATCTAATGATTCCATAATACGATACAGCTCTCGTATATATCCAACCTTGGCCATTTCACCGTGGCTCTTATAATATTCTAGTACGCCCATTTGATTCATAATATAGGCCAATAATTCCGTCGGATTATCAGTATGCATCTTTCTACGCAAGGTCGCCATTTGGGACGCAATAGTTGTGAAAGCCGCCTTATATTGATTAATAGCCACCATGCGCTCCGTCGTTGTGGGCACAATATTTTCATGAACTGCATAGATTAACAATTGGCCCGTAGCGATAATATCATCCATCGCATTATGGGTAGGCCTATGATTAATAGGAAAATGTTTCGATAAAAATCCTAACTTATGATTTTCCAGTGTTGGATAGAATCGTCTAAAGATATCTAATGTATCATATACGGCCTTAAATTGAGGCTCTCCTAAATTATGGCGCGCTAATTCATGGCTTAAAATACTAATGTCATAATTTACATTATGGCCTACAATGATGCGATTCTTAGAAAATTCTTTGAAAGCCTCTAATACGACTTGTGGACTTTCACCATGCTCTGCTAAATATTCATCCGTAAAGCCATGAACGAGTTGAGATGTGCCCACCGATTTACCAGGATTGATAAAACGTTCAAACCGTTCTATTTCATTTCCATCTCGATCAATGCGCATTGCTGCAATTTGTATGATTCTATCTTCTGTCGTATCGGTACCGGTGCTCTCCACATCGTACACGACAACCTCCCCCGCCTCAAGACCTGTTACCAGCTTGGCATATGGCTCAGCTTCAAAGATAGGCATATCCATAAAATCCGTCAATTTTAGCCCTACACTGCGATTTTTGGGGCTTTCAATATCGCGAATACGCGCATCGCCAATGCCCGATACATAGCGTTTAATAATGCGTTTTGCACTGACTGCATCATTTGGATTCATCAAGAGCTTAAAGTACGCCATGATATCCTTGATTTCCTGACGGCGGAAAAATTTATATTCATCGATAATCATAAACGGACGACGTTCAGATTCTGGCTTATCTTGGTTATATCGTTCAAACTGCTCACTTAAACGCTGTGCCTTACGGTTATCGCGAACCAACACACCAATAGATACATCCTTTGGGAGCGCACAAATACGGTCATAAATAAATTTTGATTCCGTATATTCATTACGACAACCTTTCACAAGGATAGGTGCCCCATCACTAGCACTGTTGGCCTCTGGCATTTCATCGTACACAGTCCCAACCAGTTGAGGAAACATGTTCTGCAATGTTTTAAAAGCCATTGTAAACAAGGTGCGGTTAGAACGATAGTTTTTATAGAATATGATTTTTAGGGGATTAAAATCTCGAGTAAATGCTTCGAGTAATCGGAATGGATCTGAGCCTCGCCATTCGTAGATAGTTTGGAAATAGTCACCACATAAAAGGACATGATTGCCTTCCCATAGCATTTCCATAACCTTATATTCTAATGAGCCCGTATCTTGCATTTCATCAACGGAAATGTACTGATAGCGACTACGCCACCGTTCTCGAATATCAGGATCTTGAAATAGTCGATGAACACCACAAATTAAATCAGTAAAATCTACGCCGTGAACAGATTGTAAGCTTTCATCATAACGAGCAATCCATTCATGACCATGCGCCCAAAAATCCGACAGATCCTCACTAGCAAGAGTGTTGTAATTGTAAAATAATTTCTCTATTTGCTTAGATTGATCCTGCTCTAAACGTTGTATTGTTCGTTTGTAATCATCTATCATCGATTCAGAATAAAATCCATACACAGATCGATATTCCTTCACCATACTAATAAGACTAGCAAAATTCACATCTCGCATATTTCTCGGTTTATATGGCAAATACAATTCTTTACAATCCTCTTCATCAAATATAGTCACATCCGTATAGAGCGACTCATCTCGTTTACCCTCTTGTTGAAGAACGTAAAAACAAAAGCTGTGGAACGTACTAATCTCCACAGCCTTTGCAGGTTGGCCAACGAGGGATTCGATGCGCGACTTCATCTCCTGCGCTGCCTTGTTCGTAAAGGTCATGCACAAAATTTGATGTGCATCGCAGCGACCACTTTCAATAATATGGGCCACTCGATAAGCCAATGTATTCGTTTTTCCGGTCCCAGCGGACGCCAACAAGAGGATATTTCTATCTAGTTCATCGATGACGCGTTGTTGTTCGCTATTGATAACCATGATATCCTCTCCTTATTTTATAAGCCGTAGTATAAAGCGGCCAAAACCATCGGAATGGGGCCAAATAATACGGTCAAAGCCCACACACCAAAGCCAATATCCATTGGTATATGCAATATATGAATGCATACCATGTATGTCACAATGCCTAACACTACATTTAGAGCTACCTTTTTAATAGTAAAAAAAGCAAGTTTTAAGGCAATAACAATGACCAATACAGATATAATCGCCTCAGTCATAGGCGCTGCCAATAATGGCGCGAGTAATATGTTCATATTATCCTTTCATCTCCTGACGGTTTACAACGGCACCGCCCAAGGTCAATTCATCGGCATATTCAATATCTCCACCTACAGGAACACCACGGGCAATACGCGTTACCTTGATGCCAGTCGGTGCTAGTAGACGTGCCAAATACAAAGCCGTCGCTTCCCCTTCTACATCAGGGTCCGTTGCGAGAATAACCTCTTGTACGACGCCATCACGCAAACGAGCAATTAGCTCCTTAACGCGAATGTCTTCAGCACCGATGCCCTCTAAAGGTGACAAGGCCCCTTCTAAAACATGATAGAGCCCCTTATAATCGCCGCTGCGTTCTATAGCAATCACATCGCGAGAGGTTTCTACGACCATAATCGTCGTTTGATCTCGATTTGGATTCGAGCAAAATTCACAAGGGTCCTGTGCAGATAAATTAAAACAGATAGAACAATGACGGGTTGCCCCCTTGGCTTCAACAATGGTATTGACCAATCGGTCCACCTCTTCTTGAGGCATTTCCACAAGATGGTATGCCAAGCGGCGAGCCGATTTAGAGCCGATACCTGGCAATCTGCGCAACTGTTCTACGAGCCGTTCTAATGCATTTGTCATTTAGAATAAACCTGTTGGCAAGTTAAGACCACCTGTTACCTTACCCATTTCTTGAGACAATAGGTCATCTACCTTTTTGCTTGCTTCATTAACAGCAGCCATCACCAAATCTTCAAGCATTTCCACATCTTCAGGATCAACTGCGGACGGATTCAATTTCAAAGATTCTATCATCTTTTCGCCATTCATAACAACGGTAACAGCACCGCCACCTACGGAGGCTTCTACTGTACGAGTTTTTAACTCTTCTTGCATCTTTTTCATGTCAGCTTGCATTTTTTGAACTTTTTTCATCATGCCTGCCATACTGCCCATACCTTTACCGAACATTGTATTTCCTCCTTATAGGACTGTGAAAGTCCTTGTAAAATAAATTAACTATATACTGAAAATTATAATTTACTCTTCTATGACCTCTACA
>CAUTOY010000027.1:0-16823 GCA_963539855.1 uncultured Veillonella sp.
GTTGATCCTTGTATTTCACATCTTCAATGTATCCACATACACGGCAGATAATCCAACCTGTGCCTTGTTCTTCTTGTAGTGTTTTCGCTGCGGTAGAGCTTGTTGCCGCCTTAGCTGCTTGTTCTGCAGGTGTCATTATATAACCTCCTTACTTAAGAATTAATATATAGCTATATAACTATTGTTATTATATTTATTATAACATGGATGTCTAATCAAATTATTTTATAACTATCGTTATGTTTTTGCCAGAAAAACATAAATAATTGTATTTTATATGGCTTTTTGTGTAAAGAATATATTATAAATATTTTTGATGACTTTGTATATGGATGTAAAGATATAAAAAGGATCTATTTTCAAAAAAAGAAACTCCTATCCAAAAGTGACTTTGGCCTGTCCTGAAAGGACAGAAACAGCCGGTGGAACTTTTGGGTAGGAGTTTCTTTTATACTAAGTCATCAAAATCAAATGCTGCTGCTTTTGTATAGTTTGTAACCTTTGCTTCGAAGAAGTCAGTTTTTGTGCTATTCAAGTTGGAGAAGCTTTCAATCCATTCCATAGGATTTTCCTTGATTTCAGGATATAGATGAGGTAAGCCGATTGCTTCTAAGCGGATGTTTGCAAGGTATTTGATGTAGCGTTCAATAAGAACGTTGTTAAGGCCGAGGATTTTATCATCTGTGATGTATTGACCCCAAGCAATTTCGTTTTCTGCGCCTTGGCGAATCATGTCAGTGATTTTCGCTTCTAGTTCAGGTGTGAACAAGTCAGGGCGTTCACGGCGTAACTCGCGGATGATGTTTTGGAACAATACAAGGTGAGTTACTTCATCGCGGTTGATATATTTGAAAATAGTGGATGTAGCTGTCATCTTACCTTGGCGTGCCAATGTATAGAAGAAGCTAAAGCCAGAGTAGAAGTAAATACCTTCTAAGATATAGTTCGCAATGATTGTGTGAATAAGGTTTGCTTCGCTAGGATCATCGCTGAAACGTTGGTATGCATCGGCGATGAAACGGTTACGTTCAAGTAATGTTTTATCTGTACGCCATTCATCATAAATTTTGTCACGTGTAATAGGATTCGTTACAGTGTCCAAAATGTAGGAATAACTTTGAGCGTGAATTTCTTCTTGGAATGCTTGGATATTCAATAAGGATGCCACTTCAGAGGCTGTAATATAACGGCTCAAGTTAGGCAAGTTTTCAGATTGAATAGAATCAAGGAAGTTCAAGAACGCAATGATTTTGTCGAATGCACGGCGTTCGTAATCTGTTAAGTATGGGAATTGCTTAACGTCTTCGTTCAAGGAAATCTCTTCAGGAATCCAGAAGTTGTTCAGCATTGTACGGTACATTTGGTTAGCCCAGTCGTACTTGATACGGTTCCATTCGCGAAGGTTTGTGGTATTGCCACCAATCATAGATTGTGTGCCGCGTTCACCATGTTCATTGAAAATTAGTTTTTTATCCATAGTAAGACTCCTTTATATTATCTATGAAGAGCAGCTAGTGCACTCATCCATTTCAAGAGATTGGTTACGGATGTAGTAAATTGTTTTAATCCCTTGTTTGTAGGCCTCAACGTAAAGATCTAGAATTTCTTTTGCTTTCATTTGAGGTGTAATATACAAGTTGAAAGATTGTGCTTGGTCAATATGACGTTGACGCACGCCACAAGCTTTGATAGACCATTGTTGGTCGATTGTATGTGCCTCTTTGTAGAGCCAGAATGTTTTGTCATTCAAATCTGGTGCGGTTTTTGGCGTGAAAGAACCTTTCTTCTCTTCGATGAAGAATTTTTTGAAGATAGGGTCGATACCAGCCGTTGTGTTCGCAATGTTGGACGTAGAACCCGTAGGAGCTACGGCCATCAAGTAACCATTGCGTATGCCGTATTTTGCAACGTCTGCAGCCAATTGTTTCCAACGATCAGATGTGTAGCCACGACGTGTGAAGTATTCACCAGTTTCCCATTCGGAACCTTTGAATGCAGGGTATGCACCTTTTTCTTTTGCCAATTCCATGGAAGCTTTGATGGCATAGTAAGCGATGTTTTCGAACAATTTGTCCGCTACTTCGATGTGTTCATCAGATTCCCATTGGATATCATGATTTACAAGGTAGTGGTGGTAACCAGATGTACCAAGACCGATAGCGCGGTATTTATCAGATGTCATACGAGATTCTGGTACTGGAGCTTGATTGATAGAAATAACATTGTCTAGCATACGAATTTGAAGGGCAATGTTTTCTTCTAACTCTTCGTCAGTAATACGGCCAAGGCTGATGGAGTTCAAGTTACATGTAACCATGTCACCTGTATTTGTTTTAGTCGTAATAGTACCATCTTCGTTGATAATTTCTTCAGCAAGGTTTGTGAAACCAACGTTTTGTGCGATTTCGTGGCACAAGTTAGATGCGTAAATCATACCTGCATGTTTATTAGGATTTGCAGCATTTACAGTATCGCGGAAGAAGATGAACGGTGTGCCGGTTTCAACAGCAGAGCGCATGATTTTTTTCATCATGTCCAGTGCGGGTACTTCGATACCATGCAAGTTAGGATCTTGTTCACATTCAAGGTAACGTTTTGTGAATTCCTTATTGTCATCAGTATCATAGTAGTCCTCTAAGGCGTAGCCTTTCACAGTCAAGACCTCATGAGGGTCGAAGAGGGTGAAGTTTTCACGGGCTAATAGGCGTTCCATAAAGATGTTTGGAATGGAGATGGCTGGGAAGATATCATGAGCTTTACGACGATCATCACCATTGTTTGTACGAAGCTCTACGAATTCGTAGAAGTCTTTGTGCCAAATGTCGAGTGTTACTGTGGCGCCGCCTTTACGTTTACCTAATTGGTCAACGGCAACAGCTGTATCATTGTACAAACGAATCCAAGGAATAACGCCACCAGAGGAGTTCTTGAAACCGCGAATATCGGAGTTCAATGCACGAACTTTGCCAAGGTAGATACCAAGGGCACCGCCGTGTTTAGATACGCGGGAGAACTTGCTGTTTACGTCATAAATGGACCATAAGTTGTCGTCTACACCAGAGATGAAGCAAGAGGACAATTGATGGAATGGTGTACCTGCATTTGCCAATGTAGGTGTAGCTGTTGTCATTTTTAATTGGCTCATCAAATCGTAGAATTTCTTAGCGTATTTTACTTTGTTTTCGCCTTCTACCAATGCCAAGTGCATAGCGATAGCCATGAAACGTTCTTGAGGCAATTCAAAGATTTCTTTGTTGAAGCCTTTTACTAAGTAACGGTCAGCTAACAATTTAAGGCCTTCATAGTTGAAGAGATAATCCCGTTTAGGTTTGATATAATCGCCCAACTCTTGCAATTCGTCAGCTGTGTATTCTGTAACGAAGAAGTCAGCGTATTTTTTCTCTTCTACAAGCATGTGTACAAGATTTGGGAAGTTGCCATAGCCGAACGCTTTATAGCGACGAGTGATAGCCGCTTCTTTATAGAGGTCGAACAAGAACAGACGAGCCGCTACGAATTGCCAATCTTGGTTCATTTTATTAACTTGGTTGCCGAAGCCATCGTCTTTTTTAGAGATAACCTTTTCGATAGCTGTTTGTACTAAAGTTTTTTGAATCTCTTTAGTCGTCATACCATCAACGAATTGTAACTTCGCATCCATTTCCAATTCTAGTGGATCACAAGAATCTAACCCCAAACATGCGAAGGCAATCATTCGTTTTGTTTTCTCTACGGATAGCGGTTCAAAATGGCCATCCCGTTTCTTGATCATAATCTCCATTATGGTTCCCCTTACATCGTAAATCTATGTAAAATCATTTATAGAACTAGCGTAAATCAGATATATCCTTTTAAACTAGTTCTAATCAGAAAAATAAGAAAACTACAATATATGGTAGTTTTCTTATTTACTAAATACATTATATAATGATTATAGCGAAAAAAATCTATATATTCAATATTGACTTTTTTAAATTTATCAATATGGTTAGATTGAATTTATCGATATAATTTGTGATTAATTTTATTACAGGTTGATACTATCTGCTTTATAATAAATATAGCTTTAAAATAGGAGGTCAGATATGAAATCTATCATTATATATTCGTCCCTTACGGGAAATACAAAACAAGTGGCAGAGGCCATTGCCAGAGTATTGCCAGCGGACACATTATGTGTATCTATGTCGGAACTACCCTCAGATATAGCATCCTATGATCTTGTGTTTGCAGGATTTTGGGTGGATAAGGGGACAGCTAATAAAGAAGCTCGAGAGGTACTCGGTACATTACATAATCCACATATTGCGTTGTTTGCAACGGCGGGCGTGCCTCCACATATGGAACATGCTAAGCAAAGTCTTGTTAATGCAGCAGCTTGCTTGCCAGAAGGTGTGGTGCCTGTAGATACTTTCATCTGCCAAGGCAAGGTTGACCCTAAGGTTATAGAAATGATGTATAAAATGTTTCCAAAGGGGCATAGTCATGGTCAATCTGCGGACCGTGATGCACGTCATAAACAAGCGGCAGTACATCCAAATGAAGAAGACTTTAAAGCAGCACAAGACTTTGCTAAAGATATTTTTATAAAGCTTAGCTAATAAATATAAAGATTAACTAACGAATAAAAGCAGTACCCCCTGTGGGGTGCTGCTTTTGTCATATTATACGTATAGTGTTGTAGGTATTATATGGTGCATTATATGTTTAATTATAAAGTACATTAAACTTAAGTTTGCGCGTATCGAACTGGTTTATGAAGTACGACGTAATAAATAGCTTGTATCCATTGCCTTCTATAATGACAGGATCAACAGCTGTTTTATCGACAGTAAGGAATGTATCATAAATATGATGAACCTCTGTTACTCCATTTGGTAGGGATACCTCTAAATCAAGGCCTTTATTGAGGAATTTAAAGGATATGGAGTCAAAGTTGGCAGATTCTACTTCGTATTCCTTAAGGTCTCTTTCATAGACTATTAATTCGATGTTTTCAATGTATTTATCGTAGCCTGCAATAGAAATAACCTTTGGTACAGACATAGCATCAAAATTAATATATTCAACTCGTTTGCCGTTCACTGGATTTGTATCTGGCAGTTTTAGATCGTCCACAGGTACATATGGTGTGCCGTAGTCCGTATAGTTAGGATCAAAGGTGGCTGCTATTGGTAGGCTTGCATGCCATTCTCCATCAACTTTAGTGTACGTAACAAATTCACGATACGCTGTATAGCCTATGCAAGGTGTCAAGAGAACAGTACCTAAGGCTAGAGCCATAACGGTTGTGTCTACAGAAGGTTTTAAACCCTTCACAAGAGAATATACATTGTGTACTAAGAAGATTAGATTGAATGCACTCACGTAAATTGTATTGAGCCAGAGAATTGGTTCATTAATAACACGCTTACCGATAAGGGCCAAGCACAATGTAGTTAGTGTAATGAACAAGAAGCACAAGATTTGCTGAGTTCTGCTACTTTCACTAGACCTAAAGCTAGCCAAGTAGAATAGGTAGAAAATGGCTACATACGGATAGTAGGTGTAGAAGAAACGCGTATCCTCTCGAAGCCCTAAGAGGATTAAGACTAAATAGATATTAGCTAGAATACCTGTTATAATGGACGCCTTTGGCAAGATAATGCCGAACACAACGGTAAAGAATTTACTTGGTGCTGGAGGACCTGCTGGATCCTCTTTGTAAGAACATACCATAGATAGACAAATGAATATATTGATGGATGCGAGCACCTTAAAAATGGTTTCTTCAAAGTTGAATGATTGGTCAATGATGATGAAGAAGAACCATAAACTCATGATGATAACAATGTTGTATAGGGTAGACGTAACAAGGGTAATGCCAATCCGTTTGATGCGGTTAATGATTTCACCGATGTAGTGTTCACCAGGCGATGTGAAATACAAGGCAATCATGGAGTAGAGCCATAGATACGATATATTTTCCGTAGCCAGCTCAATGCCCCGTACATACCCGAAAGTTTCGTGAATCATATAAAGACCAACGCTGATTCCGATACTTACCAAGGTATAGAGTATGGAAAACTTTCGGGTCTTTGTTATATAGCTTTGTAATATAACGATAAAGAAATACAATGAGTAAAGCTTAAGATCAATGTCGGAAAACCAATCTTGTTCAATATACAACGGAGTACATGAAAATACGGCAATCAATGCCAGCAATATGGGCGACTGCATTGCTAGGTCCCGTAGCGAAGACCATAAATGTGTAATGGCAAATTTCATAGATTCTCTCTCTATATAAATATAAATTTCCCCTCTTACCTGTAGTATACCTGTTTTCTAGTGAAAGTCCTATGAGGTTTTACATGCCCCCTAATATACATTACAATAACACTAAGAAGTAGTTTTTAGAGAAACGAGGTTATCACATGAAATTCTCTTATTTTTTACCTGTAAATATCCAGTTTGGTTGGAATAAAGTGGATAGTGTTGCTGAATTTGCTGCACCTTATGGCAAAAAAGCACTCATTGTAACCGGTCGTACTAGTGCGAAAAAATCTGGTTTATATGATCGCGTAGTGGCTAAGCTTGATGCGGTTCATATTGATCATGTATTATTTGATCAAGTGGATGCCAATCCATTGACTACAACTGCCTTAGACGGTGCTGCTTTAGCTAAATCTGAAAGTTGCGATATGGTTATCGCCATTGGCGGTGGGTCCATTATGGATTGTGCAAAGGGCATTGCCTTTATGGCCGTAAACGATGGTGATATTAACGATTATATTTTCAACCGTAAAACTAGCGATAATGCATTGCCTCTTATTGTAATTCCTACTACTTGTGGCACAGGTTCTGAAGGTAATGGCTTTGGGGTGCTTACGAACCCTGAAACGGGGGATAAAAAATCCTTGCGCTGTAATGCGATTGTGCCTAAGGTATCCATTGTAGATCCCGCTGTGATGGGAACTATGCCTCCTCATGTGTTGGCATCTGTTGGTTTCGATGCGCTATGCCATAATATTGAGGCGTATACATCTAAAACTGCGCAACCTTTGACCGATGCACTAGCTCATTATGCAGTAACATTACTAGCACAACATCTAGTACCACTATATAAACATGTGAAAGCGATTGCGAATGGTCAAGAACCTGTACTTAATGAAAAACAATTAACAAAAGCATGGGAGTCCGTTACATTGGCTAGTACTATTGGAGGCATGGTTATTAACACGGCAGGCGTTACACTAGGCCATGGTATGGAACACCCTGCTAGTGGCCTTAAAGATATTACCCATGGTGTCGGCCTTACGGTTATTGAACCTGTTGTAGTGGAATACACATGGAGCGCTAACCCTGAAAAATTTAATGCATTGGCACGAATATTTAACCATGGTGACGGTTCTGAACTCGGTGAAGCATTACGCCTTATGGTACACGAATTAGACCTTACTACAAACCTTACAGAATTAGGATTTACTAAAAAGGATATTCCTTGGCTTGTCGATAATGTATACGTAGTGGCTGCAGGCAATATTGCTAATACAGTTGCTGAAGTAAATCGTAATGATATAGAAGTATTGTATAAGAAAATGTTTTAGTCACAGAAATATAGGGAGAGTAAATGCGACAGTGTGTAATGTATCTAAAGGCATTATTTTTAGGAGCTCCTTATAGAAAGAGTATATGGTTCTTTATAACTCTTTGGGGATTAACATTTTTGTTCTCGGATTATATCTCATATTCTGGATTATACTATCTAATTTTGTTAGTAGCTACGATGGTATTAGTGTTTGAAAAATGTAGCGTGCTCTATAGTGAGAAAGGTATACGAAAAAGATTTTTAACATATTTTTATGTAATCTTTTTTCTGTGTATGCTTCCTACATTAGCTGTTACTTTAGTATTTTCTGCTGTAGGGATATCCCATTATGATACACAACGATGGCACTCTACATGGCCTTCATCTAAGGCAGGGTATATTCCGACTCCATTACAAACACCTAAGTCTTTACCAGAGAGTTTGAAAGTGATTTCTTCTGCTGAAGTAATTGAAATAGGTGGAAATCAAAGCTGTTTAGTATTAGATAGTGATAAAGCTACGATTTCAAGGTATGAGGAAACAGTTAAATCTAATGCTTGGTATTCGTTTGTAAATGGCAGGGACAAAGATACTACAGTTGAAGTACTTAATTCGTTTACATATCCAAAAGATAAAAATGTATTATTTAGTGATGTAAGCAATTATTATGAGATTATTACAATTCGACGACAAAATTGGAAATTAGTTCCCTGGATAATTAATGGTACACAAAGTGTCGGTGATGATCCTAACGAAGATTATTATTATAGTACGCGGATATCGGCTGAGAAATATATAGTATATGTTGTTTACCATAACTTTGATCAAGACCAGCCGAGAGTCATTTACTTTATGTTTAATCCTGAGCGAACACGGATGATTACTATGGATATAGACGTTTATCATTAGTTTTTGCTAGAGTGTCTATATAAAATTTGAAACAATAATTGAACATATTACAATATATTCAATTATTGTAATTGACAATTTTAAAACATATCTCTATAATGGGTTTTATTAAGAGACTCGGATGCAATTAATTATCCCAGCCCCTAGGGCTGGGGTTTATTTATTAGTCTCTAGTAGTTTTATTAGTAGAGAGGTGTTTTTATGGCAGACCAAAGTAATAAAAATGTTAATGCCTTAGCGCAAGAGATTACCTTGAAAAGTCGAGGGCAAGGTAAATTACGTCAATTTATTTTATGGATGGGCGCACTCATTATCGGTGCTGTTTTAGGATGGCAACATATTCCTGTTCTTAATGACTTATTTAACTTCATTGCTGCAGTGTTTACGCATTTATTCCAGTTTATTGCAATACCTACTGTATCACTAGCAGTTATTACTACATTATCCATGTTGGGTGCAAAAAAAGATACAGGCCGTATCTTTGGTCATGCTGTAACTTATACATTGTTAACAACAATTTGTGCAGCTGCTGTTGGTCTTGGTTTATTCCTCTGGATTGCGCCAGGTAACTTACCACTTGATGTAATCGGTGCTGGTGCAGCGCAAGTACCTGAAAAATTAGGTCACGTAACATATTATGATCATTTCTTATCCGTTATTCCTAACAATATCTTGAAACCGTATTTGGAAGGTAACGTATTGTCCGTTATGTTCATTTCTGCTTCTGTTGGTTTAGCCTTTGCTTTCATGCCTCGTACAGAAGGTCGTGAAGCAGTATTGAAAGTATTATTCGGTTTACAAGAATTACTATTCACATTGATTAGAGGATTACTTTACGTTTTACCAATCGGTATCCTTGCTTTTGCAGGTCAATTATCTGCACAAATTGAAGCAGGTGTAATCGTTGGTGCACTAGGTAAATACACAGCTGTTGTAATAGGCGGCAACTTGATTCAATTCTTTATTGTAATTCCATTGTTCTTGTTGTTCCGTGGTTTAAACCCTATCGATGTATTCCGTAAAATGTCTCCAGCAGTAGCAGTTGCATTGTTCACAAAATCTTCTGCAGCTACATTGCCTGTAACATTAGCATCTGCAGAAGACAATTTGAAAGCACATCCTTCTGTAGCACGTTTCGTATTACCAATTTGTACAACAATTAACATGAATGGTTGCGCGGCTTTCATCCTTGTTACATCCTTGTTTGTAATGCAAAATGCAGGCATCGAACTAACAGCTGGCACTATGGTGGCTTGGTTATTCATCGCTGTTCTTGCAGCCATCGGTAATGCAGGGGTTCCAATGGGTTGCTACTTCTTAACTTTATCCTTGATGAGCTCTATTGGTGCACCAATCGGTTTGCTTGGTATTATCTTACCAATCTACACGATTATCGATATGATTGAAACGGCCGAAAACGTTTGGTCTGATGCATCTGTATGTGCTATGGTAGATAATGATTTGAAAGGCACGTTAGACGATCCTGACTCTCATGATGACATGCCTCAATTCCAAGGTGCGTAGACTGTACTTTATAAAAGCATAATATATATATAAATAGGTTACCTCTTGTATGTGAGGTAACCTATTTTTGTCTTCAAATAATAAATTATAAATTGTGCCATTTGTACTATTTTCTGGAAAACGATTGTTGGTATAATAAAGAAAAGGGGGATGACTATGGATAGACAATTAAGCGCATATCTAAATGGACGCGAGTCGCAAGTGACCACAGATATTGATGTTATAACGGCAGCGGTAGCAGTGCCATTGCTTGAAATTGATGGTGAGGATCACGTCTTATTTACGGTGCGTAGTCAGACCTTACGTAGACAGCCTGGTGAAATTAGCTTTCCTGGTGGCCATTGTGAAAGTACCGATAAAACCGGAGCTGATGCGGCTATTCGTGAGTGCTCGGAAGAATTAGGAATAGATACGAGTCAAATTGAACTGGTAGGCCCTTTAGATTGTTTAGTATCAGCTATAGGTGTTAAACTGCATGCTGTAGTTGTACGTTTACATACCGATGAATTTACTCCTAATCCTGATGAGGTAGGTGAAATATTTACGGTGCCACTTTCGTATTTACTTACTATGGAACCTACCGTGGGGCACTTAGATATCGGTACTAAACCACTACGAGATTTTCCATTTCATTTATTAGAAGGATACCAAATAGACTGGAAAATTCGGCAGAATTATTCTGTTTATTTTTATCCCTATAAGCAATATACGATATGGGGATTAACAGGTCGAGTACTCAAAAATTTCTTGGATTTATATCGACAAGGTAAGACTATAAATAATGAAAGATAACGAAATAACTTCATTTGATAAAGAATTGAATAAATTCCTTCAACCTAAGTGTCTAATACCTGGTGGCCTTGGCAGATGTTATGAAATTATAAATATATACAAGAAATGCCCAGTTTTAAACTGGGCATTTCTTGTATATATTTATTGAATTAATGTTGTACGTTTCGTAAATCATCTAAGATGTGTTCAAAATCTAAGTGGTTTTGCTGTAATACATCTTCAGGTTTGTATCGGTCGTAGAATTGTTTGGAAATACCATAGTTTAAGACCTTCATGGACGTTTTTCCATAATAGCTAGCAATTTTTTGACCATAGCCACCTTCGAGTTCGCCGTCCTCTAAGGTGATGACGATATGGTGGTCCTTTGTTAATTCATTCAATGTATCGGTGTCCAAACTAGAAATGCAAAGTGGTTTTACGATGGTTGGTGAGATATGTGTTGTCTCACGTATTGCATGACTTAGTTCGACAGCCTTATGGTAGAAATTACCGACACCTATGATGGCAATTGTATTACCGGATTGAGTTATGTCATACGATGTTACAGGCTTATCTATTGTATTGGATTGAGCTGTATCGTTGATTGGTGTTCCTATCGGAATACGAATGGCAATAGGATGATTGTGATGTTCTAATCCATAACGAATGGACGATTCTAATTCCTCTACCGTTGTAGGTGCTAGGTACATGAGATTTGGCATGTTACCGAGCATTGTAATATCGTTGAACCCAAGGTGTGTCATATCCTTGTTACCATAAATGGACGCGCGGTATACGAGAATCAATGCATTGCTATTGTTAATACATAGGTCATTTATGATTTGATCATAGGCGCGTTGTAAAAATGTACTGTAAATCGGTAAAATTGGCGTGCCCCCGTTGTGTGCAATGCCAGCAAGTAATGTTGTAGCATGCTCTTCCGCAATGCCTACGTCGATGTATTGAGCTCCTAATTTTTCTCGTATATCCTTCGTCAAGCAGAATCCGCCAGGTGTAGCAGCTGTGACGATGCAAGCAGCTTTGTTTTGCTCTAGTGTATCAATAAGTTGCTTTGCCACAATGGACTCATAGCTGTTAGTATAGCGTTTCTTTGTTTCCCCTGTGTCGATATCAAATCCAGATGGATTGTGAAAGCCTTCGGGATTTGATATGGCTTTGTCATAACCGTGGCCTTTTGTCGTATGGATGTGGAGCACTGTTGGCATTGTCTCGTCTTTACAGTTTTTTAAAGCATGGATTAGGGACTCTAGCGAATTGCCATCGTCGACGTAACGATACGAAAAGCCTAGAGCTTTAAAGATATTATTAGAGCTTTCACCATTAGTCTCGCGCAATTGTTGAAGATGCTTGTACAAGCCACCATGGTTTTCAGCGATGGATTGTTCATTATCGTTGATGATAATCAAGCATTGAGATGACATGGTAGCTAAGTGATTTAATGCTTCATAAGCTTCTCCGCCGGATAGCGCACCATCACCAATCATAGCGATAATTGGGTGTGTTCCATGCTGTAAATCGCGGCCAATCATAAGACCGCAAGCTAAACTGAGGCTTGTGGAAGCATGACCTAAGTGGAATGCATCGTGAGTACTTTCATCAGGATTGCTATAACCGGATATGGTGTGAAATTTGTCCTTATTTTTAAATCCTTCGTGACGGCCTGTTAAAATCTTATGAGCATAACTTTGGTGGGAAATATCAAATATGAATTGAGCATCATCAAGGCCGAACACATGATGCAAGGCAACAATAATGTCAGTGGCTCCTAGGGAGGACCCGATGTGACCGCCAATGTGTGATGTTCTATGGAGGATTAAGTTTCGTATATGTTGTGCGATGACCTCGAGCTCTGCTAGTGAGCAGTCGCGCAAATCGCTAGGAATTTGAATGTCTGTCAGTTCCATAGGTCTCCTACATGATCCATACTAATGGATAAATCAATTACAGTTAATGAAATATATAACTCATTAATAGCTATTATAACATTATAGAGTAAAATTATTTATAAATAAAAAGCTGATTCGATATATTTAGATATATAAATAAGTAATAGCTAACCATATTAATTAACTATTATTCCAGTAGGAATTAAAATGCTATACTGTAACATATCACTCATAATTGATGCGTTATGATTATCGTATTTTACTATATAGGAGGTCCTATATGAATAAATTATTTGCCTTTGCTGCAACGGCTGTATTAGGTGCAGCGTTATTGATTAGTGGATGTGGGTCATCTACGAATAATGAAAGTTCCAGCGGTTCTAAGCCTGAAGTTTTGAAGGTGGCTGCAAACCCGGTGCCTCATGCCGAAATATTAGAACAAGTTAAACCTATTTTGGCTAAAGAAGGTGTAGATTTACAAATTATTGAATTTACAGATTATATTCAACCAAACATGGCGTTGTCTAGTCATGAAGTAGATGCAAACTTCTTTGCAAACGTACCTTACCAAAATAACTATAATAAAGATCATGGTACAAATTTTGTAAGCTTTGCACCTGTTCACATCGAACCGTTAGCTATTTACTCTCAAAAAATTAAAGACTTGAAAGATTTACCGAATGGTGCAAAGGTAGCTATTCCATCTGACCCAACAAATAGTGCACGTGCACTTCTCTTGTTGCAAAGCGCTGGTCTTGTGACTTTGAAAGACCCAACTGGTTTGACAAACACACCGTTTAACATAACTAGCAATCCTAAAAATATCCAAATTACAGAATTAGAAGCGGCTCAAATTCCTCGTTCTATTCAAGATTTGGATGCAGCAGTTATCAATGCGAACTATGCATTGCCAGCTGGTCTTAATCCTACAAAAGATGGCTTATTCGTAGAAAAAGCAGATTCTCCATATGCAAACCTTCTTTCTGTAAATCCTGGTGATGAAAATAAACCAGCTATTCAAAAATTAGCGAAAGCATTACAATCTCCAGAAATTAAGAAGTTCATTGAAGAACATTATAATGGTGCGATTATTCCAGCATTCTAATTGATTAATTACCTACTCGTGCATGGTGTGTTGTAATATACCTTTTCAAGATATAACTCTAACTCTATATGTAAAGTGACTGTTATGAAATAGTCTCTTATTACTAAAAATAGCTATTAGTTGATTGTGTATCAAATCAACTAATAGCTATTTTTGTATATTTCTCAAGAAAAAGTCTTTATTTTATTAAACATCAATAGGTTTGACATATTTTTTTCTGTATGAAGGGGGAGATATCGGAGGGGATAACCTTTTTGGCAATAAATTTATTTCTATAGTGAAAGCTAATAAACCTCACATTACTAGATATGAGTTTTGTGTTATACTTTTATATAGAATAATATCGAATTAATAGAAGGTTAGTTGGCACATTAGTTGCGGACTAGAAATTAGAATGAAAAATAAGTCAGTATTACCTATAGAGGAACAATTAAATAGATTTCTTCAATCGAAATGTCTTATCCCTGATGGCCTTGGCTTGTGGGAAAAATATTTCCGCAAGATTTGTACGGCTTGGGGCGAGATCAATGGTGAAATCCGACCACAACATATTATATTCTCCGCCGATAATGGTTGTAATATGGAAGGCTATGTAGGCTATAACTATGAGGTAACGCAGAAACAATCCCGTAATATGCTCTTAGGTCGTTCATCGGCAACACAGTTTTGTAACTTTAATAACATTCCCTATGAGGTTGTAGATGTAGGCATTGCCTCAGATGACGGCATTGGTGTGGATCGTAAAGTAGCGAAGGGGACAAAGAATATTTTGAACCATCCTGCTATGACAGAGGATGAATTTAATCGTGCCTTTCAAGCTGGATATGAACGAGTTGAACATTATGTGGCAAAAGGAATAAATCTTTTTTCCTTTGGTGAGATGGGGCTCGGGAATACGACAACCTCTGCTTGTGTGTTATCTGCATTAACTGGTGCAGATCCAACTGAAACAGTAGGACCTGGTTCTTGGCCTGACAAACCAGATTTGATGAAACGAAAAATAGATTTTGTCCGTGCTGTACTAGATAAACATAAGGCTCGTATCGTTTCTAACAGTGAAGCTGAACGAGTTCGTAAAATAGTAGCCCATGTAGGGGGCTTTGATATTGCCGCTATTCTTGGAGCTATGCTAGCTTGTGTTAAGTTTAAAAAGCCTTTTGTTATTGATGGTTTTATTACCGCTGTAGCAGCGGCTTGTGCAGTACACATGAATGATCGCGTTAAGGACTATGCATTGCCATCTCATCATTCCCGCGAAAAAGGTACTGAGCTTGCTTTGTCTGAAGTAGGGATTACACAAGATATGGTACCTATCCAAGCACACATGTCAATGGGGGAAGGTACAGGGGCTATTTTGATGGTTCAAATGTTGAAAACGACACAGTATATGTTTGTAAACGTAGGGACCTTTGCAGATTTGATGAAATTATAAGGAGGATGAATGCAAATAAATAAATACTTTGATATACATTTTGAGCGAGCTGATGATGCAACTATCGCTAAAAGACTGATAGGTGGTGCTAAGATTAAGGGACCTGCTTTGGTTATCCTGATCCTCTCCATGTTTATTGCCTCTATTGGGTTGAATATGAATAGTACGGCAGTTGTTATTGGTGCTATGCTTATATCGCCGTTGATGGGACCTATTTTAGCAACTGGCTTTGGCTTCGCTACGCTTAATTTTACAGTTGCGAAGAGTGGTATTTTAAGATTGTCCTTACAGATTACGATTGCTGTTTTGGCATCTGCTTTATATTTTTATATTTCCCCCGTTCAGACGGCTACATCTGAACTATTAGCGCGTACAGAACCGAGTATTTTTGATGTATTTATTGCTATATTTGGTGGGTTAGCTGGGATTATTGGGCAAACGCGTAAGACTTTAGATAATGTTATACCAGGTGTTGCGATTGCAACTGCACTTATGCCACCACTGTGTACGGCAGGATATGGACTTGCTAATGGAAATTGGCACTATTTCTTTGGGGCTAGCTATTTATTCTTTATAAATGCATTCTTCATCTTCTTTGCATCTTTTATTGTTTTAAAGGGTGTATATAGTTTGCCATTCCATAAACAAGCAGAAGAGGTTAATCGTCGTAACCAGTTAATATTTCTCGTGATTGGTCTTATTATGGCTATACCAAGTATTTATGCAGGCTATGATATGACCATCAAGTATTCTGAGTCAAATCATATGGAGCAGTTTATTAAGAATGATATTAATCAAGAGGGACGTCGACAAGTGATTGATTATTCATTGGATCAAACGAATAAGCTAGTAGACATAGTAGTTATAGGAGCTCCTGTGACTTCAGAGGAGCGAGCCCAGTTGGATGACAAGTTACAGAAGGATGAGTACTTGCAGCCTTATACATTACGATTTGTTACTAGCGTAGATGAGAAAAAATCTGCTACGGATAAGGTGAACTCGAATAAATCTTCAGAGAATCTTGAAACATATAAAAACTTGAGTAATCTGTACCAGCCGACTTATCAATTAGTAAGTGAAACTATAAATACTATGAAAACGACAGAAGCTGAAGCAAAGGCGTTATTCCCGTTTGTAAGCAAAGTGGAAGGCATGCCTTTGATAGATAATCTAGAACATCCTAAAGCGAGTCGTTATATGGTGAATATCTATACTACGTCCACTGTATCTGATGTAGATTTGGAACGAATAAAAGCTTGGTTAGAGGCTAAATTATCAGCACCTGTAACTATTTCTATCGAGCAAACAACGTCAACTCTATAAGTTGATCTTTTGATTTTGATTAGATTGTTTATTATATAGAGCAATATTAATAACGGTACTAAGTTTGATTTTACCTATTAGGTATATTACCTAGTAGTACGGGGAATCATCTTAGTACCGTTTTTATGTACTTGGCATAGCTAAATGTAATTACTCTTATCTTGCTATAGATTAAGGTTATTTTACGCACAATTTTTTTCATTCTAAAGTGGTATAATAAAAAATACACGATATCCAGAGTTCTATATATTTTATTAGGAATAGTCATGTTCTATATACCACATT
>CAUTOY010000028.1:0-16705 GCA_963539855.1 uncultured Veillonella sp.
ATTATACGATGGAGGAAGCGCTCGCCGAGGCGAAACGTTGTTTAAATTGTCCAAAACCTTTGTGCCGCATGGGTTGTCCTATTGAAAACGAAATCCCTCGCTTTATCCAAGCTATCGCGCACGGTAACTTTGGTTTAGCCAATGATATCTTGGCGGAACGTACAAATTTGCCAGCTATTTGTGGTCGCGTGTGCCCTCGTGAAAATCAATGCGAAGGTAACTGCATCATGAATAAAGCGAAGAAACCGCCTATCAATATTGGTAAATTGGAACGCTTTGCTGCCGATTTTGAAAGTATCAATGAACTTCGCAAACCTAAGAAAATTAAACAAGATCTTGGTAAAGTAGCCGTTGTCGGTTCCGGCCCTGCAGGCTTGTCCGTTGCGGGTGACGTTGCGAAACTTGGTTATGATGTAACTGTATTTGAAGGTCAATCCGAACCTGGTGGCGTATTATTATTCGGTATTCCAGAATTCCGTTTGTCCAAATCCGTTGTACGCCGTGAAATCGCTCGCCTTGAAGGTTTGGGCGTTAAATTCGTATGTAATACATTTATCGGTCAAGATAAATCCTTAGATGATTTATTTGCTGAAGGATTTGATACTATCTTTATCGGTACTGGTACACATATTCCTCAAGAAGTACGCATGGAAAATGATCAAATTACAGGCGTATTCCAAGCGATGTACCTACTAACTAACGTACAACTCGTAGAAAATGGCGAACTTGAAGAAAAAGCAATCCCTGTGAAAAAAGGGGACCGCGTTGTTATCATCGGCGGTGGTAACGTAGCGATGGATGCGGCCCGTACATGCGTACGTTTAGGCTGTGAATCTGTAACTGTAGCATACCGTCGTAGCCAAGAACAAATGCCTGCCTTGTTATCCGAATACGAAGAAGCACGTGCTGAAGGCGTTCAATTCCAATGGTTCGCTTCTCCAGTAGGCGTAGAAGGTACAGATAAGGTAGAAGGCTTTAAATACGAAGTAATGGCCCTCAACGACGATGGTGCTGGTATCCATGGCACAGGTAAATACCAAGTTATGCCTGTCGATAAAATCATCATCGCTGCTGGCCATAAACCTAATGCACGTCTCGTTGGTGAAGGTAACAACCTTCGCGTTGACGAAAAAGGCTACATTATTACATCCGAAGAACCTTATGGCATGACAAGTCGTGAAGGTGTATTCGCCGGTGGTGACGTAGTGCATAAACCAGCGACTGTAGTACTCGCTATGCGCGAAGCTAAAAAAGCCGTTGATGGCATGGTTAAATACATGGAAATCAAACGTGCTATGGCCATTGCAGAAGAGAATAAATAAGATTTTTATGTACAAGAATATACATGTATGTATGTTTAAGCATAATTTTATTACATAATGTGAATAAAAATCCCTTGCGATATGAATGTATCGCAAGGGATTTTTTATTATATGTCATCACAATTCAAGTTGGTATGGTCCCTCTCAATTGGTTGCCGTATTGTGGAGGCAAAGAGTTGCTATTAAGGATAGTATAGAAAGTGAGGTTTCTATGACGTATGATATCGTATGTAGTGAAACACAGTCAGAAAAGGCTATCCAACACTTAGGCGTTCTCATTCTCTTATGGCGCCGCCACTATCACATAACTCAACAAGAGTTGGCCAAGCGGACGGGATTGTTACAGTCCTATATTAGCGGTCTGGAAAAGGGGAATATAGACCCTCGGATATCTACGCTGTGTAGGATAGTCAATGGCTTTGATAATATGCCCTTGGATACATTTTTTGGAGGCCCTGACTTAGGCTTTGTCGACTTTCACGGCATAGAACATCGACATATAGAATTTCATTAAAATCCTAAATCCTCATTGATGATGATAACCTCCATAGTTTGCATATTGCGCATTTTCTTGTAGTAAATGGTTAAGGCATTGCAAATTCTATCAGGAGAACCACAGTCGTAGCATTTTTGCTCTAATTTAGCACAAGGATTGAGAGAGCTCTTCTTGTTCTTTTTACTGTTCAGTGGTGCTGCCACATTGCGCGCTCGATAGATGGCAGAGGCTAAGTCTGGGGTAATTTTATTGCGACCTAGTACAAAGAATACCTCTTGTGATCCGAATAGAGAGGCCGCTACACGGTTGCCGGTACCATCGATGTTGACCATTTCACCCGTTTGCGCTAAGGCATTAACAGAGGTTAGAAATACATCGTGACCCATGGTGCGTAGCGCTGTATCGCGGAAGCTTTCACCAGGAAGAGGACGCTGAATATCTGTTATGTCCTCATTGACCTCAGATAAAGCATCATGAGCGTTGAGTTCCAATAAGGTGCGGGAATCACCAATGGCGACACGTTTGTTTTGGATGCGATTTTTTAGATACGTAACGGCTTCGGTGCCCGTTTCAAAATAATGAACTACAAATTTATTTCTCTCTAGCGCTTTGATTGTCTTTTCCATATCTATGGGCGTTTCGCTAGGCTGTGGATGCATAACTGCATCGATTGTTGTTTCTGTATTCGCCATGATTCCTCCTGAATGGGTATTTGGGATTAGAAGCTAATATTTCGATTAGTAGGGTTTTCTATTTATTATTGTATCGTTTTATAGGATTAGAGTTCAATGAAAGTTATATATCTTCCTTGTTATAAGAACGAATAGAGGTGAGATATTACCATTTATTAGATTAATTATAGGAATGAAAATCCAAATCATATATCTATATAACGAAACTTTGGAATTAAATCAAACTTTATGGTAATATTGATATAAAGTTGGAATGGAATCCAAGTTTTTAGGTGGTCGATATGATGACTGATAATAACCGTAATTGGGTTCCATCTATGAGCACATACATAGATGAGGAGGCCCTTATGAAGTTAATTCAGCGCCATGGGTATATAGAGTTTTTACGACGAAATCGTGAACGGTCTATTGTAAAAGTCATTTCTGGCATACGTCGTTGTGGTAAATCGACATTGTTTCGGCTGTTTAAGGATGAGCTACTAGCAGAGGGAGTAAAACCGGAACAGATTATTTCTATAAATTTTGAAGAGTTAGAATACGAACCTTTACGAGACTATCATAGGTTGTATCAATATATATTAGATCAAATGCAACCAAATCAAATGAACTATATTTTTCTTGATGAGATTCAACATGTAGATCAATTTCATCGTGTTGTAGATAGCTTATTTGTAAAAGAGAATACAGATATTTATATTACAGGTTCAAATGCATATTTTATGTCTTCTGATATTGCTACATTATTAACAGGTCGATATGTAGAAATTCAGATGTTACCATTGTCCTTTGCTGAATTTTACTATAGCAAATATGAAGAACAGCAGTATTCCCTGATTCCTGCCTATGAGGCGTATCTTCGTGAAAGTTCCTTTCCTTATACTCAGCATTTAGGGGGGGAAGATTTTGATATTCAAGAATATCTTCGCGGTTTATATAATACCGTGTTGTTACATGATGTTGTGGCTCGATTAAAGATTAATGATGTTACAATTTTACAAGATATTGTACGGTATATTATGGCCAATGTAGGTAGCTTACTTTCACCAAATAAAATAGCTAATTCACTTGTTAGTGCTGGACGAAAGATTGATAATAAAACAGTAGAACGATATCTACAAGGGTTACAAGATAGTTTATTACTATACAAGGTGAATCGCTATGATGTACGAGGCAAAGAATTACTGCGTATTAATGCAAAATATTATAGTGTGGATGCAACTTTGAGAAATTTGATTGTTGGCAATACAAGCCGTGATACAGGTCATATTTTAGAAAATATTGTTTTTCTAGAACTCATACGTCGTGGATATACTGTGTATGTAGGTCAACTAGCTAAGGGTGAAATTGATTTTGTAGCACAAAAAGCTGGCATTACTGAATACTATCAGGTTAGTGAAACTGTGCTCGATCCAAATACGTTAAATCGTGAACTCGCACCTCTAGAGGCTATCAATGACCAATATCCTAAGTTTTTGCTCACCTTAGATGAATTAAATAAAAATGCTAACTACGATGGAATTCAACAACGAAATGTTTTAGAATGGTTGTTAGAGAGCTATTAAATTGCTATAATAATAGTATTGATATGGCATAAGCCAATGTTAAGGAGGCAAAAATCGTGGATTTAATTCAAAAATTAAAAGATCAAGTAAAACCATTAGGTAAAAAAATCGTGTTGCCAGAATACAAAGATGAACGTGTATTGAAAGCAACAGAAATCATTTTGAAAGAAGGTTTCGTAACACCTGTTCTTGTTGGTAACCCTGCTGAAATCGCTGCGGCTGCTAAAGCTGCTGGTGTATCTGTAGAAGGTGCTGAAATCATCGATCCAGCTAACTATGATCGTTACCAAGAAATGGTTGATACATTCGTAGAATTGCGTGCTAAAAAAGGTATGACTCCTGAAAAAGCTGACGCAACTATGAAAGGTGATTGCTTGTTCTTCGGTGCTATGCTTGTTCGTCTTGGCGCTGTAGATGGCATGGTTGCAGGTTCCGGTTGCCCAACTGCTAATGTATTGCGTGCTGCATTACAAGTAGTAGGTACTAAACCAGGTCTTAAAACTGTATCTTCCTCCATGTTCATGTTCACAAGTAAAAAAGAATATGGCGATGATGGTATGCTAGTATTCTCCGATTGCGGCGTATTACCTAACCCAACTAGCGAACAATTGGCTGATATCGCAGAATCCACTGTAGAAAAAGCTCGCAAAGTTGTTGGCATGGCTGATCCTCGCGTATCCATGTTGTCCTTCTCCACTAAAGGTTCCGCTTCCACTCCAGAAGTAGATAAAGTGGTTGAAGCTGTTAACATCTTGAAAGAACGTAATGTGGACTTCAAATTTGATGGCGAATTACAATTGGACGCTTCCATTGTTCCTTCCGTAGCAGAAAAGAAAGCTCCTGGCTCCAATGTAGCTGGTAAAGCTAACATCTTGATTTTCCCTGATCTTCAAGCTGCTAACATTGGTTATAAATTGGTACAACGTTTCTCTGGCGCTGACGCTCTTGGCCCATTGATTCAAGGTTTGGCTAAACCAGTTCATGACCTTTCCCGTGGTTGCTCCGCTCAAGACGTTGTAGACGTTGCGGCTATCGCTGCTGTTGAAAGCATCTAATTTCAATTACAACTTCATTTGAAATGGTTCAATGAAATACTAAAAGCTGATTCTTCGGAATCAGCTTTTTTGTTACTATATAGTATTTGTACAAAGATATATAAATAGTATATTATTAAGATAGATATATTAGTGTGTTTTTGCCCCATAATCCTGTTTTCTGAAGTCATGAAAAGGAGAGAACTATGATTTCTGTATTCGACACACATCCCGTTGTTTTTGAAAGTGATGATCGTACTTTAACAATTAGTTACAATGGTGTACTTTGCAAAGATGCAAATGGACAGGTTATCACTGACATTGATTTTGAAGATGTGAATGAGCTATATCTTACAAGATATCTAAATTCAAATGGTAACTATACTATTCTCTTTAGAGACCACAATTGGAAAAATATGGAAGGCCAAGATTTAGATACGGACCGTACAGAATCTAATACTGGGCACAACATTCGTGAAACAAAAGCTATTCTTGTGGCCTTTGCTCGAAATAAATTGACGGCCGATTTTCCTGCAAATTTAGATACTCTTCAATTGCCATTGGATTCTTCCTTTATGGGTAAACGAGAAATTACCATTAAGAACGGAGTTATCTCTAATGGCAAGGTGGATATACCTATTAAAGATATTCGTCGCGTAGTATGTGCATCTAATGGCACGATTAGCAAGCTTTTAGTATACAAGGAAGAAAAGCCTAGCTCTTTCCTTAAAAAGATATTTGATTCTCCTGATATGAAAATCACATTGAATGCAATTACGTTGCCATTATTGGAAGCTATTGTAACACGTAATACAGGTCATGGCATTGATTTCAGTCGTGGAAATGGCTTTGATCAAAAAGATTCTAATTATATTATTATCCGCTATCTTGACTCTGGTTACTTCCTTGATACAGACGGCACAGCACCTACAGAATGGCAAAAAACAGCAGCTGAAACAACAGAAAAGTTTAATTATGATTTAAAACAACTTGTTGAAGTATAAACTGAATATATAAATAAAGAGCCTCTAAGGATACCTTTTTATTCAAAAGGTATCTTATAGAGGCTCTTTTATAGTTGTTTTAGTCTATACTCTTTATTTTCTTGTGTTAGTTATTGTCCTCAAAGATAAAGCCCGTCATAGATAGGGATCCAGTATTATAGCTTTGGTTAAATACTGTTGGTTGTAAGCCTTCGCTAGCCCCCATAATATAAATCAATGGGAGGTAGTGATCTGGTGTAGGCACCGCATAGCTTGCTTGAGGATGATGGGCGTAATTAATGACCGTATTTACATCGTTTTCTAATACAGCATTGGTAATATATTGGTCAAACTCAATTGTAGCAGGGGATCCCGACGGATTTTCCCATTCCAATCGTCTTAAATTGTGAACTATATTACCGCTACCCATGATGAGATAACCTTCATCGCGTAATGATTGTAGTTTTACGCCTAGTTCATAGGATTCTTTTGGACTTAGGTATTTGTTGATAGATAGTTGGACAACAGGAATCGATGCATCAGGGAACATGTGAACTAACACGGTCCACATGCCGTGATCGATGCCCCATGTATCGTTGATAGAAACGGCGTCGCCCAGTAATTGTTCTACTTCATTTGTTAATACGTGGTCGCCTTTGGCAGAATATACCACTTCGTAAAGCTCTTTAGGGAATCCGTACATATCGTAAATTTGTTTTGGGTTCTCCGCGCTTTGAATATAGGTGCCATCTGCATACCAGTGAGCAGAAATCGCTAGGATAGCTTTTGGTTTACCGTAATTATTGATTATGTTTTTGCCTATAGCTTGGAATGTGCTAGTTGTTTCTGTATGTTCTAAGGCCATCATAGGACTACCATGTCCTACAAATAATGTTGGCATGCGTTTCATAATAGATGCCCTCCTTTATCTAGTTCACAAAAGAGGCAGATAATATATGATTATCCGCCTCCTTATTTTATTATTTAATGGATATATTCTCTAATACATATCATAGGAAGACATCCAAAATTTGTATAGTTTTAAATCTACTGTAGAGATATAAGTTAGTTTTGTACTGCTGTAAAGCGTTGGCGGCCAAATTTGTGGTTGTTAATTTCATCAACCAAGATTTGTGCGTATGTTTCGTAGGATATGTATGAGTTGCCATCCTTATTGAGGATAAAGTTTTCATTACCTAATACATAGTCTTTAGATTCTACACCCTTTTCATCAAAATCAGCAGCAGGGCTAAAGAATGTCCAGTCTACATTGCTGAATTTGCGCAAGATATCGATAGCTTTACCTTGTGCTTTAGCGAGTCCCAAATAATCTGCAGGAAAATCAGGTGTATCGTATAGTTGTACCGTGTGATCTTCGTCTACGTAGAGGCTACCTGCACCACCTACAACGATAAGGCGCGTATTTGTGTTAGCTAATGCTTTTACCAATAACAATGTTAAATCTGTTTGCAAATGATACGTATCTGGTGTGAAAGCGCTTGTAGCATTGATTACTACATCAAATTGAGTTAGTTCTTGTTTTGTTAATTGTAACGCGTCTTTTACGATGGTTGGGATACCTTCAATAGCACCTTCGCGGCGAACAACGCCTGTTACTTGATGACCTGCTTTGAGGGCTTTTTCTACAATACGACGACCTGCGTTACCATTTGCACCGATTACTAAAATATTCATGATAATTCTCCTTTTTGTGAAAGTCTCTTTTGTGAGATATAAGATATAACTAATATGAGTAGATTTTATTTAGTTCTGTGAACCATAACACTTTACTCAGTGTTGCTAGTGTTGTTCACCTGATGACCTCATTATATAGTAGTGCAAACATTTTGAATAGTAGAATTATTTTGGATAGGTACTATCAAAAGTGATAGAATTGTGATGTTTACTGATTAAAATTTTTTCAAAAAGTTTTGTACCATAAAAAAAGATACTATAAAATGCTTGCAATACTAAAATTTTGTGATATGATTTGAACTACATTAGAAAGAAATATTTCTAATTAATTTTGTTATCACGTTATGAATAGAATAAAATAGGAGAATTACAATGGCAGAGCAACTCGTAAATGTTCATGACTTAGTGGGCAGATGTCCCTTTGCAACGAGTCAAAAGTTATTAGCCGGCAAATGGTCTTTATTGATCATGCATGAATTGTCTGAAGGCCCTGTACGTTTCCGTGAATTAGAACGTCGTCTATATCCAATTACACAAGCAACCCTTACTAGAGCATTGCGCCAAATGGAAGATGATGGTTTAGTACACCGTGAAGTATACGGTACTATTCCGCCAAAGGTGGAGTATAGCCTTACCGAAGTAGGGGCAGGATTTAAAACAGTTCTAGCGTCCTTAGAAACTTGGGGTAACCAATATATTGACTATATGAAAGCCGCTGGTCGCATTTAAGAAATGCCAGCGGCATTTCTTATCTCTACTCCCTGTAAACTCATTCGTATTCTTTATTATACCTAAATTCGACTAGGACTTTAGGTTCGTCATCTTAAACGGACTGAGCCGAAATATGGTATAATAAAGAATACGAATGATATAAATTCTCATTAATGTAAAGGTATTGATAATTATGTTAGATGTAACTTTTCTCGCACATAGCGGTTTCCTTGTGGATGATGGTAAGCGTTGCTATGTGTTTGATTATTATAAAGACCCTAATAATATTGTTTGGCAATTAGCTAAACGAGGTCGTGAGCTTTGGTTCTTTGTGAGCCATACTCATGCTGATCACTTCAATCCATCTATTACGGAGTTTGATGGTCCCCAAACTCGTTATATTTGCCATCAAGATGTGCCATTAGAGGGGAAGGTAAAAAAGTGTATTACCATGCGCCCTGGGCAAGATGCTAACCTTGATGATGTAGGCATCCATATGTATGGTAGCACTGATGAAGGTGGCTCTTTTTATGTAAAGACAAATACTGCTAATATTGACTCCGATTCCATTTTTCACGCAGGCGACCTTAATTGGTGGCATTGGCTTGGTGATACGCCAGAGAATAATGCGGATGCAAAGCGCATGGCATGGCGTGAATTTAAGGAGCTAGAAAATCTAACTGTAGATGTGGCGATGTTCCCTGTAGATAATCGTTTAGAAGCGGCGATGGAATGGGGGGCTATTGAGTTTTTACGCCTCGTACAGGTGAAAAAAGCATTTATTCCTATGCATTTAAATGGTCCATTATGGACACCGTCCGTGTATTTCAAAGCCCTTTTTGAGGATGTGCCAATTTGGGAACCTCAAAAGGAAGGCGATGAATGCACATTCTAAATCTACTTTCACAGTTTGTAGTTTGTGAAAGTCCGTGACCCTAGAGGTCACTACGTTATATGGGGAGAGTCTATATACGTAATTAAGTAAGTTAGGATCAAGTGATGATGAAAACGAAACCAGTGGCAACCACCCTTTTGATTGTCATGGCTATTATATTTTTAATTTCATATCCACACAGGCACGATGCGTTATGGGCGTTTGTTATGCATGTCTCTGGGGCTGCCATGATTGGGGGGCTTGCAGATTGGTATGCGGTGACAGCACTTTTTACTAAGCCTTTAGGGATACCTTTTAAAACAGCCATCTTACCACGTAGTAAAGAACGATTGATACAAATGGGCCGTACCATGCTCAGTGAGGAACTGCTTCGCGTACCGCAAATGTACTATGCTATTAAACGGGAACGCGTTATGATGCGTATCATCGAATATGGTATGAGTGATGTAGGGCAAAAACAGGTGAAAGAACTCTTATATGGTGTTGGTAATCAGGTATTATCTCATATGGATATTGAGCCGATGCGTAAAGAGATTAATAAAGCTGTATACAAAGGTGTGTCTAATTGGAAGGCCACACCCCTTGTTATTCTATTCGGACGCTGTATGCTAGAACGTCACACGGCTGGGGTATTTTGGCTTTATTTTAACCGGACTTGCCAGCGTGTTATTGCATCAAATCAAGTATATCCCTATTTATATCGCGTCATGCTAGATATTATGAAAACTTATACTAAGGATTCATTTATGCGTGAGCTAGCCATTGCCTTTGGTGGTGATGGGCTTTCACCAGAACGATTAGTTGATACGGTACAGAAAAAAGCGGTTCAATTTTTACAAGAAAATGAAGATATTGACTCACCATTGGGCCGTTATATATGGGGGCAAGCCATCAGATTTTTTAATAATTTGGAAACGAATACTGAATGGCAGGCTTTCATTGAAGAGCATAAGAATCAATGGGTAAAGATGGTGCTCGAAGAATGGGAAGGAAAACTGATTGATGGCGATACGCTCGATTGGGTACGCCTCATGGATATTGTGCTTGAGCGATGTAATAAACTTGGCCGTGAAATTCTCCTAAACCCTGAGAAGCAGGCGCCGTTTGAACGATTCTTTTTGTTGCGTAGCATTCCGTGGTTACAAAAATTGAATCCGCTCATCGATCGTGTGGTGGGCGAAGAATTATCGCGTTACTCGCCAGATGAGATTACCCGTATTATACGTGGTAAAATGTATTATGATTTGCAAATGGTTCGTATTAATGGTTCTCTTGTGGGGGCTGTTCTGGGCGGATTATTCTATGGTATTACACTCCTCATTAAGGGGGTGATTGGATGATTCGTTATATTACATCATGGACTTTGAAACAGCGGGCCAATGCCATTTTAGGCTTGATGGCAGTGCTCTATTGTGCTGTTTTTGTAGGGCAGTTTTTCTTTGATGATGAAAGCTGGTACCAGCCACTCTATTGGGCTGTACAATCTGCTCTCATCGGTAGTGTGGCGGACTGGTTTGCCGTGACCGCATTATTCCGTAAGCCTTTAGGATTTCCCTATCATACGGCCTTGATTCCTCGCAATAAGGAACGCTTGATTAATGGTGTAATTAAGCTTGTGGAAACAAAGATGCTAACGCGAGATCGATGCCAAGTGTTATTAGACAAGGTGCAATTTGTACCTTTATTTGAAAAATTCCTATTATCTCCAGAGGGACAGCGAGCCGCACGCATTGTCATTCATCAGGGATTACATTTGTTATGGAAATCTCAAACAACTGAGGAATGGGCGCAGTGGGGGGCTAAGCGCATTCGTGCATTGTTACAAAAACATTCGCTTGTACCTGTATTGAAACACGTATTACTAGATTTATGTGAACACAATCGCTATGAAGGCATGGTTGTACAGGTCTTGAATGTGGTTCAAGAGCGTATTAACCATCCTGCTATGGTCACCTGGCTTACGGCCGTTGTTGCAGAGGAAGCGCATAAGAAAAAACGAAAGGGATTCCTTTCCGATTTCTTGATTTCTTTGTCCGAGGCTACTGATATTGTTAATTATCACGAAATGGCTGAGGCTATCGTTAAAGAGGCGTATGCTATGCTTGAAAATTGGAAACGTCCTAACAGCCCAGAACGAACTGCGTGGCTTCGTCAGTGGGTAGATCCTATTCGCCATATAGAGAGTAATCATGAGGTTTGTAATGCTCTTGATGAGGCGTGGGCACGATGGATTCATGAGCAAGATTGGGAAGATATCATCGAACATCATTTGTGTCCGTATGTTGAGGAATTACTGCTAGTAGGCGATGAAAATGGTGAAACGCCAGCTCAAGTCCTCGTGAATATCACCTTGGAATTATGGTCTGTATATGGTCAGTCTCAAGATTTGCGAAATCGTATTGAACGTACATTACATGATATTGCACGCTATGTGCTAGAACAAGGCTATGATCTTATCGAAGCGATTATACGCCAAGTACTTGGTGGACTAAGTACTGATAAGTTTATCTATTTTATCGAATCTAAGGTAGAGGATGATCTTAGCTGGATTCGTATTAATGGAGCCATTGTAGGTGCTGTGGCAGGTCTTGTTGTATGGATTTTTCTAGAGTACGTGTATACACCGTTATTAATATTATTAGGTTAAATAGTTTATTGATTGTATAACTAAATATGATGGGGTAAATATATTAAAACACCCTTCTAGATGATGGAATGTACTCTTTTGGGAGTCCAATCATTTAGAAGGGTGTTTTTGTGTAACGTGTATTCAACTATTTTACTATTCTATTAATGCCTCTGATAAAGGAAGGGTAATGGAGAAGGTAGTAAATACGCCTAACTCGCTTTTTGCCGTAATTGTGCCGTGATGTAAATGAACAACCTTATCTACAAAATAAAGGCCTAATCCAATACCGTGATTAGATTTTTTGTTTCTTGATTGCTCTGTTTGATACATACGGTTAAAAATCTGTGACAGATTATCTGGCTCAATACCAATTCCGTTGTCGGTGACTTCAATAATTAAGTATAAATTGTTGCGTTTCGCTGTAATATTGATTGTTGATTTTGTAAATTTAATAGCATTATCAATAAGATTAGTGACAGCACGACGTAAAGAAACTTCATGACCTGTAATAACTAGATCGTTATCAATATCTGCGTTGATGACAATATCTTTTTCAGTACATAATCGAGTGTAATCATGGACCATATTCTTTAACATAGTGCTTACGTCGACTGGTGCCACATTCATTTCATAGTTGTTTTCTAATCGTGCTACGTCTAATAATTGTGATACAAGGGAAGACATAAATTTAGCTTGCTCTAAGATGTGGGCCAAGCCTTCTTGCATTTCCTCAGGTGTTCGCGCATATTTGATGGCATACTCACTTTCAGCTTGGATAACGGCAATCGGCGTACGCAATTCATGGGATACGTCAGAACTAAATTGCTTTTCTCGATTGGATGAATCTTCGAGGCCGGATAACATGCGGTTGAATGTGGTTGTCAACTCATAGACCTCATCCTTCGCGATTTCCGGCAATTCAATACGACGACTCAAGTCGTTGTTTTTGCCGATAACCTTTGCTGTGTGGGTAAGTTTACGCAATGGTTTTAGGCCTTGTTTTATGAATAGATAACCACCGATAGACGATATGAGCAACGCCACCAAATTGACAAGCAATAAAGCGTAAAGGATATCTCCGTTTTTATCAGTAATCTTTTGACTCGTAATAGCCCGTAAGAAACCTCGGTAATTTGGTGCGTTGACTGGCACGTCATAATAATAGAATGTCATACCATTCGCTTCGATTTCACCAACTTGACCAAGGGATAGACTCGATTGATTTGGGAATCCATCCGGTAAATAGCCTTTTGTAATTAATCCATCCTGTGTGTAAACGAGATAGAACGTGCCATCTTCATAAGGCTTGAACTTGCGGATGTCGGTAGACATGATTAGCGTTTGTTGTTGTAATCGATCTCTGATTTCCGTGCTGCGTGCCGTGCCCATATAGTTATAGTAGAAAATGGACATGGAAATTAGAAGGGTAATCAGAAATAACGTATACCACAACATGATTTTAAAGGTTAGTGGTATGCGATTCCACAGGTGCTTAAATGCACCGGACATAGAATTGAGGTCGTGACCTTGTTCCTTAGTTTTCTGTTTTGAGGACATATCCTACTCCACGAACGGTTTGAATCAATTTCACATTTTCATCCGTGTCAATCTTTTTACGTAAATCCTTAATATATACATCAATTAGATTAGAGTAACTTTCATAATCGTATTCCCAAACATGATCTAGAATTTGTTGACGGGATAAAACGATGTTTTCGTTGCTTGCTAAATAATACAATAAATCAAATTCTTTAGCCGTCAATGTAATCGCTTCGCCATCGCGTTTTACCGTACGTTGAGGAACGTTGATTGTCAAAGGACCAACCTTGATATCGTTTTGTGCATGACGTGCATTACGACGTGCTAACGCATAGATACGAGCTGTTAATTCTTCAAGGTCAAATGGTTTCACAAGGTAATCATCGGCTCCTGTATTGAGACCTGTAACCTTATCTTGTAAGGAATCCTTCGCCGTTAATAATAAAACAGGTGTTGTATTGCCTTCGTTGCGCATTTGGGCTAATGCGCTAATGCCATCCAATACAGGCATCATGATATCCATAACGATGACATCATAACTAGATGTATTTACATAATCGATAGCTTGTTGACCGTTGAAACATGTATCGACAGTCATATTTTCAGCACGTAAATATTTGGCCGTAATACCATTCAGCATTTCTTCGTCTTCTACAAGTAAAATCTTCATATGTTTGTTCTCCTTATGTATGATTAAATTATATAACTCTCTCTTAATACAACTTAATTACTAATCAGATCCCATTTTGTGAAAGCTGCAACACATTAGTAATTAAATTAATATTAACATATTTAAGTTATATTATATAACTAATTTATCTATTATCATACCTTATACAAATGGAATGAGTGAAAAATGAATGTAATAAATGGTAAAGGCGCTGTTTCTTTTATCAAAATGCCATAATCCAATGGTAAAACTAGTTGGCGAGGCATGACTAGTTTGGTATAATTAGGTTCATTGGTATGGTTTGTATTCATAATTTAATTATACCAGCAAAAAGGGGCCTTCAGGGCCCTTTTTGCTTAGAAATATAGAAAAAAAGCTATTGGTTGATCATATAAAATCAACTAATAGCTTTTCTAGTGTAAGGGGCTGTTTTGTTACAGCCCCTTGTAAGTACCAACATATACGTTTTGCCTAGCGTAATTAGATTTTACAAAATGAAGTATATCGAAGATTGCCATTTATGCATAGATAAGGGTGATTTTACTAATTTTGAAAGATGTAAGGAAAATCACAATAAAAAGTTATGATAATGATTATCAAAAGTAAAAAGTATACTAAAATCGAGAGGTTTTAATATACATAAGTCGTTTAAATTCCGTGTATTTTTAGTAGGAATTTAAAAATTTTGATAACAATAAATGACCTTATTGGGGTGATATAGTCGGTAAAACAATGTATTTATTGGTCTCATATGGTTATCTATAAAGTGAAAAATTCGGAACCGAATCAATATAAATGATATACATAAAAATAAATAGAATTTCCATTTAATATAATCGGAATGTTCAAGATTCACCTATAAAAATATGAAATGATATAGAGTATCAATTAAAATCATCAAAATTAATTATGCATAATAAGGTTTAGACATACGGGGCAATGCTCTCTATAATTATAAGTAAAGCTATAAGAAAAATCGCACAAGTGTGAGGCTTTTCTTTAAGGAAAAATGATTAGGTTATCAAAAATTTTTATAAGGTTTTTGAATCTAGATAGTCTAAGAAATTTTCTTTTTATAGGTAGTTATGAGGAGGTCATTATGGAACAGTTTGATGTTCTAGTAGTAGGTAGCGGTGGCGCTGGTATGCGTGCGGCTCTTGAAGTTGGTCGTCGCAAAGGCTTAAATGTAGCACTTATTACTAAAATTTTCCCAACCCGTTCAGCAACAGCAATGGCGCAAGGCGGTGTCAATGCATGTTTGAACAACGTAGCAGCTGAAGATACAGTTGAAACACATACTTTCGATACAGTAAAAGGTTCTGACTATCTTGGTGACCAAGATGCAATCGAATTCTTCTGCTCTCGTTGTCCAGAAGGCGTACTTGAAATGGACCACATGGGTGCTCCTTTCTCTCGTACTCAAGAAAATAAAATTGCGCAACGTAACTTCGGTGGTCAATCCTATCCACGTACTTGCTACTCTGCGGATAAAACTGGTCACGTTATTTTGCACACAACTTACGAACAATGCTTGAAAGAAGGCGTACACTTCTTACAAGAATGGTACCTTTTAGATCTTGTTAAATCTGCAGAAGGTCATGTTGGTGGCGCTGTAGTTTGGAACATGAAAGAAGGTCGCGTAGAACAAATTAAAGCGAAAGCTATCATCTTGTCCACTGGTGGTGCAGGTCGTATTTTCTGGACTCGTACTACAAACCCATTCCTTTCCACAGGCGATGGTATGGCAGCAGCTTTCCGCGCTGGTAATGGCTTGAAAGATATGGAAATGATCCAATTCCATCCAACTGGTCTTGGTCGTACTGGTATCTTGATGTCTGAAGCGGTTCGTGGTGAAGGTGGTTACCTTCTTAACTCTGAAGGCGAACGTTTCATGAAAAAATATGCGCCTAACAAAATGGAATTAGCATCCCGTGACGTTGTAGCGAAAGCAATCGAAGATGAAATCGCTGCAGGTCGTGGTTTCGGTTCTGGTCTTAACGCATACGTAGTAGCTGACCTTCGTCACCTAGGACCTGAAGTTATCATCGAAAAACTTCATGGTATTCGTGACTTGGCTATGACTTTCGAACATTGCGATCCATTGGTACAACCAGTACCTATTCGTCCTACATGTCACTATACAATGGGCGGTATCGACGTAGTAGACTACAAAACTTGTGCATGTGAATTGCCTGGTTTGTTTGCTTCCGGCGAAGCTTCTTGTATCTCCATCCACGGTGCTAACCGCTTAGGTGGTAACTCCTTGGCTGACGGCGTAGTATTCGGTAAAGTATCCGGTGCTGGTGCAGCTGACTATGCTGAAACACATGAACAACCTAACGTAGATGCAGAATTGGCTGCAGCTGCTAAACACTGGGAAGAAAAATTCACTGAAGTAACAACTCGTGAAGGTGGTCGCCCAGTTGTAGAAATCCGCGATGCATTGGCTGATGCAATGTGGAACAAAGTAGGTATCT
>CAUTOY010000029.1:0-15251 GCA_963539855.1 uncultured Veillonella sp.
TCGACCGTCAAGATGGTTTGACTAAAATCGTATTCCAAGAAGGTCTTGGTAACTTGGCTGACAAAACAGAACGTTTGTTAACATTAGGCCGCGTGTTCAGTGAAGAATGTGAATTACATGAAGATGCACGTGTTGTATTGGAACGTGCTACTGAACTTGCCAAAACTGACCTTACGACAGGTATGGTTACAGAGTTTACTGAATTACAAGGTGTAATGGGTAAAGAATACGCATTGCTCGACGGAGAATCTCCAGAAGTAGCAGAAGCTATTTTTGAACAATATTTACCACGTTTTGCAGGGGATGTATTGCCTCAAACAGAAGCCGGTAAAGTGTTGTCCATTATTGATAAAATCGATAATATTGTTGCAACATTTAGCCGTGGTTTGATTCCTACGGGTTCTCAAGACCCATATGCATTACGCCGTCAAACAATCGGTATCTTGAACATATTGCTTAACAGCGAATGGAATATTTCCTTGCGTCCAATCATCGTGGAATCTATGAATCTTCTTAATGTGCCTGCAGATAAACAAGATGAATTACTTGGCCAAGTAGAAGAATTCATTATATTGCGTTTGAAAAATATCTTCCTTGATCGTGAAGTACCTCATCACGTAATCGACTTGTTGTTATCTAACAATGAATTGTCCGTTGCTGATGCTGAAGGTCTTGTGAAAGCTCTCTTGGCTAACCGCATTGATGAAAATGTTGAATTAGTACAAGCTTTCACACGTATGTATAATCTTGTGAAAGATGTAACATATACCGGAGTTGATGAAAGCCTATTAAAAGAAGAGGCAGAGCGCGCCTTGTATGAAGCGGCTACGAAAGCATCTGAAACAAGTATTGATGCATGGGATAAGAATGATTATGATGCTGTTGTGGCGGTGCCTGCTACATTGGTTCCTACGATTAATACATTCTTTGAAGATGTTATGGTCATGGATAAAGACGAAGCTATTAAAGCTAATCGTTTACAACTTGTTCGGTTAGCGTATAGCGTAATGGCCATTATCGGCGATATTAGTGCATTGAAATAAAAATACTAGATTTAATTAAAAAGATTAGACAGTATAAGAGAAAGCAGCTAGTTGAGTAATCAACTAGCTGCTTTTGTTGTACTTAAAAATATTTTTTTATATCTAGTGTTTTACAAAGTTCGATTCCTGTTGGTAATGGGTGAGAGTTATCATACTCTAATTTGGGTATACCACACCATTCACAGGTGGTAGCCATAATAGATGCAATATATTCATCCCAGTGCTCGAATTTCCATTGATCACGTTCATTGTTTCTTTCTAACATACGAACTTTTAAAACTTCAGGTTGTACATGTACACGAAGAACGATGGTATGAATATCTTCATTCCATCCATAGCTTTCACGAAGTTCATTAATATAATTAGGGTTGTTAAAGTAAGCACCGAATGGTGCATCTAAGATGACAGAATTACCAATTTGAACATTGGCATGTGCAATATCTAATATAGTTTTATATTCGATGGGCATAATAGTATCTTTGTAATAATCACAACCATCACGTGCACCACGGTCAAATCCGTGTTCTTCAAGCATAGTCCCAGTAAAGTTATTGCATACTATATCCTTGTCTAAATAGGTCATTCGATATTCATTTGCTAGTAATTTTCCCACACTGGATTTACCTGATGCAGCAGGGCCGATTAAAAAAATTATTGTTGCTCCCATAATGCCTCCTATATTTCTTGTAATATTGTATATTAGAAATAGTATTTTGTTCAAGCGTGATAATTATTATCTTGATTAGACTAGGTTTACATTGTAATATTAATTACAGATTTATTTATCATTATAGGAGGTTTACTATGTGGAAAAAATACGATAATCTTAAGGCTATCGTTGAATCTGGTATGATTGTTATCATTCGTACCAATGATCCTGAAGAGGCGATTAATATTGCTGATTATGCTATTAAAGGTGGCACGAAAGCTGTAGAAATTACATATGCTACACCTGATTGCTTAGATGTGATTAAAGATTTATCTCGTAAACATAGAGATAATGGGGTTGTTATTGGTGCAGGTACTGTTACTAATGCAGAAACTGCACAAGCTGCAATTTTAGCCGGTGCTGAATTATTAGTTAGTCCCAATCTTAATCCAGATATGATTCGTGTAGCTAATGAATTTCAAGCTGTTACAGTTTCTGGTGCAATGAGCCCTACAGAAATTTTTGACACTATGAAAGCTGGTGCAGATATTGTGAAATTGTTCCCAGCCGAAATTTACACACCTGCGTATGTAAAATCAATTAAAGCTCCATTACCACAAGCTCCTATTGCGCCAACAGGTGGTACACATCCGGATAATGTGAAAGATTGGATCGATGCTGGTGCTATCTGCTTTGGTGTGGGTAGTTATGTAACAAAAGCACATAAGGCTGATGGAGATTGGAATAAAATCTCAACTGCTGCAGCCACATTCCTTGATGCCATTCAAAAAGCTCGTCAAAAATAATTGTAAGAAATGGAGTACTTCTTGAGATGAACAAACCCTCTGTACCTATATCAGAAGCCACTAGTACTTTAAATAAACGTCGTTGGTTTTATGTAATTCTTATTTTAATTGGTGCCATTGTTAACTATTTGGACCGCTCAAACTTAAGTGTTGCTAATACTACTATTGCTGCTGAGTTTGGCTTGACGCCAGTTGAAATGGGCTTATTAATGTCGGCTTTTTTATGGCCTTATGCTATTGCAAATTTGCCTGCAGGATGGCTCGTAGATAAATTAGGCGCAAAAAAACTTTTTGGTTCTGCTGTGGCGCTATGGTCTTTAGTTACATGCTTATTGCCCTTTGTAGGTTATAAAGCATTCTATGGTCTTCGTGTTTTATTGGGGATTGCCGAATCTCCATTTTTCCCAGCTGCCACTAAATCTATTAGTACTTGGTTTACTAAAGAAAATCGAGGTACACCTCTAGCTGTGATAAATACAGGTTCTCAGATTGCAAATGGTATCGCATTACCTTTACTTACAGCATTGTTGTTAAGCTTTTCTTGGCGTGGTATGTTCTTAATCATCGGTGTGCTTGGTTTTGTAGTCGCAGCAGTATGGTTCATGGTATATCGTGATCCAAATGCAAAGGAATTAATAGCATTAGCTGAAGAAGAAGGCATTCAAGCTGAAGAGGCTGTAGTTACTAAAAATATTGGTTGGGGGGAATTGTTTAAATACCCATCTACTTGGTACATGATTATTGGTAACTTTGGCCTTGTTTACACAATGTGGACGTATTTGACATGGCTACCTGGTTACTTAGTAGCTGAGCGTGGTTTAACATTGTTAAAAATGGGTTGGATTGGAGCTATTCCATTCATGGCTGGTATCGTTGCAGTACCATTGGGTGGTATGATTTCTGACTACTTCATTAGACAACGTGGCTTTAAACCGATTAATGCACGCAAGGTACCCCTTGTATTAGGTGCTTTGATTGCTGCCTGCGCAGTGGCACCTGTGCCATATGTATCCGATATTTCATTATGTATTTTCCTACTCGCTGTAGGTTATTTCTTCTCCAGTTTATGTACTGGTGTAATTTGGACCTTAGCCACAGATGTGGCGCCTAAAAGCATGGTAGCATCGCTAGGTTCTATTCAAAACTTTGGTGGTTTCTTAGGAGCAGCATTAGCTCCTGTTGTAACTGGATATATCGTTCAAATGACAGGTTCTTTTGAGTATGTATTCGTAATTGGTGCTGTTTTATTAATAGTTTCTGCTATCAGTTATGGTGTTTTCTTACAGAAGCCGATTCAGCCCAATATAAATGAATAAATTATACAACGAGTTAATACTCGTATGAGAAACAGAGGTGCTCTCAAAGCGCCTCTGTTTCTTACTTTGAAATCCATTGTAATATCCTTTCAAAAATTTAGAATTACTATGATATATGAGAATGTCATGTGAAACACATAGGATTTATGCAGGACTTTTATTGTTTATGTCGAATACATAAAAGTATACAAAGTTGTAAGGAGATGTCATTATGATTACAAATGTTGAATTGTTTAATGCCATCCGTAATGTGACGGCTAAACGTGAAGGTTCACGATATAGATTACTCATGGAATTATATACTATTGGTACGGGAACGAGTCAACGTATTCTAGTTGATAGTTTACAAATTCGACCTGCTACCGTATCGGAACAGCTTGATGTACTTATACAGTTGGGATTTGTAAAAAAGACCATAGATACAATGGATAAACGGACAACTGTTGTGTCGTTAACTGATATGGGAAAAGCTGAGGCACAGAAACTAGTGGAGAATAGAGATAAGCAATTGGCTCACCGTTTTAGACATTTATCTGTTGAAGATAGACAAGATCTTTATGATTTAATTTGTCGCATTGATTAAGACATATTTGGGGTATATAGTTACAGTATATTGAGTATATTAATCTATATAAAACATAGTATTTAAGTTCTTGCATTGTACATTGACTTATGATAATATATTACTGTTAATTTGAGACAGTCCGCTGCCTATAAGGTGTAGGTATTGAATGTCTGCAAACAGGAGGAAACAATGAACATTATTAACGTACTTGAACAAGAACAACTTCGTACAGACATCCCTACTTTCCGCGCTGGTGACACAGTTCGCGTACACGTAAAAGTAGTGGAAGGTACTCGTGAACGTATCCAAGTATTCGAAGGTTTGGTAATTAAACGTCAAAACGGTGGCGTACGTGAAACTTTCACAGTTCGTCGTATTGCATCCGGTGTAGGTGTAGAACGTACATTCCCACTTCACAGCCCACGCTTAGCTAAAATCGAAGTTATGCGCCGTGGTGTTGTTCGTCGTGCTAAATTGTACTACTTACGTAACCTTACTGGTAAAGCTGCTCGTATTCGCGAAAAACGCTAATGTTCTTAAAAGGCTGCCGTTGGCAGCCTTTTATTTTTGCTAAAATATAGATAGACAAATAAATAGTCGAATGAAATATAGATACATACCTTGCTATCTGAATGGATAGAATGTATGTGGAAAGGATATTATATGGCAGATTCACCTATTGTACATTGGTTTCCTGGGCATATGGCGAAAGCTACGCGCATGATAACAGAGTATATCAAAAAGGTAGACGTTGTTATCGAGTTATTAGATGCGCGTATTCCTCGTTCTAGTGCAAACCCGGTAATCACTGAACTGGTTGGTCAGAAACCTCATATCGTACTGTTAAATAAGGTAGATTTAGCAGATTCTAAAGCCACAAAGGAATGGACTGAATTCTTTACTAAACAAGGTATCACCGTATTGGCTATCGATTCTAAGTCTGGTAAGGGTAATAAGAAGTTAGTATCTACTGTAGAGCGTTTGAGCAAGCCTATCATTGACCGTTGGGTCGCAAAAGGTATTCGCAGTCGTTCTGTACGTACCATCATCTTAGGGATTCCTAATGTTGGTAAATCTACGTTGATTAATTCCTTGGCAGGTTCTGCGGCAACGCGGACGGCTAACAAGGCAGGTCACACCCGTGGTCAACAATGGGTTAAAATTGGTAAGAATATGGAATTGCTTGATACGCCAGGCGTATTATGGCCTAAATTGGAAGACCAACGGGCAGCAGCACGCCTTGCTATGACAGGTGCAATTTCTGATGATGTATACGATTTAGAACATGTAATTAAGCAATTATTACATCATCTATTGACGAACACACCTAATATCTTGGTAGAACGCTACAAATTAAAAGATGAAGAGCTGACAGATGTGGATACAATTCTTGAAAGCATCGGTCGTCGTCGTGGATGTCTTGTAAGTGGTGGTGTTGTAGATCTTGATAAGGCGCGTCGCATTATTTTACAAGATTATCGTAATACAAAGCTTGGTACAATTACGCTAGACCAAGTCGATGAAGAGCCGTATTATCCAGAAGATGGTGAGGATACGCATAATGGATAAGGAAATATTCGCTAAGTTAAAGGTAGCCGATATTAAGTCCCTTTTTGAAACGGAACAAGCTTTGGAAATTCTACCATTAGCCCAAGAGGATACTCGTAGTTCTGTTCAGAAATTAGCGGCTTCTTATATTAAACGTCAAGAAAAAGAGCTAAAAGAACAACAACGCTTAATGGGGATGTACGACTATGAAGGCATGTTTTACGATGAAGGGCTATATCATGTGGCTGGCGTCGATGAGGTAGGGCGTGGTCCTATTGCGGGGCCTGTTACGGTGGCTGCGGTTATTTTGCCACCTATGACATTAATTCCAGGCCTTAATGATTCTAAAAAGTTAACCGAAGAGAAACGGGAAGCGTTGTATGACATTATAATGGATGAAGCAGTAGCGGTCAGCTGTATCTCCTATGGCCCAGAAAAAATTGATGAGCTCAATATTTATGAGGCTACGCGCCAAGCGATGTACGAGGCGATTCGTACCCTTGATGTACCTGCAGAGGCAGTTGTAGCTGATGCTATGAAATTACCTGATTTAACGATACCTGTTGAATCTATTATAAAAGGTGATAGTAAAAGTGCTAATATTGCAGCGGCATCCATCATTGCGAAGGTTACACGGGATCGATACATGAAAAGCCTCGATGAAGAATATCCTGGTTATGGTTTTGGCATACATAAGGGATATTATACAGAACTCCATAAAGAGGCTGTTGAACAACAAGGTGTTACTCCTTTGCATAGAAAGAGTTTTGAACCCATTAAGTCAATTGTTGGATGGCATCGGGAAGAAAAGTAAATACATGGATTTTTATATTGTGAAATAAAGATGAAAAATCAAAGGAAAAGAGGTTCCTATTGGTCACCTAGGTGACTATTAGGAACCTCTTTTCTATTTACAGTAAAGGCGTGGCCGTCTTATGTTGTACATATAAGTATTCGAAAGTATCTATATACATAAGGAGGTCACTATGAATACAATTAATCAAACATATCCGTGTAATCAATTAGATGCAAAAGCCTTAGGAGATTGGGGAGAAAATATTGCTCGCCATTACATTGAGCAACAAGGCCTAAAGATTATTACCACTAATTATAAAACAAAGGTAGGTGAAATTGATATTATTGCCAAAAATGGGCTGACCTATCATTTTATTGAAATTAAGGCGCGACGTGGTCTCACCCATGGATTACCTCGTGAAGCTGTATCAAAACGTAAACAAAAGCATATTAAGCAAGCTGCTATGTATTTTATTCGTGATTTACGTTCCCAGAATCGTAAATGGAAAGAATTGTCTTTTGATGTAGTGGAAGTATATGTGCATGAAGATCTTAAAGCTACCATACACTATATGCCCCAATGCTTTATGTAGGAGAAGCGATTATGTATGCAAAAGTATATGGTGCTACTATAGATGGCTTAGATGGCGTCGTAGTAACTGTAGAAGTAGATATCTCACAGGGCTTACCTGTATTTGATATTGTTGGTCTGCCAAATCAAGCGGTTAAAGAATCTCGTGAGCGTGTACGAGCTGCCATAAAAAATAGCGGTTTTGATTTTCCTATGCGACGTATTGTTGTTAATTTGGGGCCTGCAGAGGTACGAAAAAGTAGCTCTGGTTTAGATTTACCCATAGCAATAGGTGTCTTAGCCGCATCTGGTCAAATCAAGTTACGAAAAGCAAAACTAGCCACAGTATTACAATCATCCTTATTTATAGGTGAATTATCTTTAGACGGTAATCTAAAAAAAACGCAAGGCATTCTTAGTATGGCAATACAAGCTTGTGACGAAAAGATTCAAACTATTTTTACTAGTTTAGATAATACATCATTGCTTCATCATATGAGAAATATTAAATCATATGGAGCTAAGACGTTAACGGAAATTGTCAGAATCGTGATACACCCAAAAGAAAGTACTAATTCTACAAATGAATATCAAAAAGATAATCAAATATATCCTAGTATTGATTATAAAGATGTACAAGGTCAAGAGTTAGCTAAGAGAGCTATGATTATAGCTGCAACTGGTGTCCATCATGTAATGATGACAGGTCCTCCGGGCGCAGGTAAAACTATGTTAGCAGAGCGATTACCTACTATTTTACCTGACATGACTTGGGAGGAACAGCTTGAGACGACACGTATTCATGATATAGCTGGTCTACTAGAGAAAAATACGCTTATTAATCAACGACCTGTTAGATGTCCGCATCATACGGCTACTTTATCGAGCATAATTGGTGGTGGAAGTAATGCAAAACCAGGAGAAATTACATTAGCTCATAATGGTGTACTATTCATGGATGAAGCCCCTGAATTTCCACGTTTCGTACTGGATGCTTTAAGACAACCTTTAGAATCTCATATGATAACTGTAAATCGATTGCAAAATACTTACGAGTATCCCGCTAATTTTATATGTGTATTGGCTGCTAATCCTTGTCCATGTGGTTATTATGGTGATCTGAATAAAGAGTGTGTGTGCTCATCGACAGAATTAATGAAATACCAGAATAAAATATCTGGCCCCATATTAGACCGTATTGATTTATTCATTTCTGTGGAGCGGCCTAGTTTTGATGATATGTTATACATACATTCAGAGTCTTTAAGTAGTTCTGATATGAAAGTATTAGTTGAACTGGGGCGCACTGTGCAATTAGAACGTTTTAAAGAATGTTCATTTAAAACAAATGGAGCAATGCCACATCGTGCTATTCGTGAGCTTTGTAATATACGTGATGAATGTTGGAGTTTACTTAGTGATGTATATGAACGATTTTATTTTACAGGTCGTACCTTTGATAGATTGCTTAAAGTTAGTAGAACTATAGCAGATATGGATGGTTCATTATATGTAGAAAAGGAACATATTTCAGAAGCTATGTTATATCGATATACACCATTTCATATGTCGAGAATAGGAGATTATGATGGAGCAACAGTATGAAAGTAATTTTTATATTGCCGCCATGCAGAGTATCAATGCACTAGGTGCGGCTACTATACGTGATTTAGTCAATAATTTCGGCGGCCCCTATGAGGCATGGTGTGCTTTACAAGATCGTAAGAATTTAAAATGTATTGTAGGCATACCCTCTACTAAGTATAAGCAAATAGAAAAAGAGGCCACTAACGAACGACTACAAACTATTTATAAGGCTCTTAAAAACTGGCGCATAGAATATATTACGTATCTAGATATATTATTTCCAGGACACTTACAGGAAATATATAATCCTCCAGCAGTTATATTTGTACGAGGTAATACATCTCTATTAGAGGATGAAACAATGAAAATTGCCATGGTAGGGGCTCGTAAGTGCTCGGACTACGGCCGAAATGTAGCATTGCGGATAGGTAAAGAATTAGCTGCTTATAATGTGGCTATAGTCAGTGGAGGTGCAAGAGGTATTGATAGTCACAGTCACGAAGGTGCTTTAGCTGGTAAAGGGCAAGTGATTGTTGTCATGGGATGTGGTTTAGATGTTGTATATCCTCCGGAAAATAAAAGGCTATTTGATAGAGTACTTGCAAATAATGGTCTGTTGTTATCAGAGTACCCTCCTGGTACACCACCTTCAAGTGTACATTTTCCTGCAAGAAATCGTATCATTAGTGGGCTTTCATCAGTTATTATCGTGGTAGAAGCGAAAGCAAGTAGTGGATCTTTAATAACGGCAGATATGGCCGCCAATGAGGGTAGAGAAATTTATGTCGTCCCTGGAAGTATTTTAAGCAATGTAGCGGAAGGAAATCATTGGCTTATACGTCAAGGTGCAAATGTACTGACGAAAGCGCAAGATTTAATTGATGATTATGACCTAACACCTCGTGTAGTTGATACGCAAGGGTCCGATGTGTTAAGCTTTAAGGTGGAATGGGAGGCCGTGTTGAGTACAATTCCTACCGATCAATGTATTAGTGTAGGCGATTTAATCAAGAAAACACACATTCCATTACAACGATTACAAAGCATTTTATTAGACCTTGAAATGAAACATATGATTGAAAAGGTTCATTCTAAGGGCTATATTAACATAATCGGGAGTGATATACTTGTCCATTAAACGATCTATCGTTATTGGGGAACCGAAAGAACCAAAACTAGAAACAAAAAAGAAAAAGACTACGGTTAAGAAAAAGGTGTCCAAGGAAGCGTTGACACCAGTTGGCATCGTGCGTGACAAATCTATTGTCGCTACATCAATGCCGCCAGAACAACGAAAGCCGCGCGTGTATAATCCAGATGGCAAAATCTTGGTTATTGTGGAATCACCGGCTAAATCTAAGACTATTGAGAAATTTTTAGGACCTAATTATATTGTGAAAGCGAGCATGGGCCATCTTCGGGACTTACCTAAATCTCAAATGGGTATCGACATTGATCATGACTTTGCTCCACGATATAGTAATCTCGTAGCGCGTAAAAAGGTGATTGACGATTTGGTGGCCCATGCTGATGAAAGTAGCGCCGTATTGCTCGCAACTGACCCGGACCGCGAAGGTGAAGCTATTTCTTGGCATTTAGCATATATTCTTAATGTAGATGCCACATCTAATTGTCGTATTACCTTCAATGAAATTACGAAAACTGCTGTTGCAGAGGCCTTAGAACATCCACGTACTGTAGATATGAACATGGTCGACGCACAGCAGGCCCGCCGTGTATTAGACCGCATTGTAGGGTATAAATTGAGCCCACTATTGTGGAAAAAAGTTTGCAAAGGCTTAAGCGCTGGTCGTGTTCAATCTGTAGCTGTACGCCTCATTTGTGAACGAGAACGGGAAATACAAGCTTTTGTGCCTCAAGAATATTGGTCTATTGAGGGGCAATTTAAGACAAAAAATAATGAAGAGTTTACCGCTGAATTAACTCATGTAAAGGGCGACAAACTGGATATTACGTGTGAAGCAGATGCCGTAGCAATCCAAAAGGCTATTGCGGATCATACGGCTACTGTTACATCGGTTAAGAAAAGCAAACGAAGCCGTAAACCAGCTCCGCCTTTCACCACATCTACATTACAACAAGATGGTGTTCGTAAGCTCAATTTTGGGGCTAAACGGACTATGATGATTGCTCAACATTTATATGAAGGTTTAGAGATTGGTTCATATGGACATGTAGGTTTAATCACTTATATGCGTACTGATTCTACACGTATCTCTAAGGATATGCAGGAACAGGCTCGCAATTATATTAAGAGAACGTATGGTGATGACTATTGTCCATCTAAGCCTAATGTATATGGTAAAAAAGAATCTGCTCAAGATGCACATGAAGCCATTCGCCCTACATCTCTTGAATTGACACCTAAAATGGTAGAGCCATTTGTCAATCGTGACGAACTAAAGTTGTATACCTTGATTTGGAATCGTTTTATGGCTAGCCAAATGGCACCTCAACAAAATGAGTCCACCACCATTGAACTTGATATTGATGATATCTATACATTTAAGGCAACTGGTTCACGTGTATTATTCCCTGGATTTAGTGCAGTCTATGAAGATAGTAAAAAAGAAGATACGCCACAATTACCAGCATTGAAGAAATCTGATGTTGTGGAAACTGTACTTATCGACCCAGAACAACATTTTACGCAACCGCCTGCTAGATATTCTGAAGCAAGCCTTATCAAAACATTGGAAGAATTGGGCATTGGTCGTCCAAGTACATATGCGCCAATTTTAGATACTATCGTTAGCCGTAACTATGTAGAAACAAATAATAAACAATTTATACCTACAGAACTAGGCTTTGTAGTAGTAGACTTTTTGGTGGCCTATTTTGAAAAAATTATCAATACTGGGTTTACTGCAGAACTTGAAGAGAAGCTCGATGCCATCGCTAATGGCAAGGATACGTATGTGAAGGTGTTGACTGATTTTTACAATATATTTAAGCAAGAATTGGATGATGCTAGCGATGTAGACAAGATTCAAATTGCATCCATGGAAAGTGATGAAACTTGTGAATTATGTGGTCATCCTATGGTTTATAAATTCGGTCGCTATGGTAAATTCTTAGCATGTTCTAACTTTCCAGAATGTAAGAACACGAAACCGATTACGGTTGGTACCGGTGTTGCTTGCCCTAAATGTGGTGAAGGGGAAATCGTAGAACGAAAATCTAAGCGTGGTCGTATTTTCTATGGCTGTAATCGATATCCACAATGTGATTTTACCTTATGGGATAAGCCTACTCATGAGTTCTGCGATACATGTGGCAGCATTATCGTTGAAAAATCATATAAAAATGGTACGACGAAAAAATTCTGCTCCAATGAAACATGTCCTACTCGACCACCTAAGAAAACGAGAAAGAAAAAGTCTGATGATTCAGTAAAGAAAGAAGAGGATACAAAGAGTGAGTGAAAATAGAGTTACTGTTATAGGGGCTGGCTTAGCTGGTTCTGAAGCAGCTTGGCAACTTGCCAATCGTGGTGTTGCTGTCGATTTATATGAAATGCGACCTGTAAAGAGTTCTCCGGCCCATCAAACGGATCAATTTGCTGAATTGGTTTGTAGTAATTCCTTGCGCGCTGGTAATATTGAAAATGCTGTAGGATTACTAAAAGAAGAGATGCGTCGATTGGGTTCTCTTATTATGGAATGTGCAGATGCAACAGCTGTGCCTGCCGGTGGTGCTTTAGCAGTTGACCGGCATCTATTCAGTGCTATGGTAACAGATAAAATTAAAAGTCATCCTAATATTACTGTGCATCATGAAGAGGTAACATCAATCCCTACAGAAGGAACCGTTATCTTTGCTTCAGGTCCATTAACATCTGAAACATTAGGTAATGCCATTAGAGAATTAACTGGTAACACGGGATTTTATTTCTATGATGCAGCGGCTCCTATTGTGACTGCAGAGTCTCTTAATTATGATAAGGTATTTGCTGCGTCTCGCTACGATAAAGGGGATGCAGACTATCTTAATTGTCCTATGAATGAAGAAGAGTATAAACACTTCTGGCACGAATTAACCCATGCAGAGGCCGTACAGCCTAAGGAGTTTGAAAAGGAAATCTATTTTGAAGGTTGTATGCCGGTGGAAATCATGGCGTCCCGTGGAGAGGATACATTGCGCTATGGTCCATTGAAACCAGTAGGCTTAGTGGATAAACGGACCAATGAAGAATCTTATGCGGTTGTCCAATTGCGTAAGGAAAATAAAGAGGGGACTATGTTTAACCTGGTAGGGTTCCAAACTCATTTAAAATGGGGTGAACAAAAACGCGTATTTGGTTTAATTCCTGGTCTTGAAAATGCAGAATTTATTCGGTATGGCGTGATGCATCTTAATACATATATCAACTCGCCAGAATTGCTCAATCATGCATTCCAATTAAAGTCTAATAATCGGCTGTTTTTCGCTGGTCAAATGACAGGTGTAGAAGGGTATCTTGAATCGGCCGCATCAGGACTCATGGTAGGATTACAGGTAAAACGATACCTTGATGATAAAGCATTTATTAACTTCCCTAAAACGACTGCTATCGGATCATTGAGCCATTATATATCTTCGTACGAAGGTTCTAATTTCCAACCTATGAATGTTAACTTTGGTATTATGGAATCTTGGCCTCAACGAATTCGTAAGAAAAAAGAGAAAAATGCTCTCATTGCCAATCGTGCATTAGAAGAACTTGACACATTAAAGGCACAAGAACAACTGTAAATAATGCTTGTCGCGAATAGTCTATCGTTTAGTATAATTGAATAGATATAAAAAATCCTTCATTCATGGATGTTGTGTATCCGTGAATGAAGGATTTTATTATTTACGTTTCTTTTGTTTTTGTGGTGTTTCTGGTGTTTCTGGTGTTTCTGGTGTTTCTGGTATGGTTTGTTGCTTTTTATCTAGATAACCAAAATAGATAAATAAACAGATGCCTACAATCATAACAATGAGGCTCGTTATCTGTGCCGATTTTAGACCCATTGTGAGGTTTACATAATCACCGCGTAAGAATTCTAAACAGAATCGCGCTGCAGAATACAAGATAGCGTAAAGAACGAATACTTGTCCTTTAGCATGTTTAAAGGAGCTAAATAATAGGAGGGCTACAAAGATAAGAATGTCGATTTGGCCTTCCCAAATTTCAGCTGGCCATAATGGTTGATTACCGTAGGTGCGGTATGCAAGGGTGCTTTCAGGATAGAGAATACCAAAATTTCCCCCTGTAGGATGTCCAAAGGCGTCGCCATTAAATAGATTAGCCATACGACCGACTGATTGTGCCAAAATGAGGGCTGGCGCAAATATATCAGCAAAAGCCCAAAAATCGATGTTATGTTTTCTGAGGTACCAATAACCTGCTAAGGTACCAAGAACGACACCGCCTTGAATGGCCATTCCACCTTGCCATACAAATGGAATCTCTAGTAAATGATTGCCATAATAGTGCCAATCGAAGAAAAATACATCCCATAATCGGGCACCGATAAGACCAGCTATAGCGACTGTAATGGAGAAATCAACAATGTGCTCGTGCCATCCACGACCGTCCTTTTTGAGTAGGAAATAGGCTACAGAGGCACCGCTAATGATAGCTAGTGCTAACATGACCCCGTAGGCTCTAATCGGGAAATCGCCTATGAAAAATAGATATTGATGCATATGAACTCCTTTATGAATAAACGTTCATGCTTTTATGAGCATAGAAATTATAAGTGTCGATATATGTATGATATAATATAGAAATTGTTATGTAAACAAAAGCTAGTCAGCATAAATTATAGGAGATATACATGTTACGTAAATTTGCTATGGTCACTGCCTTAGCAGCCGCTGTATTGTCTAGTATTTCTGGTAATACTGTACAGGCTGAGGTGTTGGTGCCATTACAACAATATTTAAATACGACAAATCGTAATTATGAGGTCAATCAGAATAAGACATCTTATACAATCTATGTACCACAGCTAGAACTGAATGGTACAACTATTACGATGAACCCTAAAGCCGTTGGGGAGCCGGTTAAATTGCCGATTACCAAACGGGATGGTGCCGAGTATGTTGATATAGAAAATGCAACACCGTTGATAGGCGTCACCTATACAAAGGATGGTGACCACGTTCAATTGACTGCTGCACCAGAAACGATGCAAGTATTGCAAAATAAACCTGTCCAAGGTCCTCTATCTTGGGCCTTCGATCCATGGCCTAACCAAGATGCTCCGTATGCGAAAAAATTGAATGCCAGCGGAGATAACATCATCTCTCCAAGTTGGTTCAAATTGCATAGCCTTGGCTTAGAATCTAGTCCTAATATTAATGTGGACTATGTGAAA
>CAUTOY010000030.1:0-14392 GCA_963539855.1 uncultured Veillonella sp.
GAGGGTGCGTATGGAGTTTAATTGTTATGATGTCTTAGAGGTTCATGGCAGCCGTTATGTAATCACTGAGAAAATTAAATATATAGAGATTATTCCAAAAGCAGATAAGGAACAATCCTATAGGGGCCAGCCATCTATGACAAAATCACCAGGTGATTATTGGCATGAATATGGACTAGAGGCTGTTGAGGGAATCGATAAAATATGGTTAACCATTGAGTACAATGATAATGAATGGTGTACCGTATCTAGAACATCCTTTCATACACGGCCGGGGAAAGATTTTACATTACATCAAATCGGCTTAGAAAAGGTTGTCGATGTGGATGGTGAAAGTGGTGCCTCCGTAGGTGACCGCGCAGGATATAGAGAATATCAGCTACCTTGTGAAGGTGGTGCTAGTGTATTCTTTGAAGAAGAGTGGTTTGAAGGTAAAAAAATGTTTGCCGAAGGATCACGAGTGCCCTTGGTGAACATTCGTCTTTGTAATGATGCAGCCGCTCAAGCTATTAAGCAAAAGATGCGTAACAAATCAATGAAAAAGAGGTTTGGATCTATTGCTGTTGGCGTGGGGTATGGTGTACTATTTTTACTATTTCTATTTTGGTCGGACAATGATTTGTCTTGGCATAGTATACGCGCTATGTTTGGAGTGCCTTACACGGCAAAAGAACATATGCATGATACATCTGCATATTATACAAAATCAGATTCAGATAGCGAATATGTATACACGTCTACATTGGATCCCGTTAGCACTGCATTAGATTTAATTGATTCTGTGAATGGTGATATTAAGAATGAGCGGGATAACTTAGAAGAGGGCCATGAAGTTATTGTCTTTAATTCTGGTGATTTGGTGTATCTCATCACTAATACGGATGGACAAACTAAGGTTAAGATATGTGAACAATCAAAATTGACACAAGAGGATTGGAAAATTATTGATCGTACATTAATCAGCTCTCATATACTCGATAACTATGCGACCATGGTTCGCCTAGGGGATAATACGGGACGCGAACGATTGTATCCTACTACCAATTCTGGCAACACATCCAATACAAAATTATATTATTAGGAGGCTTATTATGATTTATATACCAGATGTATTATTGACAATTTTTTATGCTTGCTTTGGCGTTATACTGATGTTAACTGCGAATACGGTTATCGATTTCTTCGTACCTGGTAAATTTAGTGAAGAAATTAAGCGTGGTAATTGTGCTGTGGCGTGGCTTTCAGCGGGATCATTTATCGGTATCGGTGAAATTTTGCGCGCTGTTATCATGTCACCAGCCGTGACTACAGCTGATACTTCCTTGTTACATGGTATCGTAGCTAGTATTGTATATGCCGTGCTTGGTATTGTATTATTTGTAACAGGCTATATGTTTATCAAGATTTGGCATCGTAAATATAAATTATCCGAAGAAATTATGCGTGGTAATACAGCGGCCGGTATTCTTGTATTTGGCATCTTCGTAGGTCTTGCTCTTGTTATTAGCGGTGCTGTGCACTAAGGGAGCGTTTTATGTATAAGCCAAGTAAGAAAACCGTATATCTAACAAGTGCCTTTGCTGCTGTTGCTGGCCTTGTTGGTATGTATTCCTACTGGAATGATATCGCTTATGCCGTATGTGATACAGTCTACCCAGAGGCAAATGAAGGAGAGGTTCGACTAAAGGATAATCAAGGTAATCGGTATTCTCTTTTAAACCATGGAGATGGTAAAGAAACCGCCTTATATGATGATAATCGTTCAGTCACCTTTCACCGTGATAATGGTGGAAACCTAGTGTGGGATGCCGGTTTGGCAAGTTTGTTACCAAGTATTGCAGCGGGATATTATATATTTCATGGTTTTAACCCGCCTACAGCGCGCATGGATGGACGAACCATGACTTATCGTGTGGCATCGCCATTAAAACCTTATGAGCAACCCCCTGAATATTCATCATCAGGATCAACTATACATGGCTATGGAGGTGGAAGAAGCTTTCGTAATTACGAGAATAATAGAAGTAAGAAAGCATCATCTATAGGACAGAAAGCTGGATTTGGTAGTGCTGGCGCACGGTCTAGTGCTTCGTAATAGATACGATAGTATGACAGCGCATGGTAATGAAAGTTAGTTTAGAATTTAGGAGACATAGTATTGGCAAATTTATATATTGGGCTCGTTCATTATCCGATTATGAATAAACATAAAGAGGTAATAACGACGGCTATTACAAATTATGATATTCACGATATTGCGCGCGCATCAATTACGTATGATGTATCTAAATATTTTGTCATTCATAACATTCTGGCTCAACGAGAATTAGCGGCTACCATTATGGAGCACTGGAAATCTGGCTTTGGTAGTACTTATAATCCAGATAGAAAAGATGCTTTCACGGGCGTTGAACTTGTTAATTCTATTGCTGTTGCAGTACGTACTATTGAGGAGTTAGAAGGGGTGAAACCTATCGTAGCAACTACCGATGCGCGGACCTATGATAATACAATTTCCTATGCACGAATGCGTGAACATCTTGAAAATGAGGGGCGCCCTGTGTTAGTATTATTTGGTACCGGTTATGGTATGACAAAAGAAACGATGGAAAGCTTTGACTATATTTTAGAACCTATATATGGCCACGGTGAATACAATCACTTATCTGTGCGCAGTGCTGTATCGATTATCCTTGATCGATTGCGGGGCGAAGCATGGTGGAATAAATAGGAGGCGTCTATGTCAGGACATTCAAAATGGGCAAATATTAAACATAAAAAAGGTAAAACTGATGCGTTGAAGGCTAAATTAGCTACAAAAATCGGTCGTGAAATTACTGTAGCAGCACGTATGGGTGGTGCAGATCCAACAGGTAATATGCGTTTGAAATTGGCTTTACAAAAAGCTCGTGAAAACAATATTCCTAAGGATAATATTCAACGTGCTATCGACAAGGGCGTTGGCGCTACCGATATGAATGCATACGAAGAAATCGTATATGAAGGTTATGGTCCGGCAGGTGTTGCCGTTACTGTAGAGGTTATGACGGATAATCGTAACCGTGCGGCGGCAGATGTGCGTCATGCCTTCTCTAAACAAGGTGGTAATCTTGGTGAAAGTGGCTGCGTAGGCTGGATGTTCAAATCTAAAGGCGTATTCGTTATCGATAAAGAAGGTCATGACGAAGACGAATTGACTATGCTAGCTCTTGAAGCTGGTGCAGAAGATCTTAAGTCAGAAGATGATGTATTTGAAATATATACTACTCCTGAAGATTACGATGCTGTAGAAGCAGCTCTTGCTGATGCGGGAATTGAAACAGAAGTAGCTAAAATTACAATGATTCCAGATACAACAATCGAATTGACTGGTGATGATGCTGTAAAAATGCAAAAAATGCTCGACGTATTGGATGATCTTGATGATGTACAAAACGTATATCACAACGGTATTTTGCCAGACGACGAAGAAGAATAATAGAAACAGGGAGTGCTCTTGGAGCACTCCTCATTTTTTGTCTTCATCTAGTTTGAACTGTAAAAAAGGTAATAAAAATATCGCGATTTCATTAATTTCGATGTTCTAATATGCTATAATAAAATAGATTATGAGTGTTACGAGGTAAGCGTCGGCTTATCTCATTTTTAAACTGAGGGGGATGGAGTGCGGATTATAGGAATCGACCCAGGTACGGCAATTTGCGGCTATGGCATTATTGACGTGCAGGGAAGCAAGCTAACGCCACTAGCCTATGGAGCTATTACGACCCCTAAGGAATTGACGGATGCACAGCGTTTAGAAATCTTATTTAATGATTTAAGCGATATTTTAGAAGAATATAAGCCGGATAAATTTGGTGTAGAAGAACTCTTTTTTAATCGTAATGTAACGACGGCGATTAAGGTAGGTCAAGCTCGCGGGGTTATATTGCTGGCCGCAGAGCAACAGAGGATACCTATATATGAATATACGCCGTTACAAATTAAACAGGCTGTTACCGGTTATGGTAAGGCCGATAAAAATCAGGTTATTTACATGACCATGAATATTTTGGGGATTCGTGAGAAAATTAAGCCCGATGATACGGCGGATGCATTAGCCGTCGCCATTTGTACGGCGCATAGTTCTCACCAGGATAGATTGATGAGGTTAATTAAATGATTGGGTATGTACGAGGCATTGTAACACATCTATTCAAGGAATCTTGTTATGTAGATGTACATGGTGTAGGGTACCGTGTGTATGTGCCAACCACTACACGACAACAATTAATAGAAGGGCAAGAGGCTACTTTGTTTACCTATCTCAATGTCCGAGAAGATGCGATGCAACTATACGGATTCTGGACAGAGGATGAGTACGAACTTTTTATTTTGCTTATTTCTGTTTCTGGCATTGGGCCAAAGGTAGGCTTAGGCATATTGTCCGGCATGACGCCAGAGGCTTTCAAACTGGCTGTTATTAATGGTCAGGTACAACAATTAACAAAATTACCGGGCATAGGGAAAAAGTCGGCAGAACGTCTTGTCCTAGAACTAAAGGATAAGTTAGTAAAGATGACTCAGATTAGTGTTGAAACACCTGCAGCAATCCAACAAATTGGCGTTACTCACAGTGGACCGAGCGGGGAGGCGATTGAGGCACTGGTATCATTAGGATATGCTCAAAAGGATGTAGAAACTTTGGTTGAATCCTTAAATGATGGTTCAAAAGATGTATCTGCATTGATAAAAGCTTGTTTAGTTGAACTTGGGAAAGGACGTTAGCCATGAACGAAGAAGTACGCCTCCTAGGCGGCGGTGATCGAGAAGAGGACATGTGGCAATATAGTCTGCGACCTAAGTATTTTAATGAGTATATTGGCCAACGAGAGGCTAAGGATAACCTGAATATTTATATTCAAGCTACTAAACAGCGTGGTGAAGCATTAGATCATGTTCTGTTATATGGTCCTCCGGGTCTAGGTAAGACTACATTAGCTGGAATTATTGCTAATGAACTGGGTGTTAATTTTCGTATAACATCAGGTCCTGCTATAGAAAAGGCTGGCGATTTAGCTGCCATTTTGACAAATCTTGATGAACACGATGTTTTGTTTATTGATGAGATTCATCGACTCTCGCGAAGTGTAGAAGAGGTATTATACTCTGCAATGGAGGACTATGCCTTAGATATCATTATTGGCAAAGGTCCAAGTGCACGTTCTGTCCGCATTGATCTACCAAAATTTACTCTGGTTGGTGCTACGACACGGGCAGGAGCATTGGCTGCTCCATTGCGTGATCGATTTGGTATTGTGAGTCGATTAGAATATTATAAGCAAGAAGAATTAGAATTTATCGTAACTCGTGCAGCGGATATTTTGAATATTGGTATTGAGCAGGCTGGTGCTAGTGAGATTGCTCGTCGCTCGAGAGGGACACCGCGTATTGCAAATCGACTGTTAAAACGAGTTCGCGATTTTGCACAAGTTGTGGGGAATGGTGTTATTACTGCAGATATTGCAGATGAGGCACTGAAACGTTTACATGTGGATAAGATGGGACTTGACCGCATTGATAGACGAGTGTTGAAGTGTATTATTGAAAATTATGATGGTGGCCCTGTGGGAATAGAAACAATAGCGGCTGCTGTCAGTGAAGAGAGAGATACCATCGAAGATGTGTATGAACCATATTTGATGCAATTGGGATTTTTAGGTAGAACACCGCGGGGGCGTGTGGCTACTAAATTGGCTTATGATCATCTAGGTATTTCGCAAACAGGGAAATAAAATGAAAAAGAAACAATTACCATTAATGATTATGACAACATTATTGTTAGGCATTCATAGTTTTGCAACTGTTGAGGCTACACAGGTAGTAGGTAAATCGGGAACAAAACCTGTTGTATCTAAATCAACAACAGGGGGTTATGGAAAAACACCTGTGAAAGCTGTGCGAGGAACAGTGGGTAAATCTACATTTAAACCGCTTGTTACAAAACCAGCGCCAAAGATTTCTGCATCTAAGACTATTAGACCTAACGTTACAGCGCCTACAGCTGTCAAACCGAAGGTTACTGCACAATCGAACGTAAAACCAAAGGTAATAACCGTAGCGAGTGCTAAACCAAAGATTGCGACTACTACTGCTGTAAAACCTAAGATTACGACTTCCGCTACGACGTCTCGTGCAACGGCTGCAGTGGTGACGAAGAATCAAGTAGAACAAGCAACAACGCGCGTTCGTGTTGAAAATACACCGGATGTACGCGTTTTATTGGGAAGTCGTCGTCAAGATGCTTCGGTGGCAAGTGCGAATGGTATAACGGTTCTCAACAGTAATAATGGTACGGTTGGCAGTCATAAGATTGTTTCCGTTGGTGTTCGTGGCAATAAAATTTCTGTTAATGGCAAAGCTCTTGACTCTATTGTTACATTAAAACCAACGAGTGGTGATATTTTTACCTTTGAGGGTAAATCTTATCGTGGAGTTCTTACGTTACGTGCTAATAATGGAACTATGATGGTTATCAATGCAGTTCCATTAGAATCTTATTTATATGGTGTTGTTCCACAAGAGGCTATTCCTTCTTGGCCTGCTGCAGCTTTAGAAGCACAAGCTGTAGCGGCTCGTACGTATGCACTGCATACGATGGAACAAAATAAAAATCAGCTTTATGATGTGAGTACGTCTACAGACCATCAAGTATATGGTGGTGTAAGCGGTGAAACTCAGAGTACCACAGCTGCAGTAAATCATACAAAAGGCATTGTTATGTTGTATAATAATCGACCAATTAATGCTTTATTCCATTCTGATGGAGGCGGTTACACTGAAGATAGCGTTAATGTATGGGGTAGTGATATACCGTATTTAAAAGGTGTTAAGGATTTTACTAATAGTAATTCTAGTGCATCTAATTGGACCGTGTCTACCAGTCGGAGTGCTTTAGAAGGGAAGTTAAATGCGGCTAGTAAGGGGGTTGGTCAGTTAAAAAGTATCCAATTAACACCTTTAGGCAATCCAGGTAAAGCCACATCTGATAGGGGCGTGTCTGGGCGTATTAAATCTGCAACCTTTGTGGGGACGGCTGGTAAAGTTACTGTCAGCGGTGATGATTTGCGAGGAATGTTAGGCTTGAAATCAACATTATTTGATTTTTATGTCAATCAAAATCCAGCAAGTTCAACCGGTAAGTCGTATCATACTTTCACAGGCAAGAACGATACAGTGTACATTAAAGGTCATGGGTGGGGCCATGGTCTTGGTATGTCACAATGGGGCGCCGCTGAAATGGCGAAACGAGCTGGTACGGGGAATACTAATTATTATCAAACAATTTTAAGACATTACTATAGTGGTATTACATTGAAAAAAATGTATTAAGGATAAGAATGAAAGTTACAGATTTTGATTATGATTTACCAGAGGAGCTTATTGCTCAACATCCTGTAGAGCCTCGCGATACATCGCGGTTGCTTATATTGGATAAAATAACTGGTGAATATACACATAAAGCGCATTTTTACGATTTACTCGATGAATTACAAGAGGGAGATGTCCTTGTATTTAATAATACAAAGGTTATTCCTGCTCGATTATATGGTCAGCGAGAAGGTTCCGGTGGCAAGGTTGAGGTTTTACTACTAACACCATGTGGAGACAATCGCTGGGAGTGTTTAGTTAAACCTGGCAAGAAATGTCCGATTGGACAGGTTATCGTTTTTGATGACCGCTTGCAAGCAACTGTTATAGATAAAACTGATTTTGGAGGTCGTATTGTTGAGTTCACATGTAATGGTGTATTTGATGATATTATTCAAGAAATTGGTGAAATGCCGTTACCTCCATATATTCATGAAAAACTTGAAGATAAGGACCGCTATCAAACGGTGTATGCAAAAGAAAAAGGGTCTGCTGCAGCACCAACAGCGGGACTACATTTTACACCGGAATTATTGGAAAATATTAAAGCTAAGGGTGTAGAGCTTGAGTTTGTTACCCTTCATGTTGGGCTAGGTACGTTTAGACCTGTATCTGTAGAATCCATAGAAGACCATGATATGCATAGTGAATTTTATAGTGTATCTGAAGACACGGCACGCCGTATTAATGAAGCAAAAAGAAAAGGAAAACGAATTATTGCAGTAGGCACTACATCTATTCGTACTTTGGAATCTGCTTCTACGGATGATGGGGTACTACATGCTACTAGTGGATGGACAAAAATATTTATCTATCCAGGTTATCAATTTAAAATGGTAGATGCGTTAGTAACAAATTTCCATTTGCCACAATCTACACTTTTGATGCTTATTAGTGCGTTAGCAGGTCGTGAACATTGTTTAGCAGCTTATAAAGCGGCGGTAAAAGAACGGTATCGATTCTTTAGTTTTGGCGATGCTATGTTTATACGTTAGGAGTTTCTATGACGAGTATTACCTATGAATTACAGAAAACATGTCCTCATACGGGTGCTCGTGCCGGTTTATTACACACGCCGCATGGCACGTATGAAACACCTATGTTTATGCCCGTTGGTACACAGGCGACAGTAAAAACAATGACGCCAGAAGAGCTAAAGGCAATCGGGTCACAAGTGATTTTAAGCAATACCTATCATTTGTTCCTAAGACCTGGTCCCGAGCTTGTAGAAGAAGCTGGTGGCCTTCACAAATTTATGAATTGGAATCAAGCTATTCTTACTGATAGTGGTGGATTTCAAGTGTTTAGCTTAGGCGATATGCGTAAGATTACGGAAGAAGGGGTAACATTTAGATCGCATATAGATGGTTCTAAACAATTTCTTTCCCCAGAGGTGGCCACAAAAGTACAGGAACAACTTGGCTCTGATATTGCGATGGCTTTTGATGAATGTATTCCGTATCCAGCAGAACATGACTATGCAAAACGTTCTACGGCTCGTACTACGCGTTGGGCCCATCGATGCCAAGAGGCTCGTCACGCTCATAACAGACAAGGTATGTTTGGTATTGTACAAGGTGGCATGTATAAAGACTTGCGCAAACAAAGTGCAGCAGAATTAGTTGCCATGGATTTTGAAGGATATAGCATTGGTGGCTTGTCTGTTGGAGAACCACATGATCTGATGAACGAAATCCTCGAATATACAACACCTTTGTTGCCAACCAACAAAGCTCGTTATTTGATGGGCGTTGGCACAGCAGATTGTTTGGTAGAAGGTGTAGCTCGCGGCATTGATATGTTTGACTGCGTATATCCTACACGGGTTGCTAGAAATGGCATGGCTATGACATGGCATGGGAGACTGAATATTCGAAATGCTCAATATGCTCATGATTGGGGCCCTCTTGAAGAAGGTTGCCAATGCTATACGTGTAAAAATTATTCTCGTGCTTACTTGCGGCATTTATATAAGGCTGAAGAAATCTTAGCATTGAGACTTGTTACATATCATAATTTATATTTCTTATTAGAGTTTATGCGTCAGATGCGTAAAGCTATTCTGGAGGATCGATTCCCTCAATTTAGAATGCAATTTTGGGATAATTTTAATAAATAATTAGGTATATCTGTAATAAATACTATAAAAAACTAGTCAAATTCATTTTGAATAGATATACTTATAAAGATAAGATGAATTTTAGTAAGGAGGATTACCGATGGGTGATATCGAACAAATTTTACAAACTAGTTGGCCGATTCTTTTGATGGTTGTTATTTTTTATTTCTTGTTGTGGCGTCCACAAAAGAAACAACAAAAAGAACGTGCTAATCTTTTAGGTAGCTTGAAAAAAGGCCAAAAAATTGTAACTGTTGGTGGGATCTATGGTGAAATCATTGAACTTGATGATGAAAAAGTTAAGGTACAAGTAGCAGAAAAAGTAGAAATGACATTTGCTCGTACTGCTATTGCATCCGTAGTTTCTAAAAAAAATAAGGAAACCAAGTGATGATAACAAAAGAAGCAGTGCGCCAGGCGTGCAAGTCCCAGCGCGCTGCTTTATCTATTGCAGATTGTGAATCTTGGGCACCTAAGTTGTGTCATGAGATTGTTCAATTACCTCAGTATAAACAGGCAGAATCGATTATGGCTTATTTAGCGATGCATAAAGAAGCCAATTTAGATGATGTTATAGAACATGCTTTACAGAATGGTAAACGTGTTTATGTGCCTGTTTGTATCGATAAGACTAGGATGATTGCTGTACGACTTCATAATCTTCAAGATGTAGTCCATGGCGCTCTAAATATCCGTGTTCCAAAGGAGCCCTATGAAATCATAAACCCAAAAGATATTGATTTTGTGTTAGTGCCTGGTGCCGGATTTGATATACATGGTGGTCGGATGGGAATGGGAAATGGTTATTATGATCGCTTTCTTAAGGAACTTTCACCATCTAAGTATATTGGTGTCGCATGGCACGTACAAATTATGAAGAATCCAATTCCAATGGAACATTATGATCAACGTATGCCCGCTATCGTTACAGAGCAGGGGGTAATTCATGTTATTTAGAAGGGAGCAACGATTTTGAAAGGTAAGGCTATAGTTAAATTCTTAGTCGTTATTGCTGCTATTATTGGTTGTTTTGCGTATTTTATTGGACCATTAGCCGGTTCATTAAAGCAAGGCCTCGATTTACAAGGTGGTACGCATATTGTGCTTGAAGCGGAAGACACTGAGCATGGTACGGCAGATAATGATGCAGTAGAACGAGCAAAGCAAATTCTTGAACGACGTATTAATGAAATGGGTTTGTCTGAACCTATTGTACAACGGGAAGGGGCCAAACGTATTATCATTGAATTACCAGGTGTTAAAGATCCTGATGAAGCAATGAAGCGTATTGGTAAAACAGCGGTTCTTGAATTTAAAAATGAAAAAGGCGAAACCGTTATGACCGGTGATGACCTTAAAGATGCAAAAGAGGAAATGGGTCAAAATAAACAGCCTCTAGTTGCTATCGAACTTAGTGATGAAGGGGCAAAGAAATTTGCTGATCTAACTTCTAAGAATATCGGTCGTCATATTTCTATCACTCTTGATGGCGAAGTATTAACTAATCCTGTAGTTCAACAAGCTATTACTGGTGGTAAGGCTACTATTTCTGGTAGTAAATCTTTAGATGAAGCTAAAGATTTAGCGATTTTATTACGTTCTGGTGCATTGCCAGTGAAAATTAATGTGCTTGAAGTGCGTACGGTAGGCCCTTCTTTGGGGCAAGATTCTAAGGACAAATCAGTAGTAGCATTTGGCGCTGGTATTGCTATGATTATGGTATTTTTGCTTGTCCTTTATCGCTTATCTGGTTTTGTCGCAAATTTGGCATTACTTGTATATGTTATGTTATTATTACTCGTATTAGGAAAAGGTTTTAATGCAACTATGACCTTGCCGGGCATTGCGGGTATTATCTTGTCTATGGGTGTTGCGGTAGATGCTAATATTCTAATTTTTGAACGTTTTAAGGAAGAGGTTTTTTCTGGTAAATCCATGCGTGTTGCAATGGAGGCTGGTTTTAAACGAGCTCTTTCTACAATCACTGATGCGAACGTGTCTGTTATTATTACGGCTGGTATTTTAACTGTGTTAGGTTCTGGACCAGTAAGAGGCTTCGCAATCAGCTTGGGCGTAGGTGTTGTTGTAAGTATGTTTACAGCAATTACTGTCAGTCATTTCTTGCTTCGCCTGTTAATTGATTGTAACTTTACCAATCATCCGTTCTGGTTTGGTGCTAATATTTCACCAAGTAAAAGCTCTGATGATTTTGCACCAAAATCTTTGAAAGGAGGTAAGCGCAAATGAGTTTCAACGTAATTAGACATCATCGTTGGTGGTTTGTGATTTCCTCTGTTCTTGTGATTATTAGTTTAATCTCTATTTTCACAAAAGGTTTTAACTTTGGTATCGACTATACTGGTGGCACCATTGTAGAGGTTCAATTTACTAAACCCGTAGAGGTTAGCCAAGTTCGTGATGTATTAAAGACATTCGATCTTGAAAATGCGCAAATTCAATTATCTGGTGATACTGCAGAAACAGCGGGAGAAGATGTTTTGATTCGAACTCGTAACTTAGAACCAAGTGAAAGTGCAGCTATAGTAGAAAAATTGAATAGCGATATCGGTGAAAACACCGTAAAACGTATTGAAACCGTAGGTGCTGTTATCGGCTCTGAAGTAACACAACATGCATTATTAAATCTTGTCATTGCGTTTGCTGTATTGGCACTTTATATTTCATATCGTTTTGAATATAAAATAGCTGTATCTGCATTGACTGCTATTTTCCATGATTTGATTATGGTATTAGGTGTATTTTCCTTCTTCCAATTAGAAATTGATGCATCTTTCTTGGCAGCCATCTTAACTGTAGTAGGTTATTCTATGAACGAATCTGTAGTTATCTTTGACCGGGTTCGTGAAAACGCTCATACCCATAAACGTACGGATACATTTGAAGATTTGGCGAATGCTTCTATTTCGCAAAGTATTCATCGTAGTATCTATACATTGGCTACCGTAATGTTTGCTTGTGTATCTCTATTTGTATTTGGTGGGGATACAACGAAAAACTTTGCTCTATGTATGATTATTGGTTTTGCCAGTGGTGCATATTCCTCTATTTGCGTTGCAACATCTTTATGGGTTCTTTGGAAAAACAGAAATAAAAACGACATTCGCAATCAATAATTTAATTGATATGGTGAAAGATATAAACCCTAATCGCATTTTGGTGCGATTGGGGTTTTGTGTTATGAGTGAGATCATTGTGATTCGTTGTGAAATAACATACAGTAGATACTGTACATATAGTTTTAGATAGAAAGAGTGATACAGTGAATTTAGAGCGTTTGTGGAGCCCTGCTTTTATTAGTTATGGTATAAGTAGTGGCATTTTTTATATGACACAATATGTTTTGGTGGCGGCGTTGCCCATAATTTTAACCGATGAATTAGGTGGCACCGCTTTAGATGCAGGTTTGGCTATGACATATTTTCAAATCGGTACAATTCTATGCCGCCCTCTTGCAGGTCGGCTCATTGATGGATTGGATAAACGAGTAATTTTATTGATTTCCTCCGCATTATTTTTTGTTATTATGGGATTATTTAATTTAACTACGTCGTTACAAACAATTTTTGTACTACGAGGCTTACATGGAGCTATATTTGCATTAGGAACCACTGTCATGGCCGCATTAGCAGTAGTTGTTTTGCCCGCTTCTCGCAAAGGAGAAGGCATTAATATGTTCGCCGTATTCTCTAATATTGCCATGGTATTAGGGCCCGCGGTTGGTTTATATGCATTACAAGCTTATGGAAGTTCAGCCCTATATATCTTTCTAACTATAACGACTGCGCTTGCTTTTATTTTAAGTAATGTAATTCGATTGCCAAAAGAGTTAGCTAAACCTAAACAAAAAGCTTCTAAGGGCTGGAGTATATCTCAATTTATAGAGAAACGAAGCCTTCCTTGGGCATTAATGGGACTCTTTATTGGTTTTACATATTCTGGTGTTCTAGTATTTATCCCTATTGAATTAAATAGCATGGGAGCTGGCGTATGGGGGAGTGTGTTCTTTGCCTTGTTTGCGGTCATGATCATTATTAGTCGACCATTAGTTGGTAAAGTATACGCTAGATATGGATCACGGTTCGTCATCTATCCTGGTGTAAGCCTATTTATCGCAGGACTTACTATTCTTGGTGTGGTAACGACTCCGATTGGTATTATCTGTACGGCACCATTACTTGGATTGGGATATGGAGCCGCTCAACCTGCCTTTCAGGCATTAGCAGTTCAAGCTGCACCAATCGAACGAGCAGGCGTATCTACAGCAACATATTTTTTGGCACTCGATATAGCGGTTGGAGCAGGATCTGTCATTTTAGCCTTAATTGCAAATGCGTTAGGGTATCAACATTTATATCAAATTACGGCAATTGTGATGATCATAGCATTAGCTTTATATCATTTCGTAATTCGTAAACACTCATATATAGCAGAATAAGTATTATAAAAAGCATGTATTTGTAATAGTATTTATGATTAGTCATATATCAAAATACTAAGCAAGTAGGTGCTTTTTATTGTTAAATCTACTCGTATGACGAAAAGGTAAATAGGTGAAAAACATATATATAAATGAGATAATAATGAAGTTGCAAAAAGCATTAAAAAACGGGTTGACGTTTTATTTGTTTGTGATATACTAATACAAGTCGTTAGGACACAGCGTAATTCGGATGAGAGCACCTCATTAAACAGATGAATTTTATTCAAAAAAGTTTTAAAAAGTGCTTGACGAAATACTCTGAACTTGGTATTATAATCAAGTCGCTAGCACACGACAGTGACTAGCAAACAGATCTTTGAAAACTGAACAATGATAGGTAATCAATCATATGATTGAACATA
>CAUTOY010000031.1:0-14380 GCA_963539855.1 uncultured Veillonella sp.
CGTACGCATTTTTCGTTATAAGGATCTACGGTTCCTTTTAACAAGAATATACCTTTTGCACCAGCAGCTACAGCTGTTCGAATTATAGTGCCTAAGTTTCCCGGATCCTGTATCCCATCTAGGGCGACATATAATCCATCCTCTACTATAAATGAATGTAAATCATTAACACATTTTTTCGCTATACCTAGTATGCCCTGTCCATTTACAGAGTGCTCAATTTTATCAAATATTGGATCTTGTACTACATAGACGGAAGAAACAGTATAACCTTTTTGCACTAATGGTTCCAATTCACTTCGCTTTGATTCTCTAATTAAAATAGAACGCAAAAATCCTTTTTTTCCTATATCCGTTACAGCACGAATTCCTTCTACCGTATATTCACCAAATTTTTGCCGATATTTTCGCTGTTGTAAACTGATAATATATTTTATAGTCTTATTGTCTTTCGATTGAATATAATCTATTTTTGGTGATTCCATAATTCGTAAAAATCCCCCTTATGTTGCATGAGCTCATCAAATGTTCCATCTTCCACAATCTTACCATAAGAAAGAACTAGAATTCTATTTGCTTTTTGAACAGTTGATAAACGATGTGCTACATTGATAATCGTTTTTTCACCGCGTATAGTTTCAATACTTTCTTGAATTTGTGATTCCGTATGACTATCGATATTTGCTGTAGCTTCATCAAGCAATAAAATAGGTCTGTTTAAAATCAACGTTCTTGCAAAGGCTAATAATTGCTTTTGTCCATCTGATAATAGGGATCCCAAATATCCTACTGATGTTTGATATCCATCTGGCATAGATTCAATCATATCGTGTAATTTAACCTTTTTAGTAGCATCTATAATAGTATCCATAGAGATAGAGGAATCATATAAATTAAGATTATCTTGAATCGTGCCTTTAAATAAGTATGCATGTTGAAATACATAGCCCATAATATTTTTAATCATTGATGAATCATATTGGCTAATATCATAACCATTAATATAAATCTTGCCTTTTGTAGGCTGCAATATTCCCATCAATAATGAAAGTAATGTTGATTTCCCACTACCAGATAGCCCTACAACACCAAGATACTCTCCTTTTTTCACTGTAAAAGAGATGTTATTTAAAGCATATACATCGTTGTTATCATAGGAGTAATACACGTTTTTTAATTCGATGGTATCAATAATTTTAAATTCATTGGGAACAGTTGTTATTAACTCGCGCTTTGGTTCATCCAAAATAGGAATCAATCGTTCTGCCCCAGCTAATGCACTTTGTAAAGAATTATATTTATCAGCAATTTCTTTCATAGGTTGAAAAAATCGATCCATATATTGTATAAATGCAAACACCGTACCTGCATCTGCTACGGATTCTAATAGATTTGTCATTGTAAAAATAACAATGAGTGCCACAAAGAACAAACCATCTACGAGAGGTCTAAAAATAGAAAAGGTTGTAACCTCAAATATACCGGCTTTTAAAAACTCACGATTAACAGAATCGTACCGTTGTTCAATACTTCTTTCACCTAAATATGTTTTTACAATTAATATGTAATTTAACAATTCTTTGATGCTCGAATTAGATGCTGCTACAGAAGAACGAACTTGTCTAAAAGCTTTTCTTGAAAATTTTTGATACACCCAGATAATAAATCCCATTATAGGTATTAACAAAGTCATAACAATTGCTAATGGCACATTAATAGCATACATAAAAGCTAATATACCCAAAATCATCAATGCACTACTTATGAGTTTTAACAATACGTCTGTATATAATGTACGCAATGATTCTACATCATTGGTAATACGGGTCACCCAATTTCCTATAGGCAAAGACTGAAAATCTTCGGCGGATTTATGAAGAATTTTTTCAAATACCATACTGCGTATATGAAAAATAATCTTTTGTCCAAATGTAGATAATAAATAGTTTTGCAAGAGGATAAAGACAATGCTACCAACAATAGTTATTGCATATAATCCAGCATAATACTGGATAGTATTCAAATCTTTCATGGCAAAGCCTAAATCGATAGCTTGTTTAGAAAGATATGGACGTATGAGCGAGCACAATAGATTACTAATAAGGGCTATACTAGCCAAAATGAGTAGCCATAAATAAGGCCTAATATATTTTGTTAAGTAAGTAAATAGGCGCCAATCATTATACTTTAGTTTCATTATTGGGCCTCCTTATTTTGAGCTGTATACATCTGATAATATAAACCGTTTTTACACATTAACTCATCATGTGTTCCTTCTTCGCAAATTCTACCTTCATCAAACACAATAATACGATCCGCATGGTTGATTACTTCTAGTCGTTGGGATATGCATAAAATGGTTTTATCCTTTGTAGATTGCAATACTTGTAAAATTTCATCTACAGTTATGGCATCTAAAGCAGAGAAGCAATTATCTAATAATAAATAAGGTGCATTTTTATAAAATCCACGTGCAATATTGATACGCTGTTTTTGACCACCTGATAAATCGCGACCTTCCTCGGCTAATACGCTCAATGGGTTCTCCAAATCCTTTCCTAAGTCACGATATAATTGAGATTTTTTAGCTGCTTCAGCAAGGGTAGTATGATTTTTATTTTCATAGCCGAAGCTAATATTGTCAGCTATTGTTGAACTTAGTAGATACGACTGAGTAGGTACATAGGAAATCGAATTTCTGACAGTACCAATGGGCAGTGTCGTAATATCTTGATTATTAATATAAATAGTCTTTGATGGTGCTTTTTGAAGCCCTAATAACAATTTGAAGAGTGTACTTTTACCAGAGCCAGGCTTCCCCACTATACCTACAAACTCTCCTTTTTTGAATGTAATATTAATTTGACGTAATGCAGGTGATTTAGAATCATCATAGGTGAAATTTAAATATTTTATATCAATATCGCCTAAATCAAGTTGTTTGCCATCAGTTTCATTACATTCTGCAGGTAGACTCATAAAATCAATAATTCGATCAAGGGAGGCCATCCCCTTTTGAACTATGGCTACCAATGAACCTAAAGAAATCAATGGACCTATAATAAGCATAATAAAAGCATTGATTGTAACAAACTCACCTACAGTCATAAGTCCTTCTACGGCTAAAGTACCACATATATACATACTAATACTGATACATATAAATGGTGCAATCATAGTTAGAGGCGATAAAATAGCATCAAGAATAGCTACACTCATATTATCAGAATAATTTTTCTTGTTAATACGATTAAACAATTCTCCTATAATAGATTCTTTATTAAAAGCTCGAATAACATCAATGCCTTGGAATAGTTCTTGCCCAAATTCTGTCATGTCACTATATGTGTTTTGAGCCTGACGTTGTCTCTTTCGTAAGCGTCTGCCTAGTGTAAAAATTGAACCTAAAATAAAAATAATTGGTGTCATAATCTTTAAGGCCAAAATGAAATCTATTTTTTGTATTAATATGATAGAGCCCAATATAGAATATAAAATAATATCAACGACAATCATAACACCTAAACCTAGGGCAACGCGCAATGATGTAACATCATTTGTCATCAAGGCCATTACCTTACCAGGCCCGTTAACATCATAATATGTAGTAGGGATTTCTAAAGCACGAGCACATAATTTTTTGCGAAATAAATACTCCATGCGTCGGATAGATCCTAATAAAGTTCTACGTGATATAACTTTCAATACAGTAATAATGATTAATAAACCAATGAAATAAAATATATAATGGGTTAAGCCCTCTTTATTATGACTCAATGTATCGATGGCACCACCAATTAATTGTGGTACGATTAAAAAAGCTACATCGATTGCGATTAGCATAGTTAATCCGATGAGATAATATATACCTTCACGACGAAAAAATTCCTTAAAAATTGCATATGGATTCATCGACTACCTCCTGTTTTCTTTCTATCGTACCATTTACTTCAGAATTCTTCTACCTGAAACATCAAACTGAACTATATCTAAAACTAAGAGCAGACTATATCGAAAAAATTAGTTTACTAAAATGGATAGAAATGGTATACTAACCATAGAAACATTGTTTAAATTATTTAGTATATAAACTCTTAGGAGGAATGAAACATGGAAAAACGTACTGGTGTTGTAACATTTGCAGGTAACCCTATTACATTAGTAGGCCCAGAAATTAAAGTAGGTCAACAAGCACCTGATTTCACTGTATTATCTAATGATTTACAACCTAAAACTTTGAAAGATTATGAAGGTAAAGTAAAGGTAATCTCCGTAGTACCTTCTCTTGATACTGGCGTATGTGATGCACAAACTCGTTGGTTCAACCAAGATGCAACAGGTTTATCTGATGATGTTGTAGTATTGACAATTTCTATGGATCTTCCATTCGCTCAAAAACGTTGGTGCGGTGCTGCAGGCGTAGATAAAGTAGAAACATTGTCTGACCACAAAGATGCGTCTTTCGGTACAAACTATGGTTTCTTAATCGAAGAATTGCGTCTATTATCCCGTGGTGTTGTAGTTATTAATAAAGATAACAAAGTAACATATGTTGAATATGTACCAGAAGTAACTCAAGCTGTTAATTTTGACGCAGCATTAGAAGCAATTAAAGCTGATATCTAATTTGTGATATTCTCTTGCTTACATTATGTTGTAATCAAAAAAGACCGTACGGTGTACGGTCTTTTTTATGTGATATAGTATTAAAATTTTTATTGTAGGTGAATTATATATGTGGATTCGTATCTCTCGTATTCTATTAACTATTAAAAATATTGCCCTTATAGGTGTGGGCATTGGTCTATGCATTGCCATGATTAATAGTTTAGTAAACTTTGGTTTTGTTGCGTGGGCTAATATTCAAGGAAATAGTACATATTCTTTATTGATTGAAGAATTAATTACCTTCTTCCTCTACTTTGAGTTTATTGCACTCATCGTTAAATACTTTAAAAACAATTTCCACTTCCCTCTTGATTTCTTTTTATATATTGGTATTACCGCATTAGTTCGCGTACTAATTATAGAGCATGAATCGGCTTTAAGTATGTTATTATTGTCTATTTCCATTTTTGTACTAGTATGTAGTTTAGTATTAGTAGAAAAATTTTTTTATGATAAAGAATAATACTATATATTTAAGAACCATAGTAAATTACTAATAAGTAATTTGAAAAAAGAGCCTCTCCCTAATGGTAGAGGCTCTTTTTTGATTTGAATGTTATAGGATTTTTAACCAGGGTCTAATCAATTAGAAAATGTTTTTAGCATAGTTAGCGTATTTAGCTTCTAATTCTTCCATTTTGTCATTCATTTCGATTTGTAATGCAGATGCAGTATCATAATCTTCAGATTGTAAAGCTTCTACAATACGTGTGAACAAGGATTTGCGATCATCGCTATCTTTTGCAAGATAAAAACGTAAGTCATTAACTTCTGCAAAGCGTTTGTCATCAATGCTATTACGGCTATCTGTGTGAATGGAAACCATTTTACGTACTGTATCCATATTATCAGGTATGATACGATGAGCCAATACGAGTTTCCAGCGTTTTAAAATGGATGCAATGAAGGAATCCATTAAGTCATGAGTAAATGCATCACCTTGTGCCAATGTATTTACGAGTTCAGGGTTATTTTTATAACCTTTAATGTTTTCCCATACTGTTGCAGGAGCTACGCCGAACATTTGGTTACGTTCTTCTTGAGTGTAATCTTCAAATACATCTTTTTCAGAACGGAATGCACGTTCTTTAGGTAAGTAGTCTGCATCTTGACCAGCTTCTTTAGAAAGTTCTGCTTCCAATTGAGCTTGCGTTTTACCACTTGTAATAGCATATTTCATACCATCAAATGCAGAGATGAAAATCAATGCTAACGCAGTGTATGTATTTGTATAAGGGTTTGGAGAACGCAATTCATAACGTGTAGCCATTGGATTATCGATATCGCGAATCAAACCGCAAAGGATTGTACGGTTACGGCTAGGTTCAGAAGGATCATTACCTAAAGAAGTTACGATACAAACTGGAGCTTCGAAACCAGGTTTCAAACGATTCAAGGAATCTGTTGTAGAACTGATGAATGGATTAATAGCTTCATAGTGTTTCAATAGACCCATGATTGCACCAATCCCCAAGGAGCTAGCAGATTCTTTTTTCATATCTTCTGGACTGAACAAGTTAACAAGTTTGCCAGATTTTAATTTTGCCATAACACCAAAGTGAGTATGTTCACCAGAACCAGCAACACCGATAATTGGTTTTGCATTAAATGTTACATCAAGACCATTTTCACGGAATACTTCACGAACAATAATACGAGCTTGTAATTCGTTATCTGCTGTTTGTAATGGGTTACCAGAGAATTTCCAGTCGATTTCCAATTGTTCCAATACAACGGATTCATGACCATCTTCATCAAGTTTAGCTTTTACACCACCAACTTCTTTATGGCCCATTTCAGCTACCATACCGTATTGATCAAGACGTTCTACAGCTTGTTCTAATGCAGTACGAACGGTACCATGTGTACGTTGCCAGTATTGTTCTTGTAAACGTTGAGAAACGGACAATTCTTTTTTAGTAACTGTTTTGGAAGGTGTTTTAACCCAGAATTCTAATTCAGTTGCAGATGTGAAAACGATATCTACCACATCATCAGCTTTCACGTGAGGCATTCCAGGTAGACCTTTTTCTTTAATCAAGGATAATAATTCTGCACGAACATAATCACAGCTGCGTTTCAAGATAGAACGAGAATCTACATAGCGGTAATTATGCATCAAGAATGCAGGAATACGAAGTGTACCAGTTGGCAAACCTGTTGCTTCATCAATGTTTTCGTAGTTGTAATCAACAAACCAGTTTACACTTGGGTCGCCCCACATATCAACACGAGCATTGTTCAATGTAGCGATATTTGTCAATACTACAGAGGAACCATCAGTTTGAACAGCACGGCCTTCAAAGAATGCTTCATAATCATCAAAGAATGCAGCCATAGGGATTTTTTCATCTGTATCATTACCAGCTAAGTCGATGCCTACTAAAGATACAAATTTAATTTCTGGATGTTGTTCTAATAGAGATAAAACACCTTCTTTACCATATTGACCTGCAGGAATGTAATACAATAATTCTTTTGTAGCCATATTTGTTCCTCCTAAACTATAAAAAAAAAGACTCCAACAATATAGATATACAAACTGCATATCTATCCAGTGGAGTCTTCGTTGACTAATTATTTTCTTGAATACATATTACCATAGTGAGAAAATTCTTGTCAATAAATTTCTATAGAATTTTATAAGAATATTAAGCTAGCAATTCTTTTACAATGGTATTCACTAATTTACCATCTGCACGGCCTTTAGTATGTGGCATTACATGTTTCATAACATTACCCATATTTACATTATCTCCGCAGTCAGCAATGGCTTTTTTTACAACATCGCGAATTTCATCTTCTGTCATTTGCGCTGGCATATATTTTTGAAGAACAGCTATTTCTTCCTTAACATGACTAATTAGATCTTCACGACCTGCCTTTTCAAATTCTGTAAGAGAATCTTGGCGTGTTTTCATTTCTTTGGCTAAAATGCCTAATACACCATTATCATCTAGTTCAATTTTATCATTTATTTCTGTATTTTTAATGGCACTATTGACCATACGAATAACAGATAAAGCTATTTTGCCTTCTTCTCTAGCCTTCATAGCAGCTTTCATATCTTCTTTTAATTGATCTTTTAAACTCATGGAAATCTCCTATACTACTCAATAATTAAATAAATATTAGTATCTTTGAAACTAATATATATAAAGAAACCCTAATTCTGGATTTCATGAAGCCATGAAAAGGCAGAATTAGGGTAATCATCTTATGCTCTGAATTTGCGTTTTCTTGCTGCTTCAGATTTTTTCTTTCTTTTTACGCTTGGTTTTTCGTAGTGTTCGCGTTTTCTTACTTCAGACAAAACACCTGCTTTTTGGCAGGAGCGTTTGAATCGACGAAGAGCACTTTCAAGCGTTTCGTTTTTACCGACTTTAATTTCAGACATCTATATCCCTCCCTCCAAAATTAATCTCAGGGAAGTGCTGATAATTTTATTTACGCACATATACATATTATATGTAGAACACTAGGTTCTGTCAATATATACCACTATATTTTATAGGAATTTTATTACAAATCAATTTTTTGATGTCTTACTACTTTAAAATTAATAATTTTCCTATTATAAACTATTAAGCTTCAGGCCAACCCATTTCTTCACCGCCTAACAGATGAGCATGCATATGGAAAACACTTTGGCCAGCTTTTTCACCAGTATTAAAAATCAAGCGATAGCCATCCTTTGAAATGCCAAGTTCTTTTGCTACATCACGAACAAATGGTAATAGACCTTCAACATATTCTTCATTCTTCTCTGTAATATGAGCAATATTAGCCACATGATTTTTAGGAACGATGAGTACATGAACTTTTTTTACAGGTTCAATATCGTAAAAAGCATAAAATTTATCATTTTCTAATACTTTTTTTGATGGAATTTCGCCATTAATAATTTTACAAAAAATGCAGTCGCTCATGGGGACCTCCTCTATCTTATTCAATGATTACAAAATCTTTTTCAACAGCCACTACAGTACCACCTATTAGGTCACCGATTGAGTGTTGACCATCTGATTTAACTCTACCATGAATATATTCATTTGTTAAGCCTGTATAATATCCATTTTCCTCTTTTTCAATAAGAATTTCTCCAGGTTTACCAATACGAGATGTTGCATACGCATGTAAACCTTTTTCGCTTAGATCATTTAAAAGTGCTACGCGAGCTTTCTTAACGGCTTCTGGAACTTGATTTGGCATTGTTGCAGCTGGTGTACCTTCACGAATGGAATATGGGAATGCATGAATATGAGTAAAACCAATTTCTTTTACTGTATTCATCGTTTCATCAAAGTCCTCATCCGTTTCTTGTGGGAATCCTGCGATGATATCGGTTGTAATTGATAAATCTGGAATACGATTTCTTAAATTTTTTATCAAGTCCTTATATTCTTGAAGCGTATAATGACGTTTCATCAATGTTAGAACATGATCTGACCCCGCTTGTAGAGGTAAATGTAAATGTGGACATACACGCTTATCAGTAGCCATTAATTCTATGAGTTCATCCGATACTTCAACAGACTCAATAGAACCAAATCGTATACGATGTAAGTTTGGAATTTCTAAGAGGGCTTTTACTACATCTGCTAGCGTAGGTCTTCCTGGTAGTTCAACGCCATAGTTTCCAAGGTGAATTCCGGTCAAAACAATCTCGTGAAATCCATGATCTACTAAACGTTTTGCTTCATTTACAATATCATCGATTTTACGGGATTTGAGTTTTCCACGCGTATAAGGAATGATACAAAATGCACAATAATTATTACAACCTTCTTGAATTTTCATGAAAGCTCTCGATTTATCAGATTCATTACCGAATAATGGCATTTCTTCAAAATTGGACTCTTTCATGATATCGCGAACGGCATTAATTTGGCGTTCTGTTGTTTCGAGTTGTTCAACAAGCTCTACAATTTTTGAACGGTTGTTTGTACCAATCACTAGATTAACGCCATCAATAGCAGCAATTGCATCAGGATCAAGTTGAGCATAACAACCTGTAACTATAACATAAGCATCTTGATTTTGACGTTTAGCTTTACGAATTAATTGGCGAGACTTTTTCTCGCCCATATTCGTAACAGAACATGTATTAATAACGTAAATATCAGCCTTAGAATCAAAATCAACTGCTTCATAATCATGTTGTAAAAATAACCCCTTCATAGCATCCGTATCATACTGATTGACACGACACCCCAGAGTTGTAAAGGCAACGGTTTTCATTGCACCTCCCATTTCTTTATGTAGATATCATATAGCATATGTATATAGTATTTTATAGTTCTAATTCATAGTGAACCATCGATAATGCAGCAATCGCAGCCGTTTCAGCACGTAATATAGTATTACCTAACGTAACTGATTGTCCACCACATTTTATGATATCATTGATTTCTTTCTCTTGAAAGCCCCCTTCAGGGCCAATACAAATTAAGATATCCTTATTAGTAGAATCACTATTAATAGCCTTTAACGCATCTTTAATGGTATAGCCTGCTTCATTTTCGTAGGCAACTAACTTTAAAGATTCAGATTCAATGTCTAATACATTCGAAAGTGTCTCACCCACAACGAGAGTAGGTAGCTGTGTGCGCCCACATTGTTGAGAAGCTTCCAACAGGATCTTTTCCCAACGACTATATTTTGACTGTAATTTTTTTGCATCGTACTTAGCAACACAATTCGATGTAGGCACAAGATATATGGTATCGACATTAAGCTCTGTAGCTTTTTGTAAAACCCATTCTAATTTTTCACCTTTTAAATAAGATTGTACTAATACGATTCTATGCATAGATGTAGGAGAATCAATATATTCTATAAGACTAGCTTGTGCTAGGCCATTTATTTCATCCGTGATTTGATAGATACCGCAACGGTTATCACTACCGGTGACAGTAATCGATTTCTCTATATTATGGCGAAACACATGTAATATATGATGAGTCACATCTTTAGGTAATACGATGTATTCATCTAATGGTGTGGGAATAAATATCTTTTTCATCGTTTTTCTAGCGCAAATGTATGCCAAGGTCCAGCAATGCGCTCCTCAATAATGTGCCAATCTTTATTAATATAAGGCATAATCTCATCATACCGATCATCAATAACACCACTAATGATGAGAATACCTTTATCATCGAGTTTTTTACCAATTTGTGGCAATAAAATTTTTAAAGGATCTACTGTTAAATTCGCTAAAATCAATTGAGCTGTACCGTTAAAATCAGTATCCAAATTACCACAAATTATATTAGCTACGACATGATTATTATCACAATTAATTCTTGCCTGTTTAGCCGCATATTCTTCTATATCGATGCCTACAAGATGTTTTATACCCAAATGAGCAGCCACTAACAATAGAATGCCTGTACCCGTCCCTATATCTAAACAAGTAATAGAATCTAAATTCATAGATTTACTATAGGCCTGTAAAAGTTCTGCACAAGTTCTCGTAGTTTCATGTGAACCAGTACCAAATGATATATCCGAATCTATTTCGATAATGGCCTTATTATGTTCATTATCATATTCTTGCCAAGCTGGTTTAATAATCAAATTTGGAAGAATTTCTGTAGGTTCAATATATTGTTGCCAAGAATTAAGCCAAGTTGATTCATCTAATATATTAGTATTAATTGATATAACACTAATATTTGCCGCTCTAAAGCGATTTTCTAAATCTGACTTAATGGTATCTGGATCCAAAGATGGATCTGCATACATTGTTAATTTAATTAAATTGGGGTGATTTTCAACATCTTCTTCTATAATTCCATTGTCTGCATAATCGTCAAAAAGAGTAGTCACCTCATCGGTGGCTACTCTTTCGCAGACAATAGATATTTCTATCCATTGCATAAATGCTCCTTTACTATTGATGCGCAGGAACTAACCATTCACGCACCAGAGCTGTTCATTTAGTTAAACAATCCTTAATTTTTTCAAATAAACTTTTGCTAACTTGTAAGTTATTAACATCCTCATTGCTTTCACTAGCAAAACGAAGTAATAATTCACGTTGTTTTTCTGTTAACTTTTTAGGAGTTTGCACAGTTACAATAACATGTTGATCACCACGTTGTTTTGGATTGCGTAAATAAGGAATACCTTTGCCCTTAAGTCTGAATGCAGTTCCCGTTTGAGTGCCTTCTGGGATCTTTAATTCTACTTTACCATCTAAGGTATTCACTTGTATAGTCGCACCTAATGCAGCTTGTGCAAAGCTAATAGTTACACGACTGATAACATCATTGCCATTGCGTTCAAATTCTTTATGAGGGCGTACATAGATGTAAACATATAGGTCACCTTTTGGTCCACCTAATATGCCAGGTTCACCTTCATTTGCAACGCGTAGACGAGATCCGTTGTCTACACCAGCTGGAATCTTAATATCAATTTTACGTTTTGCTAAGATTTCACCAGAACCACGACATTTAGAACATGGCTTTTCAATAACCTTACCAGAACCATGACAACGAGAACAAGTCCTAGCAGATTGCATGCGACCAAAAGGAGTATTTTGAATAACTACCTCTTGTCCGGAACCATGACAGTTAGGGCAAGTATCTACCTTAGATCCAGGTTCACCACCAGTACCATGGCAATGATTACATTCTTCATGACGTTGAATGTTAATAGACATGGACTTACCAAAGGCTGCATCTTCAAAGGAAATATCGATATCTTCACGCAAGTCATTACCTTTTTGAGGGCCTGCTTGTTGACGACCACCGCCAAACATACCACCAAAAATATCGCCGAAGATATCACCGAAGCCACCAGCTTGACCTCCAAAACCGCCGAAGCCGCCTTGGAAACCACCAGCCCCAGCGCCGCCTCCTTGCGTGAAGGCGTCGTGGCCGAATTGGTCATATTGAGCTTTTTTAGTTTCGTCAGACAATACTTCGTAAGCTTCGTTTGCTTCTTTAAACTTTGCTTCTGCTTCCTTTGGATTGTCTTTATTTACGTCAGGATGGTATTGGCGTGCCTTTTTACGGAAGGCTTTTTTAATTTCATCTTGAGAGGCGTTTTTACTGACCCCTAGGATGTCATAATAATCTCGTGCCATTAGTTACCAACCCTTCTTATTTCTTTTCGTCATCCACTACAGTGTAATCAGCATCAACTACATTATCATCAGATTTTGCTTGTTCGCCTTGTTCAGCGCCACCAGCAGCTTGTTGTGCCTGTTGAGCTGCAGCATACATTTGTTCAGCTAATTTGTGCAAAGGTTGTTCCAAAGCTTCACTATCTTTTTTAATATCTTCAATGTTGCCAGCTTCGATGGATTTTTTCAATTTATCTTTAGCTTCTTCAACTTCTTTCAATAATGCAGCATCGCCTTGACCATCAAGTTCTTTTAATGCTTTTTCAGCTTGGTATACCAAGGAATCTGCATTGTTTTTAATATCTAATTCTTCTTTTCTAGCTTTATCTTCTGCTGCATGAGCTTCAGCTTCTTTAACCATGCGTTCGATTTCGTCTTCTTTCAAGCCGCTAGAAGAAGTGATTGTAATTTTTTGTTCTTTTTGAGTACCCAAGTCTTTAGCTTTTACATGTACGATACCGTTAGCATCGATGTCGAATGTTACTTCGATTTGAGGAACCCCACGAGGAGCTGCTGGGATACCATCCAAGTTGAATCGCCCCAATGTTTTATTATCTGCTGCGAACTCACGTTCACCTTGCAACACATGGATATCTACAGATGGTTGGTTATCTGCTGCAGTAGAGAATACTTGAGATTTAGATGTAGGAATTGTAGTGTTGCGATCGATAATACGTGTGAATACACCACCCATTGTTTCGATACCAAGGGATAATGGAGTTACGTCAAGCAACAATACATCTTTAACTTCACCTACTAATACACCACCTTGAATAGCAGCACCAATAGCTACACATTCATCAGGGTTAACGTTTTTAGTTGGCTCTTTACCCAATACTTTTTTAATAGCTTCTTGTACAGCTGGGATACGGCTAGAACCACCAACTAACAATACTTTATCGATATCAGAAGCGGAAAGACCGGCATCTTGCATAGCCTTACGAGTAGGTTCGATTGTAGCTTCTACCAAGTCAGCAGTTAATTCTTCGAATTTAGCACGAGTTAATGTTACATCTAAGTGTTTAGGACCTGTAGCATCAGCTGTGATGAATGGCAAGTTGATGTTTGTGCTTGCTACGCCAGACAATTCGATTTTTGCTTTTTCAGCAGCTTCTTTTAAACGTTGATCAGCCAATTTATCATTGGACAAGTCGATACCAGATTCTTTTTTGAATTCTTCGATTAAGTAATTCATGATGCGTTGGTCGAAGTCGTCACCACCAAGGTGGTTATTACCAGATGTTGCCAATACTTCGAATACGCCATCACCAAGTTCAAGGATGGAAACGTCGAATGTACCACCACCAAGGTCGAATACAAGAACTTTACCATCTTCATCTTTATCTACACCATAAGCAAGAGCAGCTGCTGTAGGTTCATTGATAATACGAAGAACTTCAAGACCTGCAATTGCACCAGCATCTTTAGTAGCTTGACGTTGGGAGTCTGTGAAGTAAGCTGGAACTGTAATAACAGCTTGTTTTACAGGTTCACCCAAGTATGCTTCTGCATCAGCTTTGATTTTTTGAAGAATCATTGCAGAAATTTCTTGAGGTGTATAAGATTTACCTTCTA
>CAUTOY010000032.1:0-13741 GCA_963539855.1 uncultured Veillonella sp.
CACAACTTAACGAAGAACAACAAAAATCTGCTGGTGTAACACCAGATATGATCCGCTTGTCTGTTGGTCTTGAAAATATTGATGATATTATCGATGATCTTTCCCAAGCATTGGATAAAGCTTAACCTTAACTTCTAAACTCCTTAAAGCATAACTCCGAAAACCTATAGAACATAAAAAGAAAACCTTGTAAAGAAAAAGACCTTGAATTCAACGATTCAAGGTCTTTTAATATGTGTATATGTGTGTTTAAAAGGGTTTGTTTTATGTGTGTATAGTTTTTATGAGTGTATAGTTTTTATGAGTGTTTAGTTTTATGAGTGTGTTAAGAAATTGGAGAGATATATTATATAGTGGTTAGGTGTATCTATATAATATATGGATTATGCTTAGTATTTTGTAGTTTTTACTTTAGCACTGAGAACTTTACCGGAAATAGCATCGATTTTAACGTCTGCTTTTTTGTCGCCGCCGTTAGTCATGTCTAGTTTGTAGACAAGTTGGTTGCCGTCCATTTCCAATTCCCATTCCATTGTTTGGAAATCGCTGCCTACCCGTTCGATAGCTCTTGTTTCGGCAGATTCTGGTGTGATGGAGTTTTGTGGATTAAAGCTATGAGATTTCTTTACTTTGTTCCATGCACTAATAGATTTTGCTTGATTGGAAACAACTTGACCTGTTGCTTCATCGATTTTCATTTCCACTTTTTGTGTCTTAGTATATGCTTCTACTTCGTAGGTTGGATGATGTTTTGCATCATAGGAAATAGAAGTTACCATTGCATCTGGATAGTAGCGGTGTAATGTAGTAACAGCACCTACGTAGTCGATTTCGCTACTTTGTACTGGTGATGCTACACTACCAACACCATTCCAGGAGCTAGGAGCTGGGTAAGTAGATGCTGCAGATGCTACACCTGCAATCAATACAGTACTTACGCCGAGAGCACATAATACTTTAGACAAATTATTTACTTTTTTCATGCTAATTACCTCCATAAAAGGATTTTGCTTAAAAGCAATTGTGCAAGTAGATTTTACTCAATCTACTTATACATAATTTAATATCACAAAATGAATACAAAATGAAAAATAAAGCTATATACTTATTTTTAAGTATATACATAATATATTCGACATACATTATGGATATCCTCTTATTTATTTGCATATCTTGCATAATGTAAACTTAATATGAGCATGTATGGTTGACATAAATAAAATGGAATGGTTTAATAACCTTGAATAGAAATGTAGTTTGTTTAGATAGGTTTCTTTTATTCTATTAATGGAGGTATACTATGAGTTCCATTTCCAATCGACGTCTCAGCACAAGAGAGTTGACAATGACAGCCTTATTTGTAACGTTAATTACAGCCGGTGCATTTATCCGTGTGCCACTTCCAAACTGTCCATTCACACTGCAGATTTTATTTACTACATTAGCTGGCATTATATTAGGCAGCCGTCTAGGTGCCATTAGTGTAGGTATTTATATTATCTTGGGACTTATCGGCGTACCTGTATTTACATCTGGCGGTGGACCAGGCTATGTATTGCAACCTACATTCGGCTATTTGATTGGATTTATGGTTGGCGCCTATGTAGTAGGGCGCTTTAGTGAGCTTTCACCAACGCATTCTGTTAAGACCTTGCTCATTGGTGCGATTATTAATCTTCTCATCGTATACGGTTTTGGCATGATCTATTTATATATGATAATGAATATATATTTAGGTACACCTATTGGTTGGTGGACTGTTATTTGGTCTTGTTTCTTGATTCCGGTTGGTCCTGACGTATTTTTATGTGCTGTGGCTGCCGTAATGGGGAAACGTATTATAGGGCATTTGCGATAAAATATACATACTATTAATAGAGGGCTATCACATTTGTGGTAGCCCTTTTACTATGTTATGGATATACATATCCTAAGATTTCTTGAGCATCTTTGGTTTTGTTGATTTCTATGTATGGTTGCTTGCGTCCGTGAAAGTCTCGTGTGGATACGGTGCCTTCTACAGTTACCCATTGTTTATTGCTATAAGAATCTCCATCATTCTTATGCATTGTTAAACCAATAGGGGAGATGTCTGCGATACAGCAAGCCATGGCCATACGTGAAAGTGTAAACTCATTGGATTTTAATGTATTATCATCTCGGTTAACATAGCCTGTCATATAGATTTTGTACCCTACATATTCCTCTGGTTTAGAACCGAGTGCAACGATGGTGCGATAGTAGTTATCCGAGTTTAATACGATTTCTTTTTTAGATTTTGAAATGCCAGGATCCTTGGCCTCATTATTGATTGTAATAACTTCGCCAATATCGTCTTGAGAAAAATTAAAATCATTAGTATCTTCTGTGGCGGCCGTATTTCCAGTTACTTGTACAGAATTAGGAGATAAAATTGGTGGAACCACAAATAACACAAGAGGAATTATGATTGGTGTAATAGAGCGCCAATTATGTTTATATTGTTTATTCGGGGACCAAAGGATTGAAACAATGCCTCCCAATAACAGCGCTATACCTGCTAAGAGTAAAAATAATTCATATCGAGGCGCTACATATAATTTATATTGGCCCGTAATGAGTAGATATAAAAAACTAATACCTAATGCTGTGTATAGCAAGCCTTTGATGACACTGAGTATATCTTTGTTTCGTAGTTCTGATAACATAGATTGTTCTCCTTATACATTAAATAAAAATTGAAATAGTAATGTCATAATATACGTAATAATACTTATAGTAATAACTAAGCGAAGTATAAATGATGTTGAGATATACTGACGTAACATATATACATTTTTTATGTCAATCATAGGGCCTAACCATAGGAAACCAAGAACCGCTGATATAGGAAATAAATTGCTTAACGAACGGCCTATAATGGCATCTGATGTAGAACATAGAGAGAAGAGGAAAGCTAAAGCTAGTAATAATGCATTAGCAATAGGTGTGGCTACATCGAGTGAACCAGCGAAGAAGGTAGGTTTTATCCATACTTGGAATAGTGCTAATGTGAAAGCAGCTGCAGAGAAGTAAATAAGTAATTGACTGAATTCACGCTCTACGTGCAATAGAAAGATTTTCTTTTTATTGCCTTCTTGATTTGCTGAACCATACTGATAGTCCTTTGGCTGAGGCAAATTGTTGGTGATGGTAGGTAATTTGTATGGTTTCCATTTAAATGTGAAGGCCACCATACATGCGATTAACATGCCACCAATTATGCGAGCTAGTATTATTTGTGGAGTATCTGGAAATGCATAATAGGTTGCTAATAATGCGATGGGATTCATAATAGGACTTGCGAGCATAAATAGTAGCCCTATATGTTGAGGAATATCACGCTTTAATAATGCATTAAACATAGGGATAGTAGCACAATCGCAGATAGGTAAAACGAGACCGCTACCAATGGCAATGCCATAGCTTTTAATAGAGTCTGCTTTCAGATAACGCATTAGCCAACGATCCGGTACCAATAGGGTGATAGCAGAAGAAATAATGGTTCCTAATAATAAGAATGGTATCCCTTCAAATATGATACCTGATGCAATGGCCAAAACTTGATGGATGGAATAGGAAATGCTATGACGGAATACAGTAACCAGTAATATATATAATGTTAATATGGCTACAATAGCGTACAACGACCATGGCCATATCGGTTGAGATAGTTTATTGTGAATGTCCCTTGTAGTGGGATTGACTAATATGGAACATTCCGAATTGTAGGATTGTAAGAGCTTCTTTACCGCTTTGGTTTGTGTCGTATCATTCGCATATAACATAATATAATCGGCGCTGTATAGTTGCGATACGATTCTATCCCCTAGTGCCTGTATCATAGATGTTATACTATTGCTCTTTGCTGTGTATATGACGCGTTCTAGATGACAGAATTCTTTTAGAATTGAATTGAAGAAGATGAGTTCCAATTGTTGAAATGAAAACATGCCATTCCATTCAACCCATATTTCTTTCGGCGTTGTCGTAGAAATATAATCCTGTATCTGTTGTATTACATGATGCAGATTTTCTTCTATATCATCAGGCTCAATCGATAAAGGCTTTTTTATAAACTCTGTATTACCTGTTTCAAAGCTGATAATTTCTGTAGAGCCGAGCTTTTTTCGTTCTCGTAGCTCTCCGTTGATTAGGGAGGTTTTACCAGTGCCTAATAAGCCCGTCACGATATATACAGGAATCATGATACACTACACACTTTCTCGTGTATGGATGAAATGTCTATATCGGTGCCAATAACAACTAGATGATAGTCCTTTAAGTGCGTATCTGTAAGAGAACAGGAATGAGGTGTGTATTGTAATTCCATAGGCCCTGATGAGGTAGGAACGATACCTTTAACACGTAGTACTGTAGACGGTAATGTATTACAAAAATCAATCCATTGCGTATCATCGAGAGATTGTAGATTATGGAATGTATAGCTCGCAAAAGGTTGGTTCTCATGGTGATGGCCGTCATGGTCATGATGACTGAGATTATCATGGTGAGCACCATTGTAATCCTTGCTATGGTTACATATATGGCAATGGCAAGTTTCAGAATCATGTTCATGTACTTTATGAGCATCAGATTTTAGGTGGCTTATATCCTGTTGAAGTGCATCTATATCAGTATAAATCGGCGTATGTGGTGCTAATTCAATGATGAGTTGCTTTGCTTTTTCAACCTGTTTTTCATCTTCTACGTGAGTAAGTAGAATAGCATAACAGTGTTTTATTTGGTCTTTAAAGAAGGGACCAAAGTTCTTAATTGCCATGGGTGCTTGCATGGCATCTACGATTGTTATAATCATGCTGACATAGGCTTTACTGGTAATATCGTCATCATCACAAGTGTATAAAATCTCACTTAATTTACTCACTCCAGATGGCTCTATATAGATTTGATTGATATCTTGCGTAGATAGAATATCGATTAAGGCATTTTTAAAGTTGCCTTGGAGGCTACAGCAAATACAACCGGATGTTACTTCGCGTACAGTTGCACCCGATGTGGATAATTGTTTTGCGTCGAGACTGGTTTCGCCAAAATCATTTTCTATAATTAATGTACGTTCATTTGTGTTACGACAGTTTAACATATGCTGTAGATACGTTGTTTTTCCAGCTCCTAAGAATCCGGATATAATCGTGATTGGTATCATAATACGCCTCCCTTGTAAATGTAAACATAGTATACTACTCTTACGTAACATAAAAAAATACCCTTAAGGGTATGGATAAGGGTTTACAATGCCAAGTAACAAGGGATTTATAAGAAAAATTGATAATGTTATACAAATATGAGTATATGTGAACGTGTTTATATATTTATGTCATTGATTTTACAAAAAAGCGTATGCCTCATAGGATATATATGAGTACATACGCTTATTTGAATAAATATTATTTTATAAAACTTTGAAAAATTATTGTAATTTTTCTAGTAATGCTTTAAGGAATACGTATACATGTTCTACAGAAGGTAGATGTACGCGTTCCATATTTGTATGTGGGCTGATGATTGTTGGACCAAAGCTGATCATTTCAGTGTGTGGTAAAACATTCTTTAATAAGCCACATTCAAGGCCTGCGTGGACTGCATTCACGCGGGCAGGGGTATCGGACATGGTATTGTAAAGTGCGATAACTTGCTCTTCTAGTTTAGAGCCTTTATCGTATTCCCATGCAGGATAGCCGCCGCTACGAGTAGCAGAAACACCTAATGTATCAGCAAGGAGTAATAATTTTTTAGTTACGTATTCCAAGCTGTTTTTATTGGAGCTACGAACAGATACGAGGATGTCTATTGTATGTGTGCCTTCAGAAACGATAGCAAGATTATCCGACGTTTCTACGAGACCTTCGATGGTTTGGCTCATAGAGTGAACCCCATCTTCTGCAAGATAGAGGTAGGAAATCAAGGCTTCTGATGTATCATCAGCATACACTGTTGCTGGTGTAGGAATTTCCTCTACTACGAATGTTAAATCAGGATCTTTGATGGCAAATTCATGTTTGTATTCTTTTTCGTAGAATTTGATAAGGGTCTTAATCGCTTCTATATCTTTGTTGCGTACAGACATGGTTGCCACTGCTTTAGATGGAATCGCATTATGTTTAACGCCACCAACAAAAGAAGCTAGATTAAAGGAATATTGTTTTTCTAAATCATAAAGAACGCGAGCAAGTACTTGATTTGCATTAGCTCGTTGCTCGATGATTTCGATACCGGAATGACCACCCTTTAAACCTTTTACAGTTAGTGAAAGCCCTGCATCATAACCAGGTAGATTATTTTCACGTAATAGAGGAATGGATACATTAACGTGGCAGCCGCCAGCGCAGCTTACGCAGAACTCATGTTCCACTTCAGTGTCTAAGTTGATTAGATAATCACCTGTTACTTGGCCTTCTTTTACCGCTGCAGCACCATCCATACCTGTTTCTTCGTTAGTTGTGAACAATACTTGTAGTGGACCATGTTGTTGGTTCTTATCTTCTAGAACTGCTAAAATCATAGCACCACCCATGCCATTATCTGCACCTAATGTAGTATCATCGGCGTGCATCCATTCGCCTTCGATGATATTGGCGATTGGATCTTTTGTAAAATCATGGTTGGAATCATGACCTTTTACGCATACCATATCGATATGACCTTGAAGGATGACGGATGGACGATTTTCATAGCCTGGTGTAGCTGGTTTTTTGATGACCACATTCCATTCGCTATCTTGTGTAGCTTCGAGACCTAAATTGTGAGCAAAATTAACAATGTAATCGCTAATGCCCTTTTCGTTGCCAGATCCACGTGGGATTTGACTCATTTCTTTAAATATTTCCAATACGCGTTTTGCTTGAACGATTGCGTCCATTTGGCACCTCTCATTCTGAAAATATACCTCACATAATTCTAATTATCTTAGTTGCTATGAGATTATTCATGTTTATTCATTAGTTAATAAGTAATTATTATCTATAATATAGTTATATCACATGTACTATGAATAGAAAAGACGATGTATATAGTTTATAATAGTATCATGCGTAATGAATAACGAACGCGCTGTATTATATACCTTTTATTTATATAGGATGGTGAAAGTATGCAACATGAACGTCGCAACATTAGTATGCTCATGGATCTCTATGAGATGACCATGGCTCATGGGTACTTTACGAAACAAGACAATACAGATCGCGTTGCCTTCGACGTATTTTACCGTCGCAATCCAGACAAGGGTGGATTTGCTATCTTTGGCGGATTGGAACAAGTTTTAGAATACATTTTGAATCTTCATTTCGATGAAGAGGATATGGCGTATTTTAAATCATTGCATTTATTTAGTGATGAATTTTTAGAGTATTTGCGCAATTTCAAATTTACCGGTGATGTATATGCCTTCAAAGAAGGTACAATCATATATCCTAATGAGCCGATTATGACCATCGTAGCACCTCTTATCGACGCACAAATTGTGGAAACAGCCGTGCTTACCATGATTAATCATCAATCGCTTATTGCTACAAAGGCGAACCGCATCGTGCGTGCCGCCGATGGGCGCATTGTATCCGATTTTGGGGCTCGTCGTGCACACAATGTGGATGCTGCTGTATATGGTGCGCGGGCGGCTTTCATAGGCGGTGTCAATGGGACTGCCACAGTTTTAGCGGGACAACAATTTGGAATTCCTGTAAATGGCACCATGGCACATAGTTGGGTTATGTACCACGACTCGGAATATGAAGCATTTAAATCCTATGCTGAAGTATATCCAGACAGTGCTGTGTTTTTGGTGGATACCTATAATGTATTAGAATCGGGTGTACCAAATGCCATTAAGGTTGCCAAGGATATTTTGGAACCGAATGGTCATCGATTAAAAGGTATTCGTCTCGATTCTGGTGACTTAGCATATTTAGCTAAGCAAGCGCGTCGTATGCTCGATGATGCGGGGATGAACGATTGTAAGATTATGGCATCTAATAGCCTTGATGAATTTACGATTTCATCCTTATTAAATCAAGGCGGCCCTATTGATATCTTTGGCGTAGGGGAACGATTGATTACGTCGAAAACGGATCCTGTATTCGGCGCTGTATACAAGATTGCAGGCGTTGAAAAAGGTGGTGTATGGGAACCGCGTATTAAGATTTCTGAGTCTGTGGAAAAGATTACCAACCCTGGATTGAAACAGGTATATCGCGTTTATAATGAAGATGGTCGCGCTATTGCCGAATTATTGACATTACCTGGTGAAGTGCCATCTACAGATAAACCATATCGTTATATCGACCCAGAAAAACCGTGGAGAGAATTGTATTATGAAAACTGCACATTTAAAAATATGCAGGAACTCATGATTAAAGGGGGCGAGCAAATCGTACCATCTCCAACATTGGAATCGATACGCGCCTATGTACAAGAACAATTGGCTCATGAGATTTGGCCGGAAGAACAACGCTTTGAAAATCCACATCGTCACTATTTAGATATGAGCCCTGGCTATTACCATATGAAGATGGATTTATTGAATCGTATTGGTCGTAAAAAATAGGAGGGCCTATGCTTACACATCCAGAACGAACAAAAGAGGAATTAGTAGTGTGGATCCGGGACTATTTTAAACAAAATGGACCTACATGTTCCGCTGTAGTCGGCATTTCGGGCGGTAAGGACTCTAGCGTGGTAGCGGCTCTTTGTAAGGAGGCGCTTGGCGCAGAACGCGTTGTAGGCGTTCTTATGCCAAACGATGTACAATCCGATATAGATGATGCAAAAGAGGTGGTGGCGCATCTTGGTATTCCCTATATGATTGTGAATATTGGTAATGCCTATCGTGCATTAACGGAGGCCATTGTACAAGGAGAAGGTTTTTCTAATGTAACGGGCCGCACAGATTTAGCACGAGATGCAGAAATCAATACACCACCGCGTTTGCGGATGGCCACATTATATGCGGTAGGTCAAAATTTACCACATGGTGCACGTGTTGCTAATACATGTAATGGTTCTGAAGACTATGTGGGCTACTCTACCAAGTTTGGCGATGCAGCAGGTGACTTTAGTCCATTGGCGAATCTTGTGGTTGAAGAGGTGCGTCAAATTGGACGTCTTTTGGATATTCCACGTTATTTAGTAGATAAAACACCTAGTGATGGGCTCAGTGGTCAATCCGACGAGGACAAACTAGGCTTTACTTATGCCGTTCTCGATCGATATATTCGAACCGGCGAAATTGAAGATATAAAAACGAAGGAGCGCATCGATTATCTACAACGAATTAATCGGCATAAACTTGAATTAATGCCTTCCTTTAAACCTTCTACATTATGATACCTATAGGAGGATAAGATGACTAAGAAAATTGCAATTATTGGTACAGGTGGTACTATTGCTGGCCAAGGTGCTTCGAATACTGATTTGACTGGTTATACAGCAGGTGTATTGCCTTTAGAAGAAATTATATCCTCTGTACCTGGCGTTAAAGATTATGGTCCTTTTGTGTGTAATCAATTTTGTAATATTGAAAGCTCAGATATAACGCTATTTCAATGGGTCCGCCTATCAAAATTAGTACAAAAATGTGTGGATAATGATGATATTGCAGGTGTTGTTATTACACATGGTACGGATAGTATGGAGGAAACAGCGTACTTTTTACATCTTACTGTCCATACGGATAAGCCTATTGTTATAACTGGTTCGATGCGTCCAGCAGGAGCTGTCAGTGCTGATGGTCCTATTAATTTGTTGCAAGCTATACAAGTAGCTCGAACACCAAAATCATATAATAAGGGCGTACTGGTAGTTATGAATGGCTATATTGATGGTGCTCGTGATGTAACAAAAATGAATACAACTAACGTGGCAACCTTTGGCAGCCCTAATTCTGGACACCTTGGTATCGTACAAGATGGTGTAGCCCATTATTATACAGCTCCGTTGCGCAAGCATACTATGGAATCTGAGTTTGGCTTGCCAGAGGACGATGATTTACCACGTGTTGAAATCTTAACCTGTTATGCAGGCATCGAAGAAATCATGGGACTTGCCATAGTGGCAACGAACCCATCAGGTTTGATCTTAGCGGGCTTAGGCCATGGTACGATACCGCAACCTATCCGCAAGGTAACATCCAATTTACCAATACCTGTTGTACGCGCATCCCGAACGGGTAGTGGTATAGTATCTAAGGTCCCTCAAGATGCGGAGGCAGGCTATTTTGTATGTGATAGCTTGTCACCTCAAAAGGCTCGTATCTTGTTGATGTTGGCCCTACAAAAGGAACGCACTTCTAAGGATTTGGAACGCATTTTCGGAGAATACTAGCCCTTACAAGCAATACTAACCCTTACAAGCGATTGCATGCGGATAAGATAGACATGAAAAGACCCTTTGTGATGATTCACAAAGGGCCTTTTACTTTCATTGATTATTCGGTACCGATGGCATTTACTAATGCCCGTTGTACACCAAGGTATACAGCTTTGGCTAATGTGTCGCCGAATAGGGAATAGGATCCTGCATCAGTTAATACATCGCCATTTGTATTGATAGTCAAGATGATACCATCTGTTGCAGTTCCAGTAGCGGAGGTGTGCGTTTCTTTTGCTAAACTGTGATCTGTATGTGTATTGTATTTTGGGAGGTGCTTGGTACTTTCTACCTTCCAATCTTGTAATGCTGCTGTTTTAGCCTCGGTAATCGTCATGATGGCTTTCACCATAGCACTGTCTGTTAAGGCTTTGTTGGTGAACACGAGGATATTAATCGTGCCAGGGGTGTGGAATTCCCCATCTTTCTCCTCATAACAATAACCTGTACCTGCACGATGGGCTGTTTTCTTATAACCACCGGTAACAATGGTTTCAACGATAGTATCATTTTCTTGCACTATGGTGTAGGCATGAAGGGAAATGGTGGCAGATGTTAAAAGGGCCGTGCTGAAATGAACGGGCACATCAATATGTTCAAATTCTTGGGCTAAATAATTTGCCACAGAACCACCTGGTAAATCTTTTTCGGTTTCAATATGATACGTTAATTGTTGATTACGTACACCTAATGTATGGTGAAAGCCTCCATTTAGTTGGCCGCTGCTCAAGGAATAGTGAATGTCGTCAAAGAGTACGGTTACAGAGTTGCATTCTTTAGTAACATGACCGCCCGTTATTAATTCATCTGGCGCTGTATATGGATTATTAGACATATAGGACTCCCTAGTTTATCATTGTTAGATATAGAATATAAAGCTATAATAAAAGATAACGATTTCTTGTTTTAATAGCTTATTTTTATCGTATGTAATGTTATATGTGAAATTATATCATATGTTTATCATAGATTTGAGTAGATTAGTGTAAGACATGTGGAGGTCTAGATGTACGAATTTTTAGCTGCTGCTTCACAGCTGTTATTTAAGGATGCTAATGTCTTATTAACGTTGCGAGAGTGGTTTTTGAATCAAGCTAGTAATATTTTACTAGCACTCATCATATTTGTGATAGGCCGCTATATTATTCATTGGATTAAAGCTTTTGCGGTCCGTGTTATGACACGGGCAAATTATGATACAGCAGCTATGAGTTTTATGACTCAAATCATCAATTATGTATTACTTGTAGGATTAATTTTGATATGCCTTAATCAAATTGGTGTACCTACAACATCCTTAGTAGCTGCCTTTGGTGCATTTGGTTTAGGTATTGGCTTGGCACTACAAAATAATATGTCTAATTTGGCATCAGGTTTGCTCATTTTAATTTTTAAGCCTTTTCGTGCTGGTCACATTATTCAGGTGGGGGATATAGTAGGTAGTGTTACAGCTATACAATTTATGAATACTATTATCACTACGAAAGATAAAAAAAGAGTGTATATACCAAACTCTATCCTTACATCTCAATCTGTTACTAATTATTCGTATATGAAGGAACGAATGATTCCGTTCGTATTTGATATTGGATATAATAACAATCATCATGAGGCTATTAAAATATTAAAGGATGTTTTTGCTAGGGATAAACGAATTTTGAATGCTAAATATATGGAAATCGGTATATCTGAATTTGGTGAGAACTCTGTGCGTATTTCTGCGTTTGCAGAAGTTAAAACACATCAGTTTATTGATGTTCAATATAGTATAATGTCTGATGTGAAAGATGCCTTTGATAAACATGGTATCGATATTCCTTATCCGCAACGTGTAGTATATGTACAAAATGTAGATACTTCTACAGGTGAGTTAAAAGAAACAAAGAAAAAAGCTACTGCAACGAATGTGGATATATAGTGTAAGTGAACAATAATTGATTGTTATAACTAGAAAGAGATATATATGACAGATTTAATAATGAATAAGCGTTCAGTATGGCAATATGTTGTATTGGCGCTAGCTTTCATAGGCATCATGTGTATTGGCGCAGTCGCTCATGCTGATGTGCCTACGCCGCCATCAACCATTGGTGAAGCAGTAGTGCTCATTGATGCGGATAATAAGGAAATTTTATTCGCTAAGAATCCAGATAAATGGATGCATCCGGCAAGTACTACGAAAATGGTAACCTTATTAACGGCACTTGAGTTAAAAGGAACACAATTAGATGAGTTGGCAACGATTAGTCCCTATGCGACGAGCATGGAAGAATCTAATCTTGGCGTACAAGTAGGCGACCAAATCACCTTGGAAGGTGTTCTTGAAGGCATGATGGTAGCATCTGGTAATGATGCGGCTGTAGTGGTGGCAGAGAACGTAAGTGGGTCTGTAGAAAATTTTGCGAAGGATATGAATCGCATAGCTGCTAAGGCGGGGGCTAAAAACAGCGTATTCCTGAACCCTCATGGATTGACCCAAATGGGGCATCATTCTACGGCGCGCGATTTAGCGTTGATTGCTGCATATGGCATGAAATATCAAATGTTCCGTGACAAAGTGGCTAATGATTACTATAAGGTGCCGTATCAAAACCGTACGCCTGAAACGATTCGCACTACAAACCATTTTATCCGCAATAAATATCCTGGTGCTAATGGTTTGAAGACTGGTTTTACAAATGCGGCTGGTGAGTGTTTAATCGCATCAGCTACGCGAAATGGGCACACTATGATTGTGGTGATGCTCAATGATGACAACCGTTGGAATGAGGCCGTTCAGTTCCTAGACTATGGCTTTAAATTACGCGGTGTCATTTAAGATCATAACTATTTGGTTATACAAACTATAAAAGGTCCTACCTTCTGGTGGGACCTTCATTATAAGGGGGATATGTATGAGTTCATTTTTTGCTTTTTTAAAACGGATGCGCTTTATTAATCGTTGGAGCTTGATGCGTAATACGGAAACTGAAAATATTCAAGAGCACAGTCTTGAAGTAGCTATGGTAGCTCATAATTTGGCGGCTCTTAAAAATGAATATTTTGGCGGAAACCTCGATATTAATAAAGTAGCAGTGATTGCCATGTATCATGAAGTGAGTGAAATCTTTACAGGAGATATGCCAACGCCTATTAAATATTTTGATCCAAAGCTTCGCTCATTATATGGTGAAGTAGAATCCTTAGCACAAGAAAAGATGCTAAGTACCTTACCAAAACGATTGCAATCTGTTTATAAACCGTATATTGTAGATGCTGAAACCTTGCCTGAATGGCCGATTGTGAAAGCCGCTGATACCTTGTCCGCCTATATGAAATGCGTTAATGAATTACATGC
>CAUTOY010000033.1:0-13680 GCA_963539855.1 uncultured Veillonella sp.
CTTAAGTTCTCATCAACAGCCATGTAAAAATCCATTCATGGCAAGTGATAAAAAACACCGCCGCTACTGAGGAGAATACAAAGTTTAGCACTAAACTAACGGTACAAACCTATGCATAGGGCCATAATAGCAATACAGACAACAATGGATAGGATATCTATCTGTGGTTGTGAAAACTGATACACACAATAAATAAGTGCACCTATTCCTGCAATGAAATCAATAGTTCGTATGATACCAAACCGTTTATAAATACTATTTGACTGATCTCTATTTTCTGAAACATTTGTATACTTATCGATTAAGTCTTTATTTTTATTTATATCAACCTTTGATTGATTTACCAAATCTTGAAAGTAATCCTCTGTGATACTTTGAAATGTATCCTTAAGATTTTCTCTGTAATACTTTAGTGGTTCTAGTAATGCTTCATTATATTCATTCGACACGTTACTCTACCCCTCTATCTTATGGCTATAATAGTACAATAATCAATCGATACGCCTAGCAGGTACTGCACCTATGTTTAATTATAAATATCTTAAATTAAAATTAGTATATCAGTTAAGAAAAACTCCGTAAAGTAATATATCACTAACAAAAATGTAATAAAATGAAAATCCTCTCTTTACATAGTAGTCAGTAAAGAGAGGATTTATATCAGAACGCGATATATGCTAAGTTAAACTTATTTAAATTGATTGCAAAGGCTATCAAATAGCGATTGATCAGGTTTAACAACATCTTCAGTCAATGGACGTGGATGTGGACCACCATTAACAGCGGCCATAGCTTTTTCAAAGGAAGGTTTAGTCGTATCTTGGTAGATAAGACCAGTAACCAAACCTTGTGTCTCGCCTAATGTTTTAAGTGCAGCAGCACGGTCTGTTGGATCATATCCTTCTGGTAGGCTAGTCAAATGTTCTTTAAACCAGTCATAGCTATTGTGTTTATTGTATGTAACACATGGGCTAAATACGTTGATGAAGGAGAAACCTTCATGGTCCATAGCTTGTTGAATCAAATCAACCAATTCTGCACGGTTAATCATATAACCTTGTGCTACAAATGTAGCACCTGCAGCGATGGCAGTTTCACAAACGGACAATGGTGTTTCAAATGCTCCACGAGGTGTTGTTTTTGTAACAAAACCGATATCGGAACGAGGGGATGCTTGACCTTTAGTCAAACCGTAAACATGGTTATCCATAACGATATATGTCATGTTTACATTACGTTTGAAAGCATGAATAGTATGACCCATGCCGATAGCGAACGCATCACCATCACCGGAGCATGCAATAACTTCTAAATCTTGGTTAGCAAGTTTTACGCCTTGTGCGTATGGAAGCGCACGACCATGAGTTGTATGTGCACCATATGCATAGAAATAACCACCGATACGGCTAGAACAACCGATACCAGAGATAACTGCCAATTTTTCAGGTGGAATATTTTTTGCTACTACTGCATCAGTAATAGCAGCTTGCACCCCATAATGACCACAACCAGGGCACCAGTTAGGGCGAATATCATTTCTGTAATCTTTAGCTGTTGTCATATTATAGGACCTCCTTAATTGCATTTTTCACATAAGATTTTGTGAATGGATTACCATCATATTTCAAGCAGCTAGAAATTTTAGATTTCTTATGCATGTTGATTTTGAATAGGTTAGTCAATTGACCTGTTGCATTATGTTCTACAATAACAACTTTTTTAGCAGCATCCATGAAAGGTTGCAATTGCTTTGCAGGGAATGGTTTAATCAAACGAAGTTGTAAATGGTTAACTTTAACGCCTTCTTGATCGAATTCAGCTACTGCTTCTTCAATAGCACCACGGCTAGAAGCCATACCTACAACGAGCACATCAGCTTCATCGTATTTTGCATTGTTCAAGAATGGTTCATAGTTATCAGCTACAGTTTCCAACTTGCGGAAACGCTTATCAGTTTGCGCTACGTGCATTGTAGGAGCTTCTGCTGGTTTGCCTTCTTCATTATGTTCAAGACCTGTAGAAAGGAATAAACCATTTTTCATGCCAGGAATTGTACGAGGAGAAATACCATCTTCTGTCAATTCAAAGCGTTTGAAGTAGTTAGGTTGTTCCAATTCAGGAAGGTCTGCTTCCTTCATCATTTTACCGCGGTTAATAGGCACACGGTTCAAATCAAATGTAGGAACAGATTGTTTATTCAAGCCTTGTTGTAAATCCGGCATAAAGATAACTGGGCATTGATACATTTCTGCCAAGTTGAAAGCTTTTTGAATTTCGTAGAAACATTCTTCGATGGATGTTGGAGAAATAACGATACCTGCATAGTCGCCATGAGCATTGTAGCAAGCCGCATCAATATCGGATTGTTCTACCTTTGTAGCCATACCTGTAGATGGACCGGAACGTTGTACGTCAATAACAACCATAGGAAGTTCTGCCATAGAAGCCATAGACAAGGATTCTGCCATCAAGGATAGACCAGGGCCAGAAGTACATGTGAAGCCACGAACACCTGCATATACACCGCCCATAGCAGTCATACAAGCTGCGATTTCATCTTCTGTTTGAACGATAGTAGCACCTAATTTATCCATGTTTTTAATCATGTATTCCATTACTTCAGATGCTGGAGTAATAGGATAGGATGCCATGAAACGGGAACCTGCTGCAATAGCACCAAGAGCACATGCTTCATTACCTAATAAGAACATTTGATCTTTCTTACCAGGAGCTGGTAATGTATCGATTTCTACATCACCTAATTTTTCCATTACAAGGCTATGACCATCATCAAAAGCCGCCAAATTTTTATCCACGATTTCTTGGGATTTTTTCGCAAATTTTGCAGCGATTGCATCTTTAAACATCTTAGTGTCGAAACCAAGAAGAGCTACGGACATACCAAGAGCTACGATATTACGCATCAACAAGGAACCTTGTTTCATTGCCGTTTCAGAGATTGGCAAGGATAAGCAGTTAACTTTGGAACCTTCAAATTTAGAAAAATCTGGCTTTACTTTACTATCGCAGATGATATAACCACCATCACGCACTTCACCACCGTGCATATCAACAGTTTCTTGGTCAAGAGCTAACAAGAAGTCTACGCCTTCACCAATGGACATAACTTGTTCCAATGCAACGCGCAATGCGAAGGTAGTATGACCACCTTTGATACGGGATGCAAACAAACGTTGACTGTATAGAGAATATCCTTCTTTTGCAAGGATTGTAGCCATGATTTCGCCACAGCTCTCGATACCTTCACCTTGTTGTCCACCCATTTTCCAGATAAAATCTTTACGTTTTTGCAAGAGATTCACCCTCCTTAGGATATAATTACAATGCTGACAAGAGTCTACCCTATGTATATTAATTACAGCTAAGTAATAAACCTGTCTTATAGTGCAATTGTAACATGTATAGTAGACGTTTTACAATGTAACATTTCATAATTATTCTTCTTTAATACGTTCTATTACCGCATGTAGTCTATCAATAGTAAAGAAAATTTCCTCTAATACTAGACCTTGCGGCGGAGCTGTTTTCCCAATTCGCTTACGGTCCTTTGCGGATAATAGTTCAGGAATTTGTGATACTGATTTTCTGCCTAGCCCAATGTCCACTAATAAGCCTGCTATATTTCGAACCATATGATATAAAAATCCATCACCCACAACAGAAATATCAATACGCCCCGCCTTCTCTTTGATACCGATGGCATAAATAGTTTTTACCGGATCTACAGGTGTCGTATTAGCCCCTTTCAATGTAGAAAAGTCATGCGTTCCTTCAAGAGCTTTGCCTGCTTGACGCATGGCTTCAACATCTAGAGGTTTCTTTACATGCCAATGATACCGCTGCCCCATAGGATCTGCAATTTCACGATTATAAATGGAGTACATATACTCCTTACCAAAAATATTATGACGAGGTTTCCAGTCTAATGGTATCTCAATAGCCTCTGTTACAACAATATCCTTTGGCAAATGGGCAATCATCGCCCGAGGAATATTCTCTACCGGTATGGATCCTGATGTTTGAAATGCACAGACTTGAAAGCGAGCATGTACACCCGCATCGGTACGCGACGCACCATAGATTTGAATGGGTTCAGCACAAATAATAGATAATGCCTTTTCCAAAGCCCCTTGAACAGTAATCCCCTTATCAGCAGATTGTTTCTGATATCCCGCTAAATCAGTGCCATCATAGGCCACAATTAATCGTATATTCCGCATTATCCTAACCACCATAGGATTAATAAAATAGCTGTTACCATAAACACAGCACCCAAGCCAACATAATCAACCCATGTAATGCTAAGTTCTTTCATACGCGTACGATTAACACCGCCGCGATAGCAACGTGCTTCCATAGCGATAGCCAATTCATCGGCACGGCGGAATGCACTAATAAATAGTGGCACTAAGAGAGGCACCATATTTTTGGCTCGCTGAATAATCGAACCCGTTACAAAATCAGCCCCACGAGCCGATTGGGCTTTCATAATACGATCCGTTTCATCAAGCAAGGTAGGAATAAAACGCAATGCAATAGTCATCATCATAGCTAGTTCATGAGCAGGCACACCAATGCGGCGAAATGGGTTTAACAAATGCTCAATGCCATCTGTAAGCCGTATAGGTGATGTCGTATAGGTTAGCAGTGACGAGAATAAGATTAAGAACACTAATCGTGCCGCCATTTGCAAGCCCATAGCAAGTCCATTATCCGTAATATTAATGATGCCATAGGAGATGATACTGTTACCAGGAGTTGTAAAAATATGAATCCCCATTGTAAATACAATGATAATCCATAATGGTTTTATGGCATTCCACATCAAACGTAATGGCAGATGAGATAATAACATAGCCCCAATTGTGAAAGCCGCCACAATACCATACGCCAATGGTGTATTCGCCAAGAATATGGCAACAACGAAAATGGTAGTTCCTATTATTTTGGCCCGTGGATCCATGCGATGCAATAACGAGTTACCAGGAAAGAATTGGCCAATTGTAATATTATTTAACATGTTGACCCCCTTCTAGAATAGCTTGTACAGCATCATCTACAGTTAATACTTCGTTTGATACATCAAGACCTCGGTTCCGCAATGATTCGATTAATACGGATACAGGTGGCACATCAACGCCAACCTGTTGTAATACATCGCGATGATGATTAAAGATATCTAACGGTTTACCATCCAGTACAATCTGACCCTTATCTAATACAATTAAACGATTTGCCATGCGTGAAATATCTTCCATATTATGAGATACGAGAATGACTGTTACATCCTTTTCCTTATGTAGTTTGATAATTTCTTCAAAGATTTCTTCACGCCCAAATGGATCAAGGCCTGCCGAAGGTTCATCGAGTACAAGGAAATCCGGTTCCATCGCCACTACACCAGCTATGGCAACGCGGCGCATTTGACCGCCAGATAGATGAAATGGAGAACGTTCAGCATAGGTATCATAATCAAGACCTACAAAGGCCATAGCTTCACGCACTCGACGGTCTACCTCTTCTGGATCAAGTCCTAAATTTTTAGGTCCAAATGCAATATCTTCGGCAATCGTTTCTTCAAAGAGTTGATGTTCTGGATATTGAAATACCATACCAACCTTATGACGCATCTTTTTAGCTTCATCAGTTTTCTCGCTCACATCAACACCATTAACAGTTACTGTTCCTGTTGTAGGATGCAATAATCCATTAAGATGTTGCACGAAGGTAGATTTACCAGAGCCAGTATGTCCAATAATGCCAAGAAACTCACCATTTTCAATGGTCACGGAGATTCCTTGCAACGCTGTTTTCTCAAACGGAGTCCCCACACCATAGGTATAGGTAATATTATCTAATACAATAGCCATTAGTGTGCCTCCTTCGCATAGTACGTCGTTAATGCATCACCAAGTTCATCATTAGTAATGATATCATTAGGAATATCTACACCCTTTTGAATAAGTTTCGATGCAACCTCAGCTGCAACAGGTACATCTAAGCCCAAATCTTTTAACGTATCCACTTGTGTAAATATTTCACGCGGTGTTCCCTCTTGTAATTTAACGCCATTTTTCATAACCACAACACGGTCTGCGGTTACCGCTTCCTCCATAAAGTGGGTAATGATTACAATGGTAATACCTTCTTCTTTATTGAGTCTATGAATTGTCTCAAGAACCTCTAAACGCCCTTTTGGATCCAACATAGCAGTAGGTTCATCTAGTACGATACAATCGGGTTTCATAGCAAGTACACCGGCAATGGCAATACGTTGCTTTTGACCACCAGATAATAGATGCGGACCATGTTCCGCATATTCGGTCATATTTACGGCAGCCAAAGCGTCATCAACACGTTTACGAATTTCCGCACTAGGTACGCCCAAATTCTCTGGGCCAAATGCTACATCCTCTTCTACCACAGCTGCTACGATTTGATTGTCTGGATTTTGGAATACCATGCCCACATGTTGGCGAATATTCCAAATATGTTCATCATCTAATGTGTCAAAACCACATACGATAACATGTCCCTCTGTAGGTTGCAATAACACATTAAAATGCTTAGCCAATGTACTTTTACCACTGCCATTAGTACCTATAATAGCCACAAATTCGCCGCGTCGTATGGTAAGACTCACATCATCCAGAGCACGCACGTCATTACCATTTTCATCAACATATAAATGGCTTAAATGATTGACCTCAATCATTGCTTCGTTTGATTTCATGAATAGCCTCGTATCTTTCTAGTCAATTTCGTTTTATGTGAAAGTTAACAATTAATCTTTCATCACTTCGATAACTGCTACTATATAACGATATTTGTACTAGTCGATTGTACCATAAAATTGACAATAAAAAAACGGTGTTGCAACCGAAGTTACAACACCGTATGAGTTTGATTAAACTAACTCGATAATAGCGCAAGGTGCAGCGTCACCTTTGCGAAGACCAGTTTTGATTACACGAGTGTAACCACCTTGACGGTCTGCATATTTTGGAGCAATTGTATCAAACAATTTTTTTACTACGCTTTCATCCATGAGGTATGCAAGAACTTGGCGACGTGCATGAAGATCACCACGTTTAGCCAAAGTTACCATTTGATCAGCTAAAGAGCGAAGTTCTTTCGCTTTAGCTTCTGTAGTTTCAATACGCTCATATTGGAAGAAAGATGTTAACATGCTACGGAACAACGCTTTACGAGCGGAGCTATCGCGGCCTAATTTTCTGTACATTCGTCTTCCTCCTTATTCGCCTTTTTGCTTAAGATTAAATCCACCTGGGTGGTTGCTGAGTTTTTCAGCGATTTCGTCGATAGATTTTTTACCTAAGTTGCGAACTTTCCCTAAGTCATCAATGGTTTTGTCTAGCAAATCTGCAATTGTGTTGATACCAGCACGTTTCAAGCAGTTATACGCACGCACAGAAAGTTCCAATTCATCGATGGAAATCTTAGCTGGGCCGTCATCTTCTTGAACATCTTGAGGAGTAGGATCAACTACATCACCTTCAAGATTTTGATCGTCTAATTCAACAACACTTGTAGAGTGTGCTAATTTAGTGAAGTTCCCTAAATAACCAATCATAATGGCAGCAGATTTTGCCACTGCATCAGCAGCGGTAATGGAACCATCAGTCCAAACTTCTAATGTAAGTTTGTCGAAGTCCATTTCATTGCCTACACGAACATCACTCACTTCGTATTTAGCACGAAGAATTGGGGAGAAGATGGAATCGATTGGAATGCAACCGATAACATCTGTATCCTTTTTATTCTTAGTGGAAGGAACATAGCCCTTACCACGTTCGATTACTACGTCCATTACTAAATGAGCTGTTTCATCCATTGTCGCAATCACGAGCTCTGGATTCAATACTTCTACTTCTGGTGGAAGTTGTTCAGCCAAATCAGCAGCTGTTAATACACCATCCTTTTGGAAATCAAAGTGAACTTCCAATGGCCATTCTGCATCTTCTTCAAGCTTAATGCACAATTGCTTTAAGTTAAGGATGATATCCGTAACATCTTCGCGGATACCAGGAATAGTAGAGAATTCATGAAGAACCCCATCAATTTTGATAGAGGTGATAGCTGCCCCATCCAAGGATGAAAGCAAAATTCTGCGCAAGCTATTACCGAGAGTGATACCATAGCCACGATCTAATGGTTCGCATACGAATTTACCATAGCGACCGCCTTCGGCGATGTCCACTTTCTCGATTTTAAGTTTCTTTTCTTCGCTCATCAGGAACATCCTCCTATATAACACACGTTCATAGTTAATTATAGCACCGTATCATATCGGTCACTATAAATTATACACGACGGCGTTTTGGAGGGCGACAACCATTGTGAGGAATTGGAGTTACGTCTTTAATGGAAGTAACTTCAAGACCTGCAGCTTGTAAAGCACGGATTGCAGCTTCACGGCCGGATCCAGGACCTTTTACGAATACTTCAACAGTGCGAAGACCATGTTCCATTGCAGCTTTAGCAGCTTGTTCAGCAGCCATTTGAGCAGCGAATGGAGTGGATTTACGAGAACCACGGAAGCCCAAGCCACCAGCGGAAGCCCAAGACAACGCATTACCGTTTGTATCTGTCAAAGTTACGATAGTGTTATTGAATGTAGAACGAATATGAGCCGCACCGGATTCAATATGTTTCTTTTCTTTTCTTTTAGTTCTAACAACTTTTTTAGCCACGCTTTATCCCTCCTTTATCTTATTTCTTTTTACCAGCAATTGCTTTTCTAGGACCTTTGCGAGTACGTGCATTCGTTTTAGTACGTTGACCACGAAGTGGTAAACCCATACGATGACGTTTGCCTCGATAGGAGTTGATTTCAATTAAGCGTTTAATGTTAAGAGCTTCTTCACGACGAAGGTCACCTTCAACTTTGTAATCAGCATCTAACAATTCACGGATTTTCGCTACTTCATCTTCAGAAAGATCACGAACACGTGTGTCAGGATTGATGCCAGTTTTAGCAATAATTTCAGATGCTAAAGTTGGACCAATACCATAAATATAAGTTAAACCAATTTCCACTCGTTTATCACGAGGTAAATCTACACCGGCGATACGTGCCATCTAATCATCCACCTCCTATCAGATTATCCTTGTTTTTGTTTATGTTTTGGATTTTCGCAAATAACCATTACGCGGCCTTTACGTTTAATGATTTTACATTTTTCGCATATCTTTTTAACTGATGGTTGAACCTTCATTAGTACCTCCTTTGTGGACCCTATGCTTATTTAAAGCGATAGGTGATGCGACCACGATTTAAGTCATATGGTGTCAGTTCCATAGTAACTTTATCACCAGGAAGAATACGGATAAAATTCATACGCATTTTACCTGACACGTGAGCTAATACCACATGACCATTTTCCAATTCAACTTGGAACATAGCATTAGGTAATGCCTCTACTACCGTACCTTCCACCTCAATAACGTCTTCTTTTGACATATTTTTTCCTCCGGTTACCTGTTTTATTTAATTAACCGCGGTTCATCACGCATGGTTAATATTTCAGGGCCGTTTTCTGTAACAACCACTGTATGTTCGAAATGAGCAGCTGGTTTACCATCAATGGTAACTGCCGTCCAGTCATCACCCAACACACGAACTTTATAAGAACCTAATGTAATCATTGGCTCAATACACAATACCATACCTGGTTTCATCACTGGACCATGGTCCGGATCACCATAATTTGGAATTTGTGGATCTTCATGCATTTCACGGCCTAAACCATGACCAACGAAGTCGCGAACGACACCGTAACCATGTTTCTCACAATACGTTTGAACAGCGTGACCGATGGCACCAATATGATTACCAACTTTCACTTGTTCGATTCCCTTGAACAGACTTTCCTCTGTTACTTTTAACAATTTCATCACATCTGGTTTGACATGACCAATTGGAATTGTCACAGCCGAATCGCCGTGATAGCCATCGATTGATGCTACAAGATCAATACTGATAACATCACCGTTTTTAAGCTTACGCTTAGCGCTCGGAATACCATGAACAACTTCTTCATTGATAGAAGCACAGATTGTAGCAGGGAACCCATAGTACCCTTTACAACTTGGTATACCACCGTGGCTGCGAATATATTCTTCGGCAATTGTATCTAACTCAAGCGTCGTGATGCCAGGTTTAGCCTTTTCTACTAACAAGGACAACGTGTCTGCTGTAAGCTTACTTGCCTTGCGGATACATTCAATCTCATGGGGCGATTTTAAAATAATCATAGATTATTTCTCCAACGCCTTAATGATGTCAGCAAATACTGCGTCTACATCTTGTAAACCATTAATTTCTTGATACAAACCGCTATTACGATAGTAATCAATTAAAGGTTTAGTAGATTCTTCGTACACAGCTAGACGTTTCTGTACTGTTTCAGGGTTATCATCAGCACGATTTTCTAGAACAGCTCGTTCGCTAATACGTTTAACCAATTCCTCAGTAGGAACGTTTAAGTTAAGTACAGCGTCCAAAGAAATTCCTAATTCTTTAAGGATTGCATCCAAGGATACAGCTTGCGCTGTAGTTCTTGGGAATCCATCAAGAATAAATCCAGATTTGCAGTCATCTTTCACCAAGCGATCACGTACGATACCAACAGTTACACTGTCTGGTACCAATTGACCAGCATCGATGTATTTCTTAGCCTCAACTCCAAGAGGTGTTTCGTTCTTAATCGCAGCGCGGAACATATCACCTGTTGAAATTTGGGGAATACCGTATTTTTCAATAAGTCGAGCTGCCTGTGTGCCTTTACCAGCACCAGGAGGTCCCATTAATAAAATATACATTCTGTTTCCCTCCTATTTTACAAAGCCCTTATAGTGGCGTGTTACCATAAGTGACTCAATTTGTTGCATTGTATCAAGTGCTACACCTACAACGATCAAGAGAGCTGTACCACCAAAGTATACGCCTTGCACGCCTGTAATCGTACCGAGGAAATTCGGTATGATAGCGACGATAGCTAAGAATACAGCACCAGCCAATGTAATCTTGGTCATCACGTTATCCACATAATCAGCAGTAGGTTTACCCGCACGAATACCTGGGATAAAACCACCGTATTTTTTCATATTATCTGCCATATCTGTAATGTTGATAGAGATTGCAGTATAGAAGTATGTAAAGATAAAAATCAATATTGCATACAATGCCGTTTGTAACGGCGTTCCCCAAGTAAATAAATCTGCCATTTTATGAACAAAATCATTGTCAATAAATTGTGCAATCGTTACAGGGAACATCAACACAGATGACGCAAAGATAATTGGAATTACACCTGCCTGATTGACTTTCAATGGCAAGAATGTAGAGTGGCCACCGTACATTTTACGACCTACTACGCGTTTTGCATATTGAATCGGAATGCGGCGTTGGCCTTGTGTAACAGCTACTACAACAGCAATCATTGCAATAGCGATTACAGCGAATAAAAATGCTTGGAACATATTAATTGTTCCTGTTTGTATATATTGGTAAATGGTTTGAAGACCATCTGGTAATCGAGCTACGATACCAGCAAAGATAATCAAAGAAATACCATTACCAATGCCATATGCCGTGATTTGTTCACCAATCCACATCAACAAGCATGTGCCTGCTGTTAGGATAATAGCTACAACAAATACACTAAGGATATCATTATTTACGAGAGCGGAATTTGCACGTAGTGCAAACGCCATGCCAAAGGCTTGAACAAAACCTAAAACAACCGTACCATAACGAGTCACCTTCGCAATTTTTTTACGGCCCTCTTCACCATCTTTACTCCACGCTTCAAACTGTGGAACTACAGCTTGAAGTAGTTGCATGATGATGGAAGCATTAATGTAAGGTGTAATACTCATTGCAAAGATAGAGAACTTACTTAGCGCACCACCAGCAAACAAGTCTAAAAGACCGAATAGGTTACCGGACGTGAACAAAGATTCAATGACAGATGCATCTACACCTGGTACAGGGATGTGAATGCCGGCTCTAAACACAGCAAACATCATCAATGTGTACAAAATTTTGTTGCGCAACTCGGTAATCTTAAAGATGTTCGAGAGGCTATCTAGCAAACTAGATCACCTCTACTTTTCCGCCTGCTGCTGTGATTTTTTCTTCAGCAGATTTAGTGAAGCCATTAGCGATAACAGTCAAGTTTTTAGTTTCCAATGTACCGTTACCTAAAATACGAATGCCATCGCGTACATTTTTCAAAATGCCAGCTTCAATAAGAGCTACTGGATCAACTGTTGCACCGTCTTCAAAACGGTTCAATTGTTCTACGTTAACTTCAGCATATTGTTTAGCAAAAACGTTGTTGAAACCACGTTTTGGTAAACGACGATAAAGAGGCATTTGGCCGCCTTCAAAACCGGAACGAACGCCACCGCCAGAACGGGAGTTTTGACCTTTTTGACCACGACCAGATGTTTTACCCAAGCCAGAACCTAAACCACGGCCTACACGAGTACGAGTTTTTTTGGAACCAGCAGCTGGTTGTAATTCATGAAGTTTCATTCAGTGCACCTCCTTATCAGTATTAAACTTCTTCAACTTTTACTAAATGTCTAACTTTGTGAAGCATACCTTCGATTTGAGGTGTTACTTCTTTTACGACTTGAGAATTAGTTTTTTTCAAGCCCAAAGCTTTAACTGTCGCGCGTTGATCTTCAGGACGACCGATTAAGCTTCTTGTTAATGTTACTTTAACTTGTGCCATTTCTTGTCTCCTTATTACGCGTTATAGATTTCTTCAACGGATTTACCACGAAGTTCAGCAACTTCGCTAGCACGTTTCAAATCTTTCAAACCTTCAATAGTAGCACGAACCATATTGTTAGGGTTAGAAGAGCCCAAAGATTTAGTCAAGATGTTACGAACACCTACTAATTCCAATACGGCACGAACAGGGCCACCAGCGATAACGCCAGTACCTTCAGCAGCTGGTTTCAAGAATACGCGGCCTGCGCCGAATACACCTGTTACAGTGTGAGGGATTGTACCATTTTTAATTGCTACATTTACGATATTTTTCTTAGCATCATCGATACCTTTGCGAATAGCTTCAGGTACTTCCGCAGCTTTACCTAAGCCAACGCCTACATAACCGTTTCCATCACCAACAACTACAAGAGCGCTGAAGGAAAAACGACGACCGCCTTTAACTACTTTGGCTACGCGGTTGATGAATACTACTCTTTCTTTAAGATCAAGACTGGTGTAGTCAATTCTCGCCATGTCTATAGTTCCTCCTTCTTAGAATTTTAAGCCTGCTTCACGAGCACCTTCTGCAAGGGCTGCTACGCGACCATGATAAATGTAACCACCACGGTCAAACACTACAGTGTCAATACCTTTAGCGATAGCTTTTTTAGCAACTGCTTCACCAACAGCTTTAGCAGCGGCAATGTTACCACCATAGGATAAGTTTAAATCTTTATCTAAAGAGCTAGCAGCTACTAATGTAGTACCTGCTACGTCATCGATAACTTGAGCGTAAATGTTGCTCAAGCTGCGATATACGTTCAAACGTGGGCAAGTTGCCGTACCAGAAATATGACGGCGAATACGAAGATGACGTTTTGCTCGAGCGATGTTTCTACTAGATTTAC
>CAUTOY010000034.1:0-13615 GCA_963539855.1 uncultured Veillonella sp.
CGTCCTCGTTCGCACGATACTTGTAGTTCATCGCCCGGTTGTAGTTTTACATCATTTAGAGGCACAATGTATGTTCCATTCCGGCGAATGCTAACGATTAAAGTCCCATCTGGCAAGTTGAGGTCTTGCAATTGTGTATTAACATAGGATGCCACTACAGGCACCTTGGTTTGGAAGAAGGTTTGTACATTTTCTAGGTTGCTTTGACCTGTCATAGCTTGTAATAAGGAATCGTAAATAGGTGGTTCTTTTAAGAGTTCTGCCACCAAGTAGGCCACGATGGTAACAATACCGATGGCATAGATATTGGAAAAGCTATTTGTCATTTCAAGAACGAGCAGAATGGCTAAAATCGGGGTCCGCATAGCGGCTGCTAGCATACCGCCCATGGCACAAATAACGAATTGCGGTACAAAATCGGGAGATATTAACCCCACCGATGAAAGCAAGCTTTCACAAAAGGCACCGGCCGACGCACCGATGACGAGCATAGGCAAAAAGATGCCACCTTGAGCGCCACTGCCATAGCAAAACGTGGTAAGCAAGATTTTTCCGAGCACAATGCCGCCAAGGAGCAATACGCCGTGAGACTGAAAGGCCAGTTGGCCTACCAAATCATTGCCACCGCCCAACAAGAGCTGCGAATCAAAGCCGATAACAGCGACGGTTACAAAGGTAAGCACAAGCTTTAGAAAACGAGAACAGTTAAGCCACTCAAAGAAACGCTTAAAGGCGAATATCATGCGACAAAACAAGACGCCGCAGAGTCCCATTAAAATGCCTACACCGAGCAGAACGGGAAAGTAATCAAGCGGCATCCCTGACGTCACGGAAAATCCGAGGGCCGGCGTGAGGCCAAAAATAGTTACCGTAATATAGTTCGATATAAGCGTAGCCACAAAAGTAGGAATGACGAGATACGGATAAAAGCTTTTGTGAACCTCTTCAAAGACGAACATGGCCCCCGACACCGGCGCGCTAAAGGCAGCCGTCAAGCCCGCCCCCGCACCGGCTGACGTAAGGATACGCTGTTCACGTAGACCCGAATTCATCCAATACGATACAATTTTACCGGCAGAGCCGCCGATTTGCACTGCTGGTCCTTCACGGCCTACAGAAAACCCTGCAAAACCGGTTAGTACACCGCCAATCATCTTGGAAATGAGCGTGCGATACGGCTTCATGTCGAACATACCAAGCATTTCCCCCTCAATTTGAGGGATACCGGAACCGCCAGATAATGGTGCCCACGTTAAAAGCCGATCGACAATAAAGGCAAATACGACCATAGCGATAAGCCAGCCAATGGCCCACTCCAACGAAATATCGCCCATTAGATGCCACCGGATATGCTCGGACTCGAGAATCAAATATCGATAGGCAGCTCCAAAAAAACCTGCAATAATACCTACTAATGCACCTTTAGCAATTAGTTCAGATAATAATACACGATTCATAGACATATCCGCTAAGGTAGAGCTGCGTTTATTTATTTTCCATAGTTTCATGCATTCTTCTCCTCGTGGAAATATATCGAACATCAGTACATTTATAACTAGTATACTTGCCGTTTCCTACTTTTTCAAGAATCCTCTTATAGAACAATGTCATAAAATAAAGAACAGCACCTATATCGGCACAACTATACCATATAGATGCTGTACAAGATTGTTATTGATTATACTTAATTAGAATATAGATTCATAAATACCAATAATTTCATCAACGGTCACATCTCGTGGATTACCAGGTGTACATGCATCGTTGAAAGCAGATTCTGCGAGGAATGGAATGTCTTCGCGTTTTACGCCAGCTTCGCTGAGAGATTTAGGAATGCCTACATCGTCGGCTAGTTTTTGAATAACATCGATGGCGGCCTGACGGTAGGTGCTTTCATCCATAGCATCCACATTAGGCACGCCCATAACGCGAGCAATTTCACGGTATTTAGCACCTGTTTCAGGGGCGTTGAATTTCAATACTGCTGTTAATAGCATGGCACAAGCCTTACCATGAGGGATGTCATACACAGCACTCAATGGATGGGCCATGGAGTGAACGATGCCAAGGCCTACGTTAGAGAAGCCCATGCCCGCAATATATTGGCCTACGGACATCGCTTCACGACCTGCATATTCACCAGCCACTGCGCTGCGCAAGGAACGGCCGATGATTTCGATGGCTTTCAAATGAAGCATATCTGTTAATTCCCAAGCAGCTTTCGTAATATACCCTTCTACGGCATGAACGAGGGCATCCATCCCCGTAGAAGCACATAGGCCGGTTGGCATGGACGCGGACATATCAGGGTCTACGATAGCTATAATTGGGATATCATGAGGGTCAACGCAAACGAATTTGCGGTTCTTTTCAACATCTGTAATAACGTAGTTAATAGTAACCTCTGCAGCCGTACCAGATGTGGTAGATACTGCAATAATCGGCAAGCATGGATGTTTTGTAGGCGCCAAGCCTTCAAGACTACGCACATCGCTAAATTCAGGATTTGTCATAATCGTAGCAATAGCCTTACTTGTGTCGATAGCACTGCCACCGCCTACAGCAACGATTACATCAGCGCCAGCCGCCTTACAAGCAGCCACACCAGATGTTACATTTTCAATGGTTGGATTCGGCTTAATATTGTCATATACATCGTAAGCAATGCCTGCCACATCAAGCAAATCCGTAACCTTAGTAGCAACCTTAAACTCAAATAAGTCAGGCGTAGATGTAACGAGAACCTTTTTGAAATGGCGATTCTTAATTTCGTTTACAATCTCTTGAATCGCACCTTGCCCAAAATAGGACGTGCCGTTCAACATAATTCTCCGAGCCATATACTTCACTCCTAACGAATAAAAAATAAACCGACAGAGAATAACTATACTTAGTAATTCTCTATCGGTATCAAAAAGTCCTGTATGGGGGGGATAAATATATTGTTATGAATTACACTATATACTATGGATTAACCTAGTATTTATACACCATGATTCATTTTCATGAGCAAAATTCGTTTTACAGACGCATCGAGACGTTCTTTAGAGATAGTGCCGTCTTTGACGGCTTTCATAAGACCATTATAGGCCTCTTGCATGTGTTCATATTCATGACATACAAGCAAGATATCACTGCCCGCTTGAATGGATTGAACCGCCATATCGCCAAAGGTATAGTGCTTAGCGAGGGCCCCCATATCCATATCATCGGTTACGACAACACCATTATACCCCATATCCGTGCGAAGCCAATCAGTAATGATTTTCTTAGACAGGCTAGATGGATGATCTGGATCAATTTGCGGATACATCGCATGAGATACCATGATGGCATATGTATTGGGTTTAGACTGTTTAATGAGGTCTACGAATACCTTTGTATCCTCAGCGAGTAACATATCTTTAGACACAGGCACCACGCTGGTGTCTGCATGTAAATCTACATCGGTTTTACCAATGCCAGGGAAATGCTTGTACGAATACCATAGGCCAGATTCATCATAGGCTTGGCCGACAGCACTAGCAAATTTCACAACTTGGTCGGGATTGGTACTGTATGAACGGCCATAGGTTAATCCCAAATCCGCATCAGGTGCAAAATTAATGTTAAATCCAAGGTCCTTAAGTTCAGTCCCCACTTGTTTAGCCAAATTAGCTGCATGGTCAACAGAACCTTGCCCTAGCTCTTCAGCAGGCGGTACCTTAATCAACTTGTCCTCCATACGCGCCACGGCGCCGCCCTCTTGGTCGATACCGATGAACAATGGTGTAAGGCCTGCACTTTTACTTACCTTATTAATATCGGTGATGAGCGTTTTTACCTGCTCTTTATTTTCCATGTTGCGGTCAAACAGGATAATGCCACCCACCCGATATTCGTTGAGCATAAATTTCGCATCATCATTCAGCGTCTTGCCATGGATACCAATCATCAACAATTGGCCTACCTTATCCGCATCGGACATATTCGCCACTAATGTATCCACCTTTTCTTCTGGTGAAAGCTCACTTTGCGCTACCGATTCATAAGTAACGGGCTCGGACTTGTGAGCAAAGGGATTATGTAAAGCGCAACCTGCTGTCAGTGCCAATGCACCAATCATAGTCGCTGCTAAGATACGTCGTAACATGAGAACCTCCAAATATAATGTATATTGCTTATAGTATATCATCTTCGACCATGTTATATGTACTTAACAAATCGACCGTATCTATGCTATACTTAACTATATCGTAAAGTTTCGATGTGATTTAATATATAATGACTCGTGTGAGTCCAAGAGGAATATATGAAATTTGAAAATAACCAAGTACCAGAAGCGATTCTGGACAAATTAACAAAGGTGTGTACATGCCGAAGCATTACACGCAAAACGATTAAAGAGGCCATTTTTAATGGGGCTCATACATTTCCTGCAGTAAAAGAGGCAACCCGAGCAGGCACAGGTGCCTGTGGTGGCAAAGGTTGTGGTCCTCGTATCGTAAAATTGCTAGCAGAATTGAAAGAGCAAGGAAAAATTTAATAGGTATATACAAAATACCCCTTCTGAAAATGACTGTAATGGCTACATTTGCGTAGTAGACTGTCCACTTTCAGGAGGGGTATTTTCAATATACTTTCACATATTCTATTACAGTACTAAATTAACAATACTTTCAAATCCACTTAAAATCGATTGTTGCAATGGCACAAAGATACGCGAAGCAATAGGAGAATTTAATATGACGATCAAGATGAGTAAGGAAACCATGCTGAATCGCGCTACATGAATTTGCCATTTAAGAGGCAAAAAGTTCATCAAAATATGGCTGCCATCGAGAGGTGGCACAGGCATTAAATTTAAGATGGCAAAGTTAATGTTGTACACGACGATGAGAAGCAATACGAGGTACAAGGAGTCATTACCCAATAAGTTCGCTGCTTCCAGGCATCTCATAACAACGTAGCCGATAAAGGCCATCACAAGATTCGCCATAGGGCCTGCGATGGATACAATAATATCATCAGTCCGAGGGTCCTTGAAATTGGTGGGATTTACAACAACTGGTTTAGCCCAGCCAAATCCACCTATAAGCAAGGCCAAGGATCCAATGAGGTCAAGATGTACAAAAGGGTTCATCGTGAGACGCCCCATCATACGAGGTGTAGGATCACCTAATAAATCCGCCGCCTTAGCGTGGGCATACTCATGCCCTGCAGCAGCAATAATCAGCGCCGGAATGGACGCAATAATCATAATTAAACTTAATCCAGAAAGAATCATACTACTCCTTATTATCTAATAGCACTTGGCTGTTACATCATTTATTGATTTGCTTCCCATTCAGCAAAGCCCGCATTAATGCAAGACAGTGCATTCAACACACGAGGATAGCCAATATACGGCACACATTGAGATGCAATGCTAATCAAAAATCTCTTATCATTTCCTACGTTCAAATTACCAATCACATGCGCCTTAAGCTGTGCTTCACAACCGCCTTGAGCCATGAGGAAACAGAATGTAATCAACTCCCGTTGCTTCGTGCTTAGGCCTTTACGAGTATAGTAATCGCCGAACATGTTCGCTAACCATTTATTGATATGACGCGTATCTTCAGGTCCCGATTGGTAAAAGTCTTTCATTCCTTCGCCCCAGATTTCCACTTGCTTTTCGATGCCCTTTTCAAGGCGATTCTCACTGGTAATCGTACTGCGATGAGGATTTTGGATTTCTTCATCCCGGTAATCAAGGATCTTATTGGTAATCTTAAAGAATGGACGAACGCGACCAATTCCAAGATACGGTACCGCTTGATAAATAAGCTCAACAATTTCATCAGGAATAACGCCAAAATTCAAAGCAGCTGGCATCATTAATGAGTACTCTTCTGTAGCACCAGCACCAACTAACGTCGCTAAAATGGCCAAAAAACGACTATGTGCTGCTACATTACAGCCATCCTCCGTAATGACCTCGTGAAAGGCAAAATTTTCAAATAAATCTTCAAACTCGGGGTCTATATAACCTGCTGGCGATGCAATATCAGGAAACATGCGTTCCGTATACGCTTGCGCAAATTCAGATTTCGCCATCGTTACCTCCTAAAACCATGAATAGGCTTTCACCTAATATCATCTATTACAATTCTACCATATACATGAACCTACTATAGGCCCATGTATATACAACAATGGTGAAAGCCCCTAATAAGAACTTTCACCATTATACGTATCATTATAAGTATTTAATTATTATGCATGAACGTTTACAGTTGCAGGAACAGCATTTACATCAGGGAATGCAAAATCTGTGCCATATACTTCTTTCCAAGCAGCTTTGAACATGTTGAATTCGTTTGTGCCAGGATTAATTTGATATAATTGACCATCTGGAGCAAAGCGATATACAGTGTGCAAGCTAGGATGCACAATATATTTGAATAATGTAGCTTCGCCGTATTGGTTATTATGCATATTTACCACATTAATACCAAATACATAGTTACGGCTACCATCAATCAAATTAAATTGAGATGCTTTGTCGAAGTAGTAAGTTTCTGTACCGTTAGCACTGTTTGGCACTTCTGGATAATTTGCCAAACCGTTCCAATTAGCAGCACTTGCTACGGAACCAACTAATAATGTTGCTGCAAGAGCAAATGTAGTAACTAATTTCTTATTCATAATGTTCGCCTCCACCCTAAACGGGTAACACTAGGTCAACTCTCTATGACCCAATAATATAATATCTAACTAAATTATATCATATTTAGCATTTAATATCTTCAGGATTGATAACACCATGAGCTGCATCAATGGTATCTAATAATTTATTAAGCAATTTTCTCAATTCAGCAGCTTCATGAACAGTAAAAACTTCTTGCGTGCTAGCTACTAGTTTCTTAGGTACTTCGATAGCTTCCTTGCGGAGTGCATAACCTTCTTCTGAAAGAGTCACCATTACCACCCGTTCATCATTACGACTGCGTTTACGTTTTAGGAACCCTTTTTGTTCTAATTTCTTAAGCAACGGCGTTAATGTGCCAGAATCTAGGCGCAACACTTGCCCTAATTCCTTAACAGATAATTCACCATATTCCCACAACGCCATCATGACGATGTATTGAGTATATGTTAAATTCAAAGGTTCCAAATGTGGACGATACGCATTTACGATTTCCTTAGCTACTACATACAAAGGAAATCCCAATTGATTTTCCAACATTAAATAATCATCTTCCGGAACCTCTGAAACGCGATTATAACCTGCTAATGTACCTATTTTTGCCATTAACTACCCCTCCATTACACACACATTAATATTTATAAAATAATTGTACACAATTTTCCATTAAGCGGTCAATACATCTTTGTAAATTCCTAATAGTTTTCAAGAGTAAATTGCTATATTGCTTAAGATAACATATAAATTAGTATAGTGGATGTGTGGGTATTCCTCAGCCTCCACCGGCCGGGTCTGTCTCCGCCCTGCGGGCTTCGCAGGGCCAAAGTCGGCTTCAGAACACCCACACATCCACTATGAACGCTAATCTATAGTTAGCTAATAGCAATATAGCATTTTACATTAGAACACATTAGGAGTTTATAAAGATTAGAAAAAAGGGTCGCATAAGCGACCCTTGGATAGTTAGTTGTTAGTCAATATAGGTTACAGGATTTCCTTTGATGTCGAGTTCCCTGCGGTTTAGTCCATTTGGCAAGTCTGGATAGCCGAGGGCAAGGCTTGCATATACTTTTTCATCATCCCCCATACCAAGTTCGCGAAGGCGTTTGATTAAGCGTTCATTATCTTGTAGGTGACGTATTTGGTTCACCCAGCAGGATCCCAAATCTAGTTCGTTGCAGGCAAGCATCATGTTTTGCATAGCACAAGCTGTATCAGAGAAATTATTGGCCAGCGCAGGTTTATGGGCCAATACGATGAGCACCGGTGCATTGTAGTGGAATACAAATTTACCTTCTTTGGACATTTTGATGATGTTTACCATGTATGGCGGCGTTTGTTCCGTTACTTCAGTTTTACCATATTCTTCTTGGATAAGGGTAACTAGTTCTTTCAACACATCTGGATTGGTAATGACCATAAAATGTGTAGACTGTAAATTGCCCCCTGTAGGCGCACGACGACCTGCATCGATAACGGTGTCGAGCAATTCTCGTGCAACCGGTTCAGATTTAAATTTACGTGTACTGTGACGTGTTTTTATGCATTCTAATGTATTCATGATAAACCTCCTTTTGAGAGTATTCTACTATAAATTATTGATTGCTTACAAGCTTTCCTACATATGGATTTCTGTCTTCATCAGAATTAGTTTTATATTTCCAAGACAATAATAATGCAGAGTTAAGTACTACAAGCAAGCTACCACCATTGTGTACAAGGGCGCCCCATACTGGTGAAAGTGTACCAATCATGGCCAAGATGATGGCAATACCGACATCGGCTTTTTTGAGGGCTGGTGCATCGTTAACACCATCGCCTACCACTTTATCCACCGGCATGGATTCGCCAACCCCACCGATAGCCAATGTGACTTGTTCGCTATGATCTGAGAACCATTCTTTTGCTTCATTCCACGTTTCCATATGTACCTCCTATGAAAGCTTATAAACATGTCTATTCAGGTTCGTATAGTTTTGATTTCTGTTTTATACCTATATGGGTTTATTATTTTTCTTTTTCATCTTATACATATAGGGGTAGCACTATATACCCCACAGGGTATATTTTCAAGGACAAATATATGTACACTTATTCATATTTGGTTGTAAAACTGGATAAAGCTCGATAATTACTACTTTTATTAACTGTATTCTAATTTTGCATCTATTTATTACACAAACACATGAGCAGTTATTCATGTATTTTACGTTTGAAAACTTATATTTAGTATATATCAGATATTTTGATAGATTCTTTATATGCATAAACCCCTTATTTCAAGCATTTTTATGACGATTTATCATAATTAAAATTAATCATAGTCAATACAAAGTTATACATGTTATTATTACAAGCGACATATTTTTGAAAGGATGTGAAATAATGTCAATTTTCTCTCCAGCGCCTCACATTGAACGTTTACCAGAGACGCAAATTGATTCTACTTACAAACGTCTGCGTAAAGAGGTGTTTGCTGGTACATTTATTGGGTATGCTACATTCTACCTGATTCGGCAAAACTTTAGTTTAGCCGTTCCGTACATGATTGCCGAATACGGTTACTCTAAAGCAGATTTAGGTGTCGTAATGACAATCCTATCCGTAGCATACGGTGTGAGTAAGTTTGTTATGGGTAATGCATCGGACCGATCTAACCCAAAATTCTTTGCCACAGCAGGCCTATTACTTAGTGCCCTAGTTATGCTCTTATTCGGTACCTTGCCAGGTGTTATGAGCAGTATTCCTATCATGTGTGTGCTCGCATTCTTAAACGGCTGGTTCCAAGGTATGGGCTATCCTCCATATGCTAAAAATATGGTTACCTGGTTCTCCCGCTCCGAACGCGGTGCATGGTGGTCATGGTGGAACGTATCCCACAACCTAGGTGGCGGTATCATCGCACCTCTTGCAACACTTGGTATCTTCCTGTTTGGTACATGGCATAGTATTTTCTTTTTCCCTGCCATTATCGCCATTGTACTTGCAGTCATTACCTTCTTCTTGTTAAAAGATACACCTCAATCCTGCGGCTTACCTCCAATTGAAGAATATAAGCACGAAGCAGTAACACATACTGATCATCACGAAACAAGTACATTTAAAGAGATCTTCTTTAAATATATTTTGCGTAATAAATACTTATGGTACCTTGCAATTGCCAATATTTTCGTATACTTCATTCGCTACGGCGTAGTTAGCTGGGCACCTACCTACTTAACAGCAGTGAAAGGCTTTACTAAAGAAGGTTCCCGTTGGGCTTACTTTCTATACGAATGGGCTGGCATCCCTGGCATGCTTGTAAGTGGTTACTTAAGCGACCGCGTATTCCGTGGCCGTCGCGCACCAGCTACGATTTGCTTTATGATTCTTGTTATCGCAGCTATTCTCGTATACTGGTTTAATCCAGCAGGTAATATCCTCATCGATAATCTCGCCCTTGTAGCTATCGGCTTCCTCATCTATGGTCCAGTTATGATGATTGGCCTTCAAGCAGCCGACATGGTTCCACGCGAAGCAACAGGCGGCGCTACAGGCCTTACAGGCCTACTCGGTTACCTCATCGGTTCCGCCGGTGCTGGTGCATTTATGGGTCTCATGGTTGACCTTTATGGCTGGGATGGTGGCTTTACAGCACTCGTTGGTGCATGTATCCTATCCATCGTATTCCTAATTCTCACACTTGGAGATAAGAGCCAATAGACAGATATATGTGTCCTACAACTTAGTACAGGTCTGTAGTAATGGCGATAAGTCCTATACGTGGTTCCGCAAATTAGCATCGGCCTCTACTAATTCTGAAAAGGGCCTGATGGTGTCTAATACATTAAAAATCGCGACTAGTTGATTAGAAACTAATTAACTAGTCGCGATTTTTCTATTTCTATATGTTTGTAAAGAATCCACTATTCCCAACATGGATTCATTATACTTGCATGGTTGCCCAGGTAAGTACATCATAAATAAGTGCTACAACAACGGCCATAGCTAATTGTCCACCAATATAGACCGGCACGAGGTATATAAAAAAGGCCCATAAGGCACCGATAATTTTCATCCATACGGATCCCAGTTGTTTACTTTCAACCCAAGCCACAAAACGATCTAAAGGACTAACGATTTTTATAATCCATCTAGGAACGTCCTTATCTGGATTGCATGCGGGCAAATATAGCAATACTAGAGGCAATACGATGGCATCAATGGCAAGTAATGTGGTTAGCGTTAAAGAAAACCAGTCAGTTTCTCCTTCCCAGGTCACAGGATGCGAATAAAAACGAAGCCCCCACAAATAGGCTTTGTATACGATATACGGTTCTAACAGCCATAGTAGGGGCTTTGTAATATGCATAATAAACACTCTCTCTAATTTATAAATAGTAAATTAATTATAACATATTTTTTACTGTTACATACTTAGAGAGTGTTTTTATGAGATAGTATTTGCTAGACTAATTTAAAAAGGGGCTGTTTTTTACAGCCCCTTTATTACTCTACAGTAACCGTATTATCTCGTCTTACTTTTTCAAGCATTTTAGAGCGCACTGTAGATTCTGTATCAAGTTTATGTTTACCACCATACCAAGCTATATCGGTGCCAGCCAAGCGGAACATGATTTTACCATAACCGCTACCGGAAGCATGTTCAGGTTTATTATAGCCTATATCAATGGATATGCGCGGAGTCAATTGTAACTCTGTCCCCATACGGAATCCATTCTTATCCGCCTCACGTTTTAAATTCCAATGGTAAGCTTCACCATACACACGAACCCAGCGAGCATTTTTAAAAGTTTTACCATATTCTAGGGTATAGCCGTTGGTCACGCTTTGAATGGTCGCATTGTCTATCAGACGATTTCCTGCTATACCACGATAATAATTCAATCGCAGTTCGCTTTCACCAGACAGATACTCATAACCAAGGCCAACGCGACCGTGATGATGAGTAAAACGATGATCATAAAACACATTGGCACCGTGTAAATGACGGTCATCGCTACTGATGCGGCGATAGCCTAAACCACTATTTACAGTTGTGCCAATATCTGCAGCGCGCGCCACAGTGCCTTGCGTAAACCACACATGGCGAGACTGGTCCTCATAATGACCTACGGGTTGCACCGTTTCCGCACTATAAAGAGGCTTCCAGTCCTTTTGAAAGCTAAGCCCCAATGTAGTTCGCTTCATCCAAGCTTTACCATGAGTATGCATATCATCGTTAAGGTTGGATACAACCGCCGCATTAATAGCAGAATTCACCGCATCAACACTAGAATAATGCGTGGTTTTACGCTCTGTGGTATCCATCACCAATGGGCCGCTTTCACCAATCTGATGATCAGGCAAATAGGCTGGCGAAATATGGAATTCCTCCGTATTCACTTGTCTCTTCGTCGCAGAAGATGCCACATCACTGGCCCACACCGTCGGAGCGAGTAACATCCCACACAACACACACACTAAAAATCGCATATACACTCTCTCATATTTAACGTTCACGATTCATTAATGAAAAATTAATGAAATATATACTAGTATACGAAAAAGAGTGCCTACTGTCAAAAACGGCTGTAACAACATATATTCACACATGCGGTTACAGCCGTTTATAGTAGTATTCAAAATATGTATTTAAATGATATACAAGCTAGTATTTCACGAATTATAAATGTAATGCTTCAATCCACTCTTTTTCTTTGAACCCAACTAATACCTTGTCTTCTAATACCAAGATTGGACGTTTTACGAGCATACCATTGGACGCTAATAAAGCAAGTTTTTCCTCTTCGCTAAGGCCTGGCAACTTATCCTTTAATTGTTGTTCACGGTAAATCAAACCAGATGTATTAAAGAACGCTTTCAAATCCTTACCAGATTGAGGATACCAAGCAGCGATTTCCTCAGCTGTAGGATTTTCGGATTTAATATCACGATCTATATATTTAATATTATGGTCATCTAAAAATTTCTTTGCTTTTTTGCATGTTGTGCATTTTGGATATTCTACAAATAACATAGGAGCTCCTTTATCTACATATAACACTAAGAATCATTATTCATTTATATACATAGTGTAGCAGATATATCGAAATTTATCAATTAGATGTGAGTTGCGGTGTAATACATTTAATTTCCTTTAAATCTTCTTGTAGTGACACCATATCTTTCGCTTCAAGCAAATCTAAGTCCATTTGTACTCTTAAAAAAAATCCATTAGACATCCCAAAATACTTACATAACCGCAAATCTGTATCGGCTGTAATTTTACGTTTGTCATGTAAAATTTCTTGAATTCTAGATACAGGAACCTTAATATCTTTTGCTACACGATAAGCACTCAGCCCTAGTGGACGCATAAACTCTTCTAATAATACTTCACTCATTTTTGGTACAGGTATTAATTCTTTCATACTACTACCTCTCTAGTGATAATCTACAATCTCAACATCATATAGATTAAAATCTTCATCTAGCCGAAAACAAATTCGATATTGCTTATTGATACGAATACTACACTGCCCTAAGCGATCACCTTGTAATGCTTCAAATTGATTGCCCGGAGGCACTCTAAAATCAGAGATTGTTTTACAAGAATGTAATAACCTCAATTTTAACAACGCTGTTCGCTGAATTTGAATAGGCAATCTTCTCGAATAACCGCGATAAAAAATACGTTCTGTTTCCTTATCCTTAAAGTCAATAATCATAGAATACTTCTCCTCTTATTATACCTGTCAGACGGGTATACTGCAATATCAGTTCCTGTTTGAAGAGTACTAACATAAATTAAATGACGAAACTCTATTCTATGAAGGGTTTCTATAACGACAATTTCAACACCTGCTTATGACACTAATAGTCACCTCCTTTTATAAAAAAGGTCCTTCACCTGTTGTAACAGATAAAGGACCTATATATCACCTTATTAAAATTTTATATTTC
>CAUTOY010000035.1:0-13490 GCA_963539855.1 uncultured Veillonella sp.
CATGACCAGGGTGGACAGTTTAGATGGGTAACGGTGAGCACCTTGATGCTCGCGTTAGGCACGATTTTGCATTTAGTAAGTCCTAGTTTTGCAGGTGTTACACCAAACTGGATGATTGCAGCGTATTGTGTGGCGATTTTGTTGACAAAACCTAGCGTTTCTCAAGCATTAGGGATTGGCTTAGTAGCTGCTTTGATTGAAGTTTTAACCTCAAAATCTGGCTTCCCTTATGGTAACTTGTTGTCCGAGCCAGCTGGTGCATTGGTGATAACATTCATTTCACGTACCATGACATCTATGAAAATCGGTAAAATTGGTTCCTTTGAGATTACACCGATAGTAGGCGCATTCTTTACAACTGTTGTATCTGGTGGTATTTTCGTTACGTTATTATGGCAAATTGCAGGATTACCTAATAATGTGTATTTGTATGCTATGTGGCCTCTCGTGTTAGTGGTGGCAGCTGTAAATGCAGCGATTACACCTGTGTTGTATATTCCGGCTCAAAAGATGTTTGTAAAACGTGGCATGTTGCCAAGTGGTGGTGAGGTTTCTAGTGACCATAGTGGGCTTGTTATTACACCAGAACGGGATGCAAAAATTTCTATTGAGCATATGAATTATTTCCACCCTAAGGCCACTGTACCTACGTTAAAGAACATCAATCTCGATGTGCACGAAGGTGATTTTCTTGTTGTAACAGGTCCTGCTGGTTGTGGTAAGAGTACACTTTGCATGGCTATGGTTGGGGCTGTGCCTAAATTCTATGGCGGTCGCCTTGAAGGTATGGTCTTTGTAGATGGTAAGGCTACCACACAATTGTCGATTCCTGAGTTAGCCAATCATGTTGGCGTTGTTCTTGCCGATTATGATACGCAACTTGTAACGATGACTGTTCGTGAAGAAGTGGCCTTTGCCATGGAAAATCGTGGTTACGATCGCGCTACTATCGATGCCCGTTGTGCAGAGGTATTTAAACAAGTTGGTATTGAAGGCCTTGAGGACCGTAAAATTACGAGCTTGTCCGGCGGTCAACGTCAGCGGTTAGCCATTGCTTCCGTGTTGGCAACCAATCCATCTGTTCTCGTTCTTGATGAACCGACGAGTTCTCTTGATCCAGACGGGACGGCTGAACTATATCGCCTCGTTGGTGATTTAAACCGCAATCATGGTATTACTGTTGTAGTTATCGACCATGATTTACATGCCGTATTACCATATGCGAACCGCATGGCACTTATGGTGGATGGCGAAATCGTATGCGACAGCGATGTGGCTACAACATTGGAATATATGTACAATCATGATATTTATGTAGAAGCATTGCCATCTGTATTTACAACGTATATGGAACTTGAAAAAGCTGGGTATCATAGTGATGAACCTTGGCTTAGCATTGAATCGGCAATCAAGGGCCTTCATCATATAGAGATGGCTAAGGCAATTGACCGTTCTCGTTATGAAACTTCCAGTGATGTAATTGATGCTGGTGAAAGCCAAGCTCAACATAGTAATACGATAGGTGAAAGTGTAGGAGGTGGCGCACATGCTTAAGGTAGAAAACTTACGATTTGGCTATGTGCCTACCGTAGATATTTTTAGAAATGTTAGCTTTACCATTCGTGAAGGCGAGTTTATTGCTATTGGTGGTAAGAACGGTTGTGGTAAGACCACAATTACCCGGTTACTAGTAGGCCTTGAAAAGGCTAGCGAAGGTCATATTCGTTACAATGGAAAGGATATTACCTCCATGCCAGCCTTTAAACGGGGACAATTTATTGGGTATGTATTTCAACAACCGGATCGTCAAATGTTTAGACCTACCGTAGCTACTGAGATAGCTTTTGGTCCTGAATCTTTAGGTCACTCTAAAGAAGAAGTTACACATATTGTAGATGAAGTATTGGAACGATGTGGCATCAGTCATTTGCGTGACGAGTATCCTCCTACATTGCGTCGTGGTGAAAAACAACGCGTTGCCATTGCTTCTGCATTGGCGATGCAATCTAACATTCTTATACTCGATGAGCCGACGAGTGGTCAAGATGGTAAGGAAACAAAAGAGTTATTGGCCTTGCTTCGTCAGTTGAATCAAGAAGGAATTACAATCTTATTGATTACTCATGATATGGAAATTATGGCTGCTGAATGTTCTCGTGCTATCATAATGGGCCATCGCACTGTGTCCTTTGATGGCACACCAGAAGTGTTATTTTCAAAATCTACTGATGAGTTACACGATTTAGGCTTAACAAAACCGCCAAGTGTAGAGCTTTCACAAGCCGTGCCAGGACTAGGTTATTGTAAATCGATGGATGAATTACGGATGCGCCTTATTGCGCAATTGGCAGAATAGGAGGGGCCATGGAACGATTAGTACCATTAACAAAAATTTTGATGACCCTTGCTGTATCTGTATGGGCCATCTACTTACGGGATTGGATGTCATTAATGGCATTAGTTGTCGTAGAATTAGTAGCACTGTTGTTGACCGGCTTATTATGGAAACAACATAAGGCTGTGTTAGCTTTAATCGTATTTGCTGTGTTTTTAGGCCTTGTTCAGTATTTAGGTAGTGGAGACATTGTATCCGCTGTTGTGTCTGGTCTTCGTATGCTTGCCATGACACTTGTATTTATTGCACTTTTGGCAACGACTAAATTACAAGATTTAACGGCCGCCCTCGTAACACAATGCAAAATTCCTTATGAATATGCATTTATGTTTACTGCAGCACTTCGATTTGTGCCAGATTTTCTTGGTGAAAGTAAGGCTGTACAAGAGGCACAATCCTGCCGAGGCCTTTCTTTAGAAGGCAATATCTTTAAACGCATGAAATCCTATGCCTCTGTTATTCAACCATTACTTTTAAAATCTTTGGGGCGCTCTGAAACGATGGCGTTATCCTTGGAACTTAGAGGCTTTGGCGGCAAAAACCATAGTTTTGCTGCATCAGTAGGTCTTAAACTATTAGACTATATAGTTATTGTTGCCTTAGTTGTGGTTACGCTTATTCTATTTGGTGTATTATAGAGAGATAATTGCCTATCTTTTATTGCTAGTCAGTGTTATATATGTATGATATACTACAGATAGGTAGTAAAGCGTACGAAATTACCTACAATATAACAAAAAAAGGACGAGTGGCAGCTCGTCCTTTTTCTTGCTTATTTTTTTGTCTTATTCTGTAACCAATAGTTGTAGGTAGTTACAGCTAAGGCTACAATAAGAGGGGCAAGTAAGGCACCCCAAACTGTTTTAGAGGAATACATATGAGTGAATTAGTCATTCAATCAATTACAAAAAATGATGTATCTGCTTGTTTAGCTATATACAACTACGAGGTTATACACGGTGTAGCCACCTTAGACCTTGAACCACGTACTTTGTCGGAGTGGCAGGCGTGGTATGATGCGCATCAGACTATAGAGCATTGTATTTTTGTCGGTACTATTGATGGTGTAGTGGTGGGTTATGCATCGCTTTCACCATATAGAACTAAGGATGCTTTCAAAAGCACTGTTGAGCTATCTATTTATATCCATCAAGACTATCGTGGTAAAGGTGTAGCATCTAAATTGATGGCCCATATTTTAGAACATGCTAAAGAAACTGATACATTGCATACGGTGGTGTCTGTTATTACTGCAGGCAATGAGGCAAGTACTGCTTTACACGAACGTTTTAACTTTACCTATTGTGGATTGACGCCACAGGTAGGATTTAAACATGGAAAATATCAGGATACCGAAACTTACGCATTATTGGTATAATAATAGATATTAAATCATTCATATATCCGTGGGGTTGCGGATTATATGTTACACATAGACAGGGGTAAAGTAAGTTATGGTAAATATGAAAGCAGAACGGCAATTCATAGGCAATAGTACGTATCGTAGCCGATTGGTGGATGGTCATTTTCATACTGAATTATGTCCACATGGTAGCGGTGATAGAACGGCATTGATGATTGAAAAGGCTATTGAACTACGCATCGAAAAGGTGTGTTTAACAGAGCATGCTCCGTTGCCAAAGGCCTTTGAGACTGAATATGGTGGTGATAAGGTCGCCTATGACACGGCGTCTCTTAAACTTAATCAAGTGGATTCTTATCTTGAATTGGGACGTGAATTACAACGTGCCTATGGTACGCATATCGATATTTCCCTTGGCTTTGAAGTGGATTATATCCCAGGTTATGAAAGTGATATACAAGATTTCCTTGATCGCTATGGTCCATTGACGGACGATAATATATTATCTGTTCACTTTATGGATGGTGTAGGGGGCAAGTACTACTGTGTTGACTATAACACAGAGGAATTTGAAAAGGGCTTTGGCCCTTGGATTTCTAATCAAAGTGAATTGTATTATAAATACTTTAGTATTATTCGCCAAGCGGTGCGCGCTGATTTAGGCACGTATACGCCAAAGCGAATTGGTCACTTTGATTTAATCAAGAAATACCAACATCATTTTGGATTTGAACACCATTTAGATAAACGAAATGCTCAATTGGTAAGCGATATATTACATATTATGCGCGTTCAAGGTAGAGAACTAGATTATAATATGAGCGGGTTCTTTAAACCTGATTGTGGTGAAATGTATCCTAGCCGCTTTATTCAAGGGATAGCTGCTATTATTGGAGTGCCCTTTGTGCTAGGATCCGATGCGCATAGCGTAGCTGATGTAGCAAAGATTTGGGACTAGAACTAATACTCCTCTATTGACAATTCTATAGAGGAGTATTATTATAGTTTTATGCTTTAATACGCTAAAGCGATAAAATCTAAAAGAATCTATATATTTTAAATAGTAATATTAGCATGGTTTATAGAAAGGATGATCCTCATGGTACAGAAACAGTTGCCTACAGGTTTTCGTGATGATATAGGGGCTGTGGCGGAGCGCAAGGATGATGTGAGTCAGTATTTGCTCAGCCTTTGCCGCAATCGTCAGTATACAAAAATTTCTACACCCCTTGTAGAATACAAAGATGTGTTTAATGGTTATACATTAGGCCGTGGTCAACATATGTACGAATTCTTTGGTGGTTCTGATGCATCTGTGGTTATCCGCCCAGATTTAACCATGCCAATCGGTCGTTTCTTGGCGACTACGAATATTGAATTGCCTCGCAAGTTCTACTATCTTGGCGATGTGTTGATGAAAAATAAACAGCACCGCGGCGATATCAACCAAGTTACACAAGGTGGTATCGAAATGGTCGGGTATGAAGGCATTGATGCCGAACTAGAATGTTTTGCCATCATTAAAGAGGTCAATGAATCACAGCTCAATAATACTTTGTTATTAGAAATTGGCGATGCTCGTTTTTCTCATGCTATCACTGATGCATTGGGGTTGACTGATGGGGAACGGACGGATTTGCTCGATGCGTTATTTACAAAATATTTGCCACGATATAATGAGTTAATCAGCGAATTTAAAAATAATGCACTCTATCCATTCCTTACAGTTTGGCCACGTTTATTCGGCACTGTACATGATATCAAAGATGAACTTAGTCAAGTCATCTTGCCTGCAGGAGCACAACGTATTTTAGATAGCCTTATGGATTTGGCTGGACAAATCGAAGCGACTGGCCAACAAGTTCGTATTGATGTATCTACCGGACCACTTCAGTCCTATTATACAGGGCTTACCTTTAGAGGTTATGTAGATGGTGTATCCCAATATATTGTCAGTGGTGGCCGTTATGATGGACTTTTATCCGGCTTTGATGGTACACCGATGCCATCCGTAGGTATGGCTTTCAACATTGATGTCCTTACCGAGGTGCTTATGCAAGGTGAAAGCAATGTCCAAGATAATGGTAAATTGCGCATTGCCTTGACAAAGGGCCGCGTTGAAAAGGATTTTATTCCTCTTTTAGAATCTTGTGGCATTGATTGTGAACCATTACGCAATAAAGCACGTAAGTTAATCATCCCATTGGGGGATTCGGTAGAGGTTATCCTCGCGAAGGGTCCTGACGTAACGACATATCTAAATAATGGCGTTGTTGATTTAGGTATCGTTGGTAGCGATGTACTAGATGAACAAGATAATACATCTTATGAAATGCTAGATCTAAAAACGGGCCAATGTCAATTTATCTTGGCTTCCTTAGAAGGGTATAATCCGAAGGAAGGCCGTCGTCAACGGATTGGTACAAAATATCCAACCATTACAAAGCAATATTTTGGTTCCCAAGACGTAGAAATCATCAAAATTGAAGGTTCCGTTGAATTGGCGCCCCTCGTAGGAGTAGCTGATGCCATTGTAGATATTACAGAAACCGGTACGACACTACGAGAAAACAATCTTAAAATTTATGATTGGCTTCAACCAATTTCAACGCGTCTTGTAGCTAATCCATTGGCGTTAAAACAAAAAAGAAATACCATCTTCGCCTTGATTGATCAATTGCAATCAGCTATTGATAACAAATAGATGGCATACGCTATTGCGATGTGATGAGAAACGTTTACAATAGAAGTATTCATATACATAGTTTGAAATGAGGACATACAATGAAAATTTACAAAGAATCTCTTGATGCGATGCTTAGCATTGTCCGTCAATATACACAACAAACAACAGACATGGAAATTGAACGTCGCGTGTACGATATCATCGAAAATGTACGTGCCAATGGAGATGCAGCACTACGTGAATATTCTGAAAAATTTGACGGTGTAAAGCTTGATGATTTTAAGGTAGATCAATCTATTATCGATGCGGCATGGGACAATTTACCAGAAGACTTGAAACACGCTTTATTGGTAGCGAAGAAAAATATCACTGAATTTCATAGCCGTGAAATTGAACAAGGCTTTGTCGATATGGATACACCAGGCATTACGCGTGGTCAAAAGGTAACGCCATTGGCTCGTGTTGGTCTCTATGTTCCTGGTGGCACAGCAGCATATCCATCTACCATTATGATGACTGCATTGCCTGCAAAAATTGCTGGTGTTAAGGAAATCATTATGGTAACACCACCACAAAAGGATGGTATTAACCCTGCTGTGTTAGGTGCTGCAAAACTTGCTGGCGTTGATGCAGTATATCAAGTGGGTGGTGCTCAGGGCGTAGCAGCTCTTGCATATGGTACAGAACAAATTCCGAAAGTAGATAAAATCGTAGGTCCTGGTAACATTTATGTGGCCACTGCAAAACGCCAAGTATTTGGTCAAGTTGATATCGACATGATTGCAGGCCCTAGTGAAATCGGCGTCATTGCTGATGATAGTGCTAATCCAGTGCATCTTGCAGCGGACTTATTGTCCCAAGCAGAACATGATCCGCGCGCTCGTGCCATTATGGTTACAAATAGTGAAAAATTAGCTAAACAAGTATCTGATGAGGTAGAACGTCAACTTTCACAATTACCTCGCGAAAGCATTGCGCGCCCAGCTATCGAAAATAATAGTTACATTGCTGTTATGAACAGCATTGAAGATATGTTTACCGTGATGAACGAAGTAGCACCAGAACATTTGGAAATTCAATTACCAGATCCTATGGAATACATGAGCATGGTAGAAAATGCTGGTTCCGTATTCCTTGGCAGATATGCGTCTGAACCATTGGGCGACTATGTAGGTGGTACAAATCACGTATTACCTACGAGTGGTACTGCAAAATTCTCGTCCCCACTTGGCGTATATGATTTTGTGAAACGTATTTCCTTTACTCAATTTAGTCGGGAACGTTTACAAGAGGTAGCGAAGGATATTACCACATTGGCTCGTACAGAAGGCCTTGAAGCACATGCGCGTGCTATTGATGTGCGCTTTGAAAAATAATTGTATGGATGGGAGCACCTTATCATGGTCTCCTTGATGATAAAGAGGATAGTATAATGAGAACTAATCGGTCAGCTACGGTAACTCGTAAAACGGGCGAAACAGATATTACAATTACACTTACCTTAGATGGAAATCAAGATATTCACGTCGATACAGGCATTGGGTTCCTTGATCATATGCTTCATTTGTTGGCGAAACACGGCCGTTTTGGCCTTGCAGTAAAAGCCGTAGGCGATACCTATGTAGATGCACATCACACGGTAGAGGATATTGCATTGACATTGGGGCAAGCCCTTACACAGGCCCTTGGTGACAAGGCGGGTATCGAGCGGTATGGTGATGCGTGGGTGCCTATGGATGAGGCGTTGACACAGGTTGTTATCGATCTCAGCGGTCGTCCATACCTCGTGTTTAATGGTGAATTTACAACCCTCGTATTGGGTGGCAATTTTGAAACAGAATTGGTTGAGGACTTCTTCCAAGCCTTAGCTGTTAGTGGGGCCATGAATTTACATGTGCGTAATGAATATGGTCGAAACACGCATCATATTATTGAAAGCATGTTTAAGGCTACAGGCCGCGCCTTGCGTAAGGCTGTTACCATTAACCCGGATATTCAAGGGGTAAACTCAACAAAGGGCATGATTTAATGAAATGAACACGGTAAGAGGTAAATTACTTGTGAAGTAAATTACACCTTATATTGTGTTTTACATAAAGGAGACTCTATGATTTTTCCAGCAATCGACTTACAAGATGGTCGTAGCGTGCGCCTGTATAAGGGCGATTTTGCGAAGGAAACCATCATCAACCCAAACCCAGTAGACCAAGCGGCTCAATATGAGGCGGCTGGCGTTGGCGCCTTGCATCTCGTCGATTTAGATGGAGCCAAAGCGGGGAAGCCTGTCAATGTAGATATCGTAAAAAATGTGCGCACTACGTTCACCGGTATCCTTGAGATTGGTGGTGGTATTCGCGATAAGGCAGCGGTAGACCTCTATTTAGAAATGGGTGTTAATCGCGTGATTCTCGGTTCTGTGGCGCTTAAAAACCCAGAACTGACAAAACAAGTTATCGCCGAATATGGTGCAGAACGTATCGTCATCGGCGTAGATGGTAAGAATGGCAAGGTCGCAGCGGAAGGTTGGCTTGATCAATCTGATGTGCCCATGACTGACCTTATCGGTGCCATGGTGGCAGCAGGTGCAAAGTATTTTATCGTTACCGATGTGGACCGAGATGGTACCATGCAAGGCGCTAATGAAGATCTATTGGGCTCGTTACAAGATCAATTTCCTACAGCGCGTATTGTTGCATCTGGCGGTGTGCGTAATTTAGAGGATATTAAAAATCTTAAAAAACGCGGTGTTGTAGATAGCATTGTAGGTAAGGCCTTATATGAAGGCACTATTACATTGGAAGAAATTGCTGCGTTTAATGAGGAGAATGCATCATGTTAGCGAAACGAATTATTCCTTGTTTAGACGTAGATAATGGTCGCGTAAAAAAAGGCGTTAACTTTGTAAACCTCGTTGATGTAGGGAGTCCCGTCGATATTGCAGCTACCTATGAAGAGCAGGGTGCCGATGAGCTTGTATTTCTAGATATTACGGCTACGGTGGACCGCCGTACGACGATGCGTGATGTGGTTACAGATATTTCAAAGCATGTGTTTATGCCCCTCACCGTAGGTGGCGGGATTAAAACAGTAGATGATATGAGTGCGTTATTAAAAGCTGGTGCCGATAAGGTATCGCTTAATTCGGCAGCTTTAGCGCGTCCAGAGCTAATCAGTGAAGGCGCTCAAAAGTTCGGCAATCAATGTATAGTAGTGGCCATTGATGTAAAAACTGATCCAGAAACTGGTAAATGGTATGTTTACACTCATGGTGGCCGTAAGCGGAGCGATTGGGAGGCCCTTGCGTGGGCAAAAGAAGCTGTGAGCCGAGGTGCTGGTGAGTTATTAGTTACTAGCATGGATAAGGACGGCACTAAATCGGGTTTTGATATTAAACTATATAAGGCCTTAGAAGAGGTTGTAGATGTACCGATTATTGCCTCTGGTGGTGCAGGCACAGTAGAACATTTCATCGAAGTGTTTACAGAAACCGGTGTTACGGGTGCCTTAGCAGCGTCTATATTTCATTTTGGTGAAATCAGCATTCCCGATTTGAAAGCACAATTGAAGGCAGTAGGCATTGCTGTTAGATAGGGTAGGAGATTGTAGCGTACATGAAACCAGACTTTAATAAAGGCGGCGGCCTGTTACCGACGGTCGTTCAAGATAATACAACAAAAGCGGTGCTCATGGTGGCGTGGATGAACGAAGAGAGCTTTCACAAAACACTAGAGACGAAGGAAACGTGGTTCTGGTCTCGTTCCCGCCAAGAACTATGGCATAAGGGCGGTACCAGTGGCAATGTACAGCACGTAGTGGATATGAAGCTTGATTGCGATGGCGATACCTTACTAGTTCTCGTCAATGCAGAAGGCCCTGCGTGTCATACAGGGGCTGTGAGCTGCTTTTTTAACGATGTAGAAGAATAATAGATACGTCAAAATACAATGAATTGTTATATGATGTGAGGTGGCGCTTGAGCGTTGACTTTCACAAAGGAGACAACAAATGGCCAATCAACAAACATTAGAAGAATTATACGCCATTATTAAGGGGCGCAAGGAAACACCAAAGGAAGGATCCTATACGAATTACTTGTTCGACAAGGGACTCGATAAAATCTTGAAAAAGGTAGGCGAAGAAGCAACAGAGGTTGTCATTGCTGCTAAGAATGAAGATCCCCAAGAACTAGTGTATGAAACAGCAGACGTACTTTATCATTTGCTCGTGTTATTAGTAGAAAAGGGTGTCCCTTATGAAGCCATCTTAGAGGAGTTGGCAAGTCGTGAAGGGGTCATCAGTAAAACAGAGGAACGTAAAGCGATTACTGATTTGTAAGGAGTACGGTATGAAGAAGATTATTGGCCAATTAAAGCCCTATGTACCAGAGGAACCAGCTGAATCCGTTAAGGCGCGTCTCGGTGTAGAACGTCTTGTGCGATTGTCAGCCAATGAAAATCCTTATGGTACATCGCCAAAGGTACGTGACGCAGTATTAGACTATGTGATGAACAATGATGCCAATCTGTATCCGGATGGCAACGCATCATCTTTGCGAAGCGTATTAGCGGACTATTGGAAGGTAGCGGACAATCAACTCGTCATCGGTGTAGGGCTCGATGAAGTGATTTCCATGGTAAATAAAACATTTATCAATGCCGGTGATTCTATCGTTATCAGCGTGCCTGCTTTTTCTGAATATGGCCTAAATGGTCTTGTAGAAGGGGCGGCCATTCGCGAGGTTCCGTGTATCGAGGCAACAGGGCAATACGATTTTAAGGCGATGCGTCAAGCCGTAGATGATACAACGCGTCTCGTATGGATTTGTAACCCTAACAATCCAACAGGGACCTATGAATCTGTTGAAGATATTCGTAACTTTATCAGTACATTGCCAAAAGATGTCTTAGTTATTATCGATGAAGCCTATATTGATTTCGTAACCTCTGTAGAGGTGCCAACGGCACGGACCTTGCTTGATGAATTTTCTAATGTGTTTATTATGCGCACCTTCTCTAAAGCCTATGGCCTTGCAAACTATCGCGTAGGTTATATGATGAGTAGCGCAGAATTAGCTAATTATATTCAAACCATTCGATTGCCATATAATTTAAATACGTTGTCCCAAGTGGCTGCTGAGGCCGCCTTTGGTGACCGTGAATTTTTGCGTAATACTATAGAAAAAAATGCTGCAGAACGCGTGTTGTGGGAACAAACCTTAGATGAAGTAGGGGGCACGTATTATAAGAGCGGTGCTAATTTTATTTTTATGTCCGTACCTAATGCTGAAAGGCTTGCTGATGAATGGTTAGCTAAGGGCTATCAAGTGCGCCGTGGTCAACGGGATAATTGGTTGCGCGTCACGTTGCCGGCTGCTAGTGATGGTGTTATTATGCGCTCTATTTTGAAAGACTATATGGCTCGCCAATAAATAACACAGGTTGGGCGTTGTATCTTGTGATTTAGATAGGCGTAAAAGAAAGGATGTCACTATGATTGCCATAATTGATTATGATGCGGGCAATACATTTAATGTACAAAAAGCATTACAACATATCGGACTGGATGCGGTATTGACTGCTGATCGAGATACGATATTGGCTGCTGATGGTGTGATTCTACCAGGTGTTGGTGCCTATGCATCAGCTGTTTCTGTCCTTCGTGAACGCGGTCTTATCGATGTCATTCACGAGGTGGTGGCACGCAATATACCTTTGCTAGGGATTTGTTTGGGCATGCAGCTTTTGTTTGATGAATCTGAAGAGTATGGACCGACTCCGGGGTTAGGGATTATTCCTGGCACAGTGAAAGCTATTCCTAATAACATAGGTGTTCGTGTACCTCACATGGGATGGAATCAAAATATATTATGTCATAAAGACAGTGCTTTTTCTGGTATAGCTGATAAATATACATATTTTGTGCACTCTTATTATGTGGATACTGATTCTCAATATATTACGACGACAGCGGATTATGGGATTAAGGTGCCGGGCATTGTTGAAAAGGAAAATGTGTATGGTATGCAGTTTCATCCTGAAAAAAGCGGAGCTGTAGGACTAAATTTACTACGGACGTTTGGAAATATTATATTAAAAAAATAAAATAGTCTTCAATATATGCTTTTAACGAATAATGAGTATCTAAAATGATAAAGAGTAAATTGACATATTATTGTTTAGATATACAATAGAAATGTAAGTACTCATCAATTTAAAAGCTAAAGTGGCATTGGAGACCCAATTTTATCAGAAATTTTTATTCGGCACCTCCGATGTCACGTACATTGGAGGTGTCTTTATGGTTATGAATGGTATTTACTTAGTTATAGCCTCCGCGTGTATTCTAATTTTAGCGTACCGCTTTTATGGGGCTTTCATAGCGGCCAAGGTGCTGACACTCGATCAGTATCGTCCAACGCCAGCTATGGTTCACAATGATGGTCACGATTACGTGCCAACAAACAAATGGGTAACATTTGGTCATCACTTTGCAGCGATTGCTGGTGCAGGTCCATTGGTAGGTCCTGTTATCGCAGCCCAGTTCGGGTATTTGCCTGGTGCATTATGGATCCTTATCGGTTCCGTATTAGCCGGCGCTGTACATGACATGGTTATCTTATTTGCATCCGTTCGTTATGATGGTAAATCTATCGCGGATATTGCACGGGAAGAAATCAGTAAATTTGCTGGTTTCGGTGCTATGCTTGCTACATTGTTCCTATTGATTATCACTCTTGCTGGTATGGCGGTAGTAGTAGCTAACGCATTGCATAACTCTCCTTGGGGATTCTTCTCCGTATTTGCTACCATTCCAATCGCTATTTTTATTGGTATTTATTTGAAATGGTTGCGTCCTGGTAAAATTCAAGAAGCAACTGTTATCGGTGTAGCATTAATCTTTGCAGCTATTATCTACGGTCCAAACGTAGCAGCTAGCGAATATGCTTCTTGGTTCACATACGATTTGCAAACTATCGAAATCATGCTTGCTGTGTATGGTTTCTTTGCAGCAGCATTGCCAGTATGGTTATTGCTTGCTCCTCGTGA
>CAUTOY010000036.1:0-13276 GCA_963539855.1 uncultured Veillonella sp.
CAGCAAGTGCAAATCATTACCAAAAAAGAGATTGAGAAGAAGCAGGCGAAGTCCGTCGAAGATATTATATTTACTCAAACGGGTGTTTCTAGAACCGTTGATGCCATGGGTCGTGTTGGTGTGTCAATTCGTGGTGCAGAGGCTCGTCATACATTAATTCTTGTGGATGGTCAGCCAGTACTGGGCGACTTTGATAAGTATTCTGGTGCAGCGGACGAAGTACAACGGCTAGGAGCTGAAAATGTAGAACGTATCGAGGTTATTCAAGGTGCGGCGAGTGCAAAATATGGTTCTGATGCCGTAGGCGGTGTCGTTAACATCATCACGAAGAAGGCTCTTAAGAAACCAACATTGCAAGTGAATGCCGAAGGAATGCGCCGTAAGAGTGATGGCGATTTATTCCCGTTCCAAAACTTTTATATTCGAGCTGATTCGGGGCAGATGGGTAAATTAAAGGTTGGCTTATCTGGTAGCAAACGGGATTTAATGCCTGTCCTTGCCTCCGTTAAACGTCGTGCATCAGGAATGGGGTTTGATTATGCAAAACATAATTTTAAACCCAATGTGCTTCGCTATTATGGTGATGCCTCTGATATTGGTCTTGTGGCAACGTATGAGGCTAATAAAAATAATAAATTTGAAATGCGGTTAAACCGATATACAGAAGATCTTGTACGGGATATTAAGCATTCCGATTCCGATTTAGAACCACAACAACATTTTAAACGTACTGCAGGTCGTAATACGATTAATCTTTCGTGGAATGCTAAAGCAGGAAAAAGCGACTGGACTGTAGAAACCAACTATTCTCGTATTAAAGAAGATGATGTTGCGCTTATTAATTATACTGGTCGATCTGCTTACGAAGGTTCGAATGAACTTCGTTATATTGATAATATTGACCATAGACAATTAGATGTTCGTTTGAATGCTAATACGCAGCTCAATAATAAACATCGCCTCAGCTATGGTGTAAGCTATGCTCGTGAAGAAGGTTCTGGTAGCCGATTAAAGAGCTCGCCTAATACAAGTACAATGTATATTGATCCTTGGGCGTATGATAAGAGTTTACTTGTGGATAAGCTTGATCGTCTCGTAAGACGTAAAGGGGATAATAGCATTAAGGTATATTCTCATATTCATGATTATAAATTTATAAACTCCAGTAATGGTATGCCGCAATGGGACATGGATTATGAATATTACGGTGCGGAAACAGATGCACAGAAACCAGGTATTACATACGATGATTATGTAAATTATGGTTTGTCTGAAGGGGCTATTAGCTCTTGGTCTAGCACATCTCCTAATAATCAACCTATATCCGATGACTTTAGAAATCGTTATAATGCATTAAAATCTCGATTAGAAGCAGAAAACCCTGATATGGCTAACACTCGTTCTAATATAGTAGGCGACTACTTTAAATATGGCGAGTCCAGTGATCCAGAAATGCGTAAAAAAGCGCCAAAACTGAATGGTAAGGCCTTCTTAGAAGAGTACCGTAATCGCGATCAACGATTGACGACTGGCCAAGGTACGATTCGCAAGATGAATGCTTATATCTCTGATACTTGGCAAGTAAATAAAAACCTTACATTTGTTCCAATTATACGACTCGATAATAGCAGTTTGTTTGGTTCTAATTTATCTGCTTCTATGGGGATGACATATAATGTGAAAGGTAATCCTCATCGCCGATTTAAGGCCAATGTCGGCACTGGTTATACTGAACCAGGTATGGGCGAATTATGGTATAACTGGGAAATGTATGCATCTAATCCAGTAGGTATTGGTGTTGCAAAACTCGGTTGGTATTGGGCTGGTAATCCAAATTTAAAACCTGAAAAATCGCTCAACATTGATATGAGTTTGGAAGGTGAAAACAAAAACACCTATGCTCGTGTTGGTGTATTCCATAACCGCATCAAAAACTATATGTCGGTTTACTTTACCGGTGAATTCCAAGATTTTGCACCATACTTGAAAGGCGATGCAAAATACCAACGCGCTCCTGATATGATTTATAGCTTTAAAAATATCGGTATGGCTGAAATTACAGGCCTTCAAGCAGAAGTTCAACAAAAATTTGGTAAATACTGGTCCGGTAAATTAGGATATACCTATTTGCATGCTATTAATAAGAGCGATCCAACGATGCCTCGTCAATTATTGGATAAACCAGTGCATAAGGTAGATATTGGTGTAACCTACGACAATCCAAAAACTGGTTGGAATGGATCCATTTGGGGTGATTATTATATTAATATGCTTGATAGTAATACCTTAAATAATGGTGGTAACTACTGGCCAGATATTTTATCAGGTGATGCAGGCGTATATAAAAAGCAAGTTTACCAAAAGAAAACATTTGGTATTTGGAACTTAATGGTTCAAAAACGATTCAACAAGAATGCCATGATGTACTTTGGTATTAACAATATTTTTAATCATCGCGATGATGACCGAGCAACGCAAGAACGTGTATATCGTATCGGTGTTAACCTCAAATTTGGTGGCGGTGATGCTAAGACTACGCCAATCGGAAAAGATGGTAATAAACTTGCCAATGCAAATGGCGGTGTAACTAATGGTACATCCGGTAATGAAGCTGACGTACAAAATTTATCCGAAGTTGTTAAATTAACTGACTTTATTCGTTCTGATTTTGATACAACAAAGAAACGAGGCATTGAGTTTATTGGCGATTATCGTGCGCGCTGGATGTCTCATGACGGTACAAATCGTCCGCAATCTCCATTCCGTTCTAATTCAGCTATCGGGTCTGCGAAAGAGAATATGTACGACTCTAACCGTCATAGTTTTGAACAACGCATTCGACTTGGCTTGGACGCTCGTATTAATCCTTTCACTAATCTCTCTGTTATCGGTAGCATGACGGGTATGAGCGGCGTTGATACAAGTTGGACTAAATCTGGGTCAAAAGGTTTCAATCACCAACGTCTTGATACGGTTGATCTTACTAGACATGTTAATAAATGGGATATTTCTGTAGGTCGTTTAAATGAACCTATGGGGGCTAGCGGTTATTGGTTTGGTCAATCCTATGATGGAGTTCGCGGCGTATGGACCGGTAATGATACCCAAGTTCGCGTTGGTGTAGGTAGCTTTAAACATAGCACTGGCATTAGTGATTCTGCGTATACCCATGTGGTGCATGAAGTGATTAGTAGACCACCAACAGCAGCAGAGTTGATTGGTATTAATCGTGATGAGTATCCATATGATATCAATAGCGCTACAAAATCTGGTTCCGATGGTGAAAGCAAAGATTCTGACGCTGCCGCTGCACCAGATAGCCCAAATGGGATTTATGATTCTACATATAAGGGTAAAACAGATAGCATTTATTTCTATCAACAGCTTAAAGGCTTACAAGATGAATATGAGGCTTATAAGGCTACATTGAATTTAAGCTGGAGCAATCCAAATCGTGATCAAGAAATAGCTAAAGCGGATGCTAAATTAAAAGAAACTCAAGAAAAACAAGCCCAAGTTATGAGCCGCCTACAAGATATTCTTGCAAAAGCATATCCTAATGAGATGGCTGCTTCTAAGTTCTCCCTAGATATTCCATCTGGCGGCTATGCGATGTATGAAATCACCAATAAAAATACAGGAGAAAAACTCTATAAGACCGGGGACATTATGTATAATGTGAACTCTCCTTTATACCCTGAATACTTAAAAGAAAAGGCTAAAGGTCTTATCGTATCTACTGACAATAAAGATGCTTTGTTGAATCCAAAAGATTATGTTGATAAACATAGTGCTGATATTAATCAATCTATTGCAGAAATTGCTAAATATAATGCTACAGACAACTGGAGTAACTATAACAATAGTGAACTTGATGTGGTTTGGGTTAAACAGCCAGATGGCACGTTTAAACAATCTTATGATTACTACGGACAACCATCTAGTGATTATGAGTTCACTGGCTATTTAGGTGCTAAGACATATAAATACGATAGTGGTAGTTATGTATTTAGTGATTATGACGCTAAAGATGCCATTTACAAAAAGAACTTTACTATGTCCTCTGGTGATTATGGTGAAGGTAGCTCTGATTATGGTTTTGGCATGCCTAATGCAATGTTTAACTATATGTATAATCTTGAAAAGGTTGTACATGATGCAGAGTCCGAAAATAAATTACCACGTGAAGCAATCGGTAAAATCATCGGCAATATCATCCAAACAGAAGGCATTGTTCTTGAAAAAGATACAATCCCACCTATTGAAACGGCAGCGTTTGTTCAAGTGAAGAAACAAATTGGAAATCGTCTTGGCCTACAAGCATGGTACTTACGATCCTTTAATGGTAGTAAACGTACATTCTTAAATGCCAATGGTAATGGCAATGATGAACAAAGCTTCACTAATTTAGCCAATGTATTTGGTATTGGTGCTAAATACCAGATTGGTGAAAGTGCTGTACTTACCGTAGATTATGGTCAAAATAGATCTAAATTTGGTCGTTATATGAATGGTAGTACTGTGTATGAACATGAACGAGGAACAGCGGACTTCATTGTAAAAGGACATCAAATGGGTGGTACACCTCATTTCTGGATGGCTCGTTTAGATATTGGTCGTGCGGATATCGATGTTCCTAAATCATGGAATGCGTTCATAGATTATAAATACTTCGCTCATGGCTCATTCCTCGGCGGTAATGGCACCGGTGCCGTACCGGATCGTTACCTCGATGGTATTCGCAGCTTTACATTCGGCGCTGGGTATGTACCGCGCAAGGATTTACTCCTTGAAGCATTCTATACATTCGATGCTAAGGGCACAAATAAACGGGATACTTTATATGGTAATGAAAGCTTTAAGTTAGGCGATTATGCAAGAATTCAAGGAACTTACAGGTTCTAATGTGCAGTCTGTAAACAGACAGAAAGGTGTATTAGTATGGAAAATCTAAATTATGTCATTCATTTGTTTCATAGTGGCGGATATGTAATGTATCCATTATTATTCTTGTCTCTTATGGTCATTGCTATCGCTGTAGAACGCGCTTTCTATTATCGTAAATATGCTGGAAAAACAAATGTAGTATGTCACGCCGTTAATGAGTATGCAAAATTACAAAAGTGGGATGAAATTGAAAAAGTAATTCAAGAAAATCCATCCATTGCAAGTCGTATTGCTGAAGCTGGTTTGAAAAACAGTGCTACTGAAGAAGGTATGAAAACGGCATTCTCTGATCAAATGGGGGTTGATGCAGTAGGCTTCAGAAAATATATGGATTACTTAAGTGCAACAGTTACTATTTCTCCATTGTTAGGCTTGTTGGGTACGGTAACAGGTATGATTGGTTCCTTTAGTATCCTTGATGCTGGTGCTGGTGCCTCTGCCATTACTGGTGGTGTAGGGGAAGCTCTTATCGCAACGGCGTCTGGCTTATGTGTAGCCATCATGGCCTTTATCGTGTATACCTTCTTTAGCCATCGATTGGATTCTATTATTAACCAAATTGAAAATATGTGTGTAAACCTTGTGGCTGCTAAACGAGAAGGGTGGAAATAACTATGAATTTACAAAGTTTTCGTATGAAATCCAAGCCTGAATTCATGATTATCCCTATGATTGATATCATATTCTTCCTATTGGTGTTCTTCATGATGAATAGCTTACAAACAATTGCCCAAAAGGCTTTGTCTGTACAGTTGCCACAGGCTACAACCGCATCTGCACCTGCTCAATTACCGGTGGTGCTTACATTGGATGCAGAAGGTCATATTACGATTGATAATACACCTATGAGTATTGATGCAGCAGAAATCATGGTAAAAGAACGGATTGCACAAAATCCGAATGCTAGTGTTATATTACAAGCAGATAAACGTGCTATTCATGGTCAAGTAGTTGCAATTATGGACATGCTTAAACAAGCTGGCGTTAAACGCTTAGCTATTGCAGCAGAACAGAAAGGATAACTATGGGATTAGGCATATCATGGAAAAAAGCAGCCATAATATCCGCCGTAGTTCATCTAATCATTCTCTTTATTGCCGTTATCTTTTTCGTAGTTGTTCCTGCTATTCAAGAGCAGGAAACCTATGAAGTCGATCTCACTCAAAGTGTGCTCGATGATGGCGGTAGTGGTCACGCTGGTGGTGGCGGCGGAGATAGGTCATCTCTATTCCCTAAACCATTGTCTGCAGATGAAGTGGCGGCAAGAACAAAGGCTGTAGTAGCGAATGTAGAACCATCTACAGCGACGGATATTCCTGATGCGGTAGATGTCCCAAGTAAGGGTAGTGAAAATACATCAAATGTATCTGGTGAGAGCGGCGGTGCCGGTAATGGTCCAGGCTCTGGCGGTGGTGAAGGGGGCGGCCATGGCACTGGTACAGGAACGGGCGAAGGCGATGGACAGGGCGAAGGCTCTGGTACTGGTACTGGTAAAGGCTCTGGCAGTGGACATGGTCGAGTTCATGTCGCTTTTGATGAACAAGGTTTTTATAATGCTGTAAATAATCAAAAGGTAATTCCTCAACAATACATTCGTCAACATAGAGAAGTTCATGAAACAATTTATGTATTTGTACGTATTGATACAAATGGTAATGCGGTTGAACAATATGTCTCATCAGGCGATGATCCATTGTTGAGAGAAGAGGCGATGGCTGCCGTAAGTCGGGCCTTACCATATCCAAATCAAACAGATGACATTCAACCGGTAACTGTTCCCGTACGATTTGATCTATCCGAAGGTACAGATGACGATGATTAATTATACATAATGTAAGGAGACTAACATGGGTACTATTATTTTATATTCTTCCCTCACAGGGAATACAAAAAGCATAGCAGAGGCGATGGCCTCTGTTATGCCCGAGGGTACACCTTGTGTACCGATAAAAGAGGCACCTACTAATCTAGCAGACTATGATACTGTATTTGTAGGTTTCTGGGTAGATCGTGGCACGGCTAATAAAGAAGCGGCTAAGTTGATTGAAACCCTTACAAATAAACATGTAGTATTCTTTGCTACACTAGGTATGTATGCCGATTCTGATCATGCTCGTGAAAGTATTGAAAAGGCATCTGCCTTATTGCCTAATAAAGAATCTCTTGTAGATGGTTTTGTATGCCAAGGCAAAATCGATCCTAAGGTTATTGAGATGATGTACAAAATGTTCCCACCAGGATCTGCTCATGGACAAAGCCCTGAACGTGATGCATTGCATAAGGCGGCAGAAACGCATCCTGATGAACAAGATTTTGCAAATGCGAAAGAATTTGCTAAATCTGTGCTTGCAAAGTTGCAAAGCTAATGTGTGAAGGGGGAAACGTATGAGTTTAGCGAGTTTTTTTGAATCGATTCCAGAAAAACAACGGAATCTGCAACTAGGGTTTGCCTGTGATAACCCTATGAGTGGCGCTTTTCCTCATAAGCGCGTTGTTCACGCAGGCCTTAATGGCACTTTAATTTCACCGCAGAAATCACAATCTGTATGGGATACTGTAATGCGTGGTACTCCTAAGAAGGGGCAAATGCAGTGTGCTTATATACATATTCCATTCTGTAAGACAAAATGCACGTATTGTGGATTCTTCCAAAATGGTACAAGTCAAAGTATTGAAGACCAATATATTGATAGCCTCATTGGGGAACTTAAGCTGGCTAATGAAACTCCACGCTTAAAGGATGGGCTTATCCACGCTGTATTTATTGGTGGTGGTACACCGACATCCTTATCTCCAGCAAATTCAGAGCGTCTATTAAAATCGATTAAGGAATACTTACCACTCTCTAATGACTATGAATTGACCTTAGAAGGCCGCATCCATGATTTAATTCCTGAAAACCTTGAAGTATGGATGAATAATGGCGTTAACCGTATGTCTATCGGTATCCAGTCGTTTAATACTAAGGTGCGCCAAATGGTAGGTCGTTTGGATACAAAAGAAACTGTACTCGAACGTTTAGCGGCTCTAAAGGCTTATGGGCAATGTTCTGTTGTTATCGACTTGATCTATGGCTTACCTGGTCAAACGATGGAAGTGTGGGAACAGGATTTAGCCGACTTAGTCCGTTCTGGTGTAGATGGGGCTGACTTATATCAATTAAATGTATTCGATGGTAGTGATCTAAACCGCGATATTGAGAGCGGTAAGGTGCCACCAGCAGCCACAACGGCTATGCAAGGGGATATGTTTGAATTTGGACGTACCTATTTAGAGACTCGTGCTTATCGCAGATTGAGTGCCGCGCATTGGAGTGCTAATAATCGTGAACGTAGTTTATACAATATCTTAGCTAAAGCAGGTGTACCGATGTTCCCATTTGGCAGTGGCGCTGGCGGTAATGTTGATGGTTATGGTATGATGCTTCATCGTGCACTTAAACCTTACGAAGATATGGTGAGCCGTGGTGAAAAGCCATTTATGGCACTTATGAAGCAAAGTGATTTACAACCATTTGTCAATCAAGTGGTAAGTCAGTTGGAACAAGGCTATCTGAATATCAATACATTAGTGGCTATGGATTCTCGCTTAGACGAATTGAATTGGTTGTATAAACTATGGGAAGAACGAGGTCTAGTTTCGTATAATGGATTATTGTATAAATTGACATCAGCTGGTGAATTCTGGACTGTTAATATTACGCAAAGTACATTGGAGTCTATGGAATATATTTTAACGGGCAAAAACTCCTTTGCCTTAGAATCCGTAGCGGCCCAAGATACGAAAACTACATCTAAAGAAAATCCTAACCAAGAGGTACGTGGTATTGGTCAAGGTAAAGCTAATATTTCTGTACCAACAGATAAAAATAGTGAAGCACAACGTAAAGAGGCTCTTATTGCGAAAGCAAAAGCGGAAATTGCTAAAAGTGGTGCCTCTGGTGAATCGGCTAACCGCATGGTACAAGCTATGTATAATTTGAGTGCTGATGAAATTGAATACATGATGGAACGTATGATGTCCTAATTATCACTAACAACCTCTCATATAAATAACTACAAACATTGACAGGTACGTTTTATCTTTGTATTAAACCCTAGATTACGATCTATTCTTTAAACTGGACGATTCAGTTTAACGAGAATATATCGTGGTTTAGGGTTTACTTTTTATGTGTAGAAATGTATTCTGTACATATAGTTATACAAGGTATTAGGAGGTTAGTATGAATACATTTCCTAACGAAATGATAGATATAGTTGGCATTGGGGCTAGTACCTTAGATCGATTTATCGTAGTCGACCATTTCCCAACAGGGCGTGAGGTACAGCCAGCCCTTTCTTCAACAACCGATGGGGGTGGACCGGTAGCAACTGCATTGGCTACAGCTGGGAAATATGGAGTCGCCACCGCTATGATTGACCGTATCGGGGACGATATGGTGGGGCGTTATATCCTAAAGGACTTTCATAAATACAACGTTAATACAGAGGCTATCCAAGTTGATGCGAATGCCATCAGTGGAACTGCAACGATTCTTGTAAAAGCTACAACAGGCGAACGGGCTGTATTTTTTGAACGTTCTACAGCCAATGAGCCAGAGTTTCTTGAATCATATCGGACGTTAATAGAACAGTCAGCTATATTACATATCAATGGACGCCATCGGCAGTTGATGCGAACAGCTATGGAAATAGCACAGTCTTGTGGAACCATAATTTCTCTAGATGGTGGTGCTCAACGATACGATGAAGAGATGAAACCTATTACCGAATCATCTCATGTTGTTATTGTGGCTCGCGATTATGCTGAAAAATATACAGGGACTACAGATTTAGAAGATGCATGTCGTATCATTCATGAACGAGGTGCTTTGATAGCAGGCGTTACAGATGGAGCCAATGGCAGCTATTTTGTATGGCCTGATGGAACAGCTTATCGGTGTGCGCCATTTCCACAAGAAAGCGTAATAGATACGACGGGAGCAGGGGATAGTTTTCATGGTGCCTTTTTAGGGAGATTGTCTACGGTGATTCGTCGGATGCAATTGCAGAACGATGGACGTATAAAGCCTGTTGATATGTTACAAGTATGTAATCATACTGAGCTAGAAGCGGCTGCTTGCTTTGCATCTGCTGTATCAGCACTTAATACACAAGGTTTAGGCGGCCGCAGTGGACTACCAACATTAGAAATAGCTTTTACATTAGCTGGATTGGAGTAGACCTATGTGGCAACAACATAGACCTCATCATATGCAACGATATATGCAACAGAATCCATATCGATTGCTAGCGCTTAGCTTTTTAGCTGTCATGACGGTGGGCACTCTTCTTCTCATGTTGCCTATAGCCAGTGCACAGGGGGAAGGTACCTCGTTAGTCGATGCAGCTTTCACTGCTGTATCTTGTGTATCCGTAACGGGACTCGCTACTGTGGATACTTATTATCACTGGTCCTTGTTTGGTAAGATTGTTATGGTCATCCTCATACAATTAGGTGGACTTGGCATTGTATCCTTTACAACCATTGTTGCTTTATTATTGGGAAAACGGGTAGGACTTAGGAACCGATTATTACTTTCAGAAGACGTAGGTCAAGATGGGATGACAGGCCTTCTCCATGTAACGAAAAAATTAACTATTTATACATTGGCCATTGAATGTATAGGTGGAATTTTGTATGCTATTCAACTACATCCATATATAGGTGATGACTCGTTCTACATAGGTTTTATGCAGGCTATTTCTACATTTTGTAATGCTGGATTTGTTTTCTTTGATAATGATTTGCCTTACAAGATGGTGGGTGATGTATTATTTAATATTAATACGATGGCTCTAATTATTATCGGTGGGTTTGGTTATTTAGCGGCATTTGATATATGGTCCCATCGCAAGGTAAGATGCTTCGCAGGTTTAAAACTACATACCAAACTTATGCTTATCGGTACAACTCTATTGATTGCACTCGGAGCTATTATATTTCTCGGTGTAGAATGGGCTAATCCAAAGACCTTTGGTCCATTGCCTGTGTGGGATAAGGTATTGGCCGCTATCTTTCAATCTGTAACACCGCGTACAGCGGGGATAGCTACTGTCGATTATAGTCAATTGCATCCAATAACATTATTTGTCAGTATTATCCTCATGTTTATTGGGGCTGGTCCAAACTCTACGGGCGGCGGTGTTAAAATCAGTACCGTTATAGTTGCAATCTTAGCATCGTGCACATTGTTCAATAACCGATCAGACGTAGAGGTATTTGGTCGACGCATATCTATGGTCACCGTTCTTAAGGCGAATGGAATTATTTTCCTTTCCATATTGTTGGTATTGTTAGCTACGTGCTATTTAGCATGGGATGAGCCATTCGACTTCATCCGATTACTTTTTGAGGTTACATCCGCATTTGGTACAGTAGGGCTTACGACGGGAATTACACCTGATTTATCTGAAAGTAGTAAATGGGTTCTCATCTTGGTTATGTTTACAGGCCGTGTAGGCGTCATGACCGTCATTGGAACCTGGGCGTTGCGGACAAAGCCGAATAAGCCGATTTCCTATGCAGAAGAAAACGTAATGTTATAATGATAGATGACAATACATCTAAAAGAGGTACATAATGAAACAAAAAACAATAGCCGTTATAGGCCTTGGTAGATTTGGTACGACCATTGCCAAGATGTTGGCATCCATGAATCATGAGGTGCTAGGCGTAGATATCAATCCAGATGTTGTACAAAAAATATCTCCCTATCTTACACATGCCATCGTAGCGGACACTACTGATGAAGAGGCGATTAAAGCATTGGCATTAAGTCAATTTGATATGGTCATTGTAGCCATTGGTGGCAATATCCAAGCTAATTTGATGACATCCATGCTTCTTAAGGAGATGCATATCTCTAAGATTGTAGCTAAGGCAGAAAATAGCCTACAAGGTAAAATGCTTCAAAAAATAGGTGTTGATCAAGTTATTTATCCAGAATACGATATGGCATTGCGACTTGTTCAATCGTTGACGAGAGACCATGTGATGGATTATTTACAACTATCTAAAAATATTAGCCTCATTGAAATAAGTATGCCTTCTTTCATGGTCGGCCGTTCTTTAAAAGATTCTAAATTGCGTGAGCAATATAATCTTAATGCCGTAGGGGTTAGAAGAAGTACAGGTCTCGATGTACCACCGGATCCCACAGCTATACTTTCAGAAAACGACAAATTGCTTGTAATTGGGAATAATTCTGATTTAGATGAGTTAACTAAGTAGTTAGTATACGAAAGAAATATAATTACATCGAAAAAACATGATATAATAGAATAGAATTCAGTATAGGTCATACGTATTCGTATGGCCTTTTTAGATAGAAATGAAGGATAGTATGACAGAAGAACAATATATAAGGGCTCTCAAAAACAATCCCCATGGCATACGCAATATTCCTAATCCTACAGAGGGAATGCAGCTAGTCTGTGTGGAACAGAATGGGATGCTATTACAGTACATTAAAAATCCTACTGATCGAGTGATTGAAACTGCACTAGCACAGTCGCCACGGGCCATTCAATATGTGGACAATCCAAGTGACGAATTATTGATTTCATTGGTCAAACAAGATTGGGCGGTACTTGAGTATATTCAACATCCATCAGAAGAAGTGTTTCGCATTGCCTTAGACCAATCGGGCTGGGCCATTCGATATATTATAAATCCATCAGAGGAATTACAGTTAAGGGCTGTAGAAAAACAATATGATGCATTGCAATATATTGCAAATCCGTCAGAGCTGGTTCGAATGGCGGCTGTAAAATCTAATTATTTAGCATTGCGTTATATCCAGAATCCGACATTGGAAATTTTGAAAGCCGCTGTGTTACAAGATCCGCAGGCTATGCGTCAAATTACGAATCTAGATTTAGATACAGTGGTAGAGCTATTGAAGGTTTCTACATCGATACTTGGATATGTACCAAAACAACTGGGCTTAACTGTCGATATGGTTCGACAAATTATAACTGAAATGATTGCAAATCCTAATGTAGAAGATCGCTATGTGCGAGAACTCGTAAGTAATCCTGCAATAGGTGGACGTCAATCAACATGGCCCATTGATATATTGGCATTAGTTGATGTATACGGATCTATAGAGGCAAAGAAAATTGCTATCGATCAGTATTTACTATATTAATTAAGAAGGAGTCATAATGAATTTTACAGATACAATGGCTAGTGTGGAATTGGTACTAGCCGCTAATCAGGTACCATTGCTCGTCGGTGAAACGGGGATTGGTAAAACATCGCTAGCAGCGCGCGTAGCAGAGGT
>CAUTOY010000037.1:0-13027 GCA_963539855.1 uncultured Veillonella sp.
ATAAAATCAACTAATAGCTTTTCTAGTGTAAGGGGCTGTTTTGTTACAGCCCCTTCAATTTTTATCTAGGTCGAAAGAATATATAAGCTATTTTATAACTTTAATCCTTTTAAATATTCCTTAAATGCTGAACCTAATTCGTCATTACGAAGTGCATATTCTACAGTAGCTTTCAGATAGCCTAATTTATCACCTGTATCATAGCGAATACCTTCATAGGCTAACGCATAAGTATCTGTTTTAGATGCAGCCAATGCATCTGTTAGTTGTACTTCATTACCAACACCTGGTTTTGTATTTTCTAAGATTTCAAAAATATCTGGTGTTAAAATATACCGACCAAGGACAGCTAAATTGGATGGTGCCTTATCAACACTTGGTTTTTCTACTAAGCCATGAACGCGATACAAGTTATCTGCCAACGGTTCTCCTGACACAATCCCATAGGAGCTTACCTTTTCTTTCGGTACAAATTGAGCGCCTAATATGATGCCTGGATGTTCTTCATAACAATCCATCAACTGTTGTAAGCATGGTCTTTCTGGATTATAAACAATATCATCACCCAATAATACGGCAAACGGCTCATCACCGATAAAAGCTTTAGCACATAATACAGCATCGCCTAAACCACGAGGTGCTTTTTGACGGATAAAATGAATTTTTATATCCGCCAAATCTTTTACCATAGCTAATTGTTTATTTTTACCTTGTCTTTGCAATAGTTCTTCTAATTCAACACTACTATCAAAGTGATCCTCTATAGCACGCTTACTACGACCAGTTATAATAAGAATCTCTTCAATACCAGAATCCAGTGCTTCTTTTACAATATATTGAATCGCCGGTGTATCAACGATAGGTAACATTTCCTTTGGTTGTGCTTTTGTAGCTGGCAAAAATCGTGTACCAAAACCAGCAGCAGGAATAACAGCCTTACGAATAGACTTCATATTTATACTCCTTAGAAATCTTTACCAACGAATTTGATTTTCCATTGGTTATTATCATTTTTATGGGAATCTTTATATGTTAAATACATATCAAAAGAATGTAAATCACGATGGTATGTATAGTAAATCGAATCTACATCACCACTCATCATATTCTGTTTAACACTCACAGATATGTCATCAAGACGTGTCAATTTAAAGGAACCACCATAGATGAGCTCTTTAGGAAGCTCAGTACTATCAAAACGATATGGAGAATTATTATAACTAATATTTCGTTGGTTATAAGAAACCCATGCATTAACTCTAGGGCCTACAGATGTACGGAATTGAGCACCCCAATATGGCATGCTACGTATCGATTTATCATAACCATAATAGTCACGTTGGTATCCCCCGAAGAAACGCAATGTACCATCTTTCCAAAGATTGATTGGATCATGAGATATCTCTACCTTATAATCCTTATGGGCGCCCTTTACAGAGCCTTCCTTCCAATAACCAATACTTGTTTCACCCCGTACGGTAAATGGAGATGGACCAACATGATAAGTATGTGTATCGATACGGAATTCACCAATCTTTTCTACCCATACAGTTTCATCATTATATTCGTTAGATTCTTTACTATACCCAATTGATGCCGTTCCCCATGGTAAATAGTAACGGTAGCCTATTTGTGGTTTAAATCCAGCTTTTGAATACCACCTATAATCAAAATACGCTTCACCGGATTTTCCTAATGGTATCTCGGCATTTCCACGCAAACCAATGCCATCATCACTATTATAAATTGGTCGAGGCATAATAGAAAATGTGCTTACTTTACCTTGCTTATCACCACGTAAAGATTTCGTATAAGATTTTAAACTAAATAGTTTGAAATTCTTGATATAAAAGCTTGGATGCTGAATTACAACCTTATCGCCAGGGTAGATTTTAATGTCATTGCCTTCAATGCGATAATCTGGTGTATGCTTAAATGCCATCGCATGCTTTGATGTAATCATCCCTTTTTCAATAAATCCTGTTTGACCATCATAGGAAAGATTTTGCCCTTTTACATAATAAGGATCAGACCATCCTTGTGTATGACCTGCATCAAAATGTTGATCACTCGTGCGATAAGTCATAACATCACCAGTAAGGTCTTTTGTCTTACCACCATCTTCTAAATAGCGATATGGACCATCAGCAGTTCGATACTCCGTAGTCTTCGTATTTCCTGTGATGCGATTAGCTAACAGGGTACGATTTCCTTGTGTAACCACAACATTCCCTATAGCATTAACATCTCCAGTACTACCAGAATACGTCATTTTATCTGCATCAACGCGAGTTGGTAATTTTTCTGTTGGCGCAGTAATAGGTGAAGCACCACGACGAACAACACGAATATTGCTGCGTTCAGGTGTCGAAGGTTGTTGCAATTCACCTGGATATGATTCAGATATACTATCTAAACTATCTTGATATGTAATTGTTTCTGAAGCAGCCCACGCTGGCTGGGCTAAACAAAGCAAGCATGCTGCCACGAGCCATTGTACTCTTTGTTTCCTCATGGTTACTAAACTCCTCTATTGGTTACGCTTTACTACGACGATTGGTTGTGAAACATTTTCTACTGCATCATTTGTATCTTCTTCGTCAGTGTTCACAGTTGAATCATCTGTTACATCCTCAGTGCTATCTACGGAATCATCATTCGCAGTCGGTACTGTCACAGCTTCAGCTAGTTCATCATCGCTATGAGCCAACCCATCACCACCAATAACAAGGCCTTGAATAGATACGGAGTCTTGAGGTTGAATAAATACAGTGGAACCTACTGGGTAATCAATATTTTTACCCTTAATGAAAGCACCGCCTACTAAGCCAACAGGGCCAAGTAGAACTGCACCAGCGACAGAGGCACCAGCCGCTTTAATTTCGCCCTTTGTTTTTTCCTTAGCCTCATTTCCTTGTACAGCAGTAAATTCTGTACCATCAATAGCTGGAACTGAGTCAAAAGTTATATCTAACGCACCATTACGTCCAAAAGAGCGCGCTTTTTTCAAGGATGTAATCGTTGCAGACCCCACCGTACCAGCTGGCACCAACAACACATTGCCATCCATTACATTTTCAGCAACAGTGAATTTAATTCTATCCCCTTCATGACTAGTTTTTGTGGATACCGCATCATTTAGTGTTACCTTGAACACGTGATCAGAAGATAGTGTTCCTACTTGATTTGTAAGAGTTACATTACTACCATACACCTTGGTTTTCAAGCTAATAATACGTTTTTGTAATGATCCTGTTGAAATTCTACCATTCACACTACGTTCCATCTTTTCAACACGCTCTACCAAGGAACCATCATTAATGCTGTTTTGGTATGTATATTCAAGTGCGTCCATTTCTTCACGCAATGAAATATTGGTACCACTGCCTTCAACGGAATCATATAAAGAATCTACACGTTTACTCAATGTAGCAGTATTGCCAGAAAATCCGTTGCCGTATACAGTTTCATCCAATTGATTAATACGATCTACAACGGCACCATCTTGAGGTGCACCATATACAGTGCTTTCTAATACTTGTGTTTTTTCCGTTACTGTACCAGGTGCAGCAAATGCGGTACCTGTCAACAAAGATGCCATCAAAAGTGTAAGTACTTGCTTCTTCATATAATCCTCCACAACTTATCCTCTATGGGACATATACGTTAAACAGCACAATAAGCACGGGCCTAAGACCGTGCTTATTTTCTGAGTACTTCCAAAGAAGTATCTCAGTGGCCATTAAATTTTTAAATCAATAAGTGCAGATACACCTACACCTTGAACACGGGAAGCACCCACTGGATTTGTACTATCTACTGGTACTAACCCTTTAACACGAACCATGCCATTAAAGCTACCTTCAACTTGAGCAACAGCCTTAACTTGTTCGATACTAGATGCAGGGCCTGTTACTTGAGCAGCACCAATATACCCTTTTGTACCAATACTAATGATAGGTACAACCTTCGTAGTATATTCAGTACTCAAATTATTTTGTTTTAGTAATTTATTTAAGAAAGAATCGATTTGTGGGCCAAATTTGCTAACTAAGATGCCAACGCCACCAATTTTAGCAGCACCACCAAGGATGCTACTTAAGCCGCCAGCTTGAGTGGTTAAAATGCCACCAAATGCAGTTGTAGTCAAACAAATTCCTAGAACAGCGGTCATAATTTTCTTTTTCATGATAAGCCTCCTAATAGATACTTATATTTTAACAAATTCTATACATAGTTTCTAGTGAAAGTATAAATACTTACACTTAAAGATAGTAAAATTATATAAAAATACAATGAGTTTATTATGAATTTTATACAATTTAATTTTTAACTATGTTTTAAGGATAAAGCATATAACTACGACCAGGAGACTCAACAGATTCGCGGCACTTGATCTTCACCCAATAAATCTACTAAACGAACACCGCCAATAGATGTTTGTAGGCCTACTTTGCCAATATTTTTATCCATGGTGACACCGATCCGTGTTGCTTCACGTCCTTCTGGGAAACCATGCAATATATCCAATACACGATTAGTTACAGCCGAGTCTACTACGAAAATACATTTACCTTCATTTGCTAAGTACAAAGGATCATAACCTAAAATATCGCAAACAGAACGCACTTCATCATGAATGATAAGCTTCGATTCTTCAACCTTTATGCCCACTTGGCTTTGTTCAGCAATTTCTTTAAGAACGGTACCCACGCCACCGCGCGTAGGATCGCGCAATAGTGCAACTTGAGGCCCTACTTCATGTAAAACAGCATGAACCATATGATTTAATGGAGCACAGTCAGTCTTAATGGAATCCGATAATTCTAGCCCAAATCGTTGTCCCATGACAGCTATAGAGTGATCACCAATAGATCCGGACAGAATAATATCCATATTAGATTTCACAAAATTCGGACCTATATTTATACCATCTGGAATCATACCAATACCAGCTGTATTGATATAAATTTTATCAACTTCACCTTTTTTTACGACCTTCGTATCACCCGTTACAATTTGCACATTCGCAAGCTTTGCCATTTCAGACATAGTGCTTAAAATTGCTTCTAATTCGTCAAAAGGAAGTCCTTCTTCTAAGATTAAACCACAGCTAAGATATTGGGGAACAGCGCCATTCATAGCTAGGTCGTTAACTGTACCACATACAGCTAATTTACCGATATTACCACCTGGAAAAAAAGCGGGCTGTACAACATAGGAATCTGTTGTGAAAGCCATTCGCCCAGATACCACCGGGAATTGTGCCCCATCATGTAAGGGAGCTAACAAATCATTAGTAAAATATTTCAATATAAATCGTTCTGTCAACTCGTGGCTAAAACGGCCACCATTGCCATGAACTAAACGAACTCGTTCCATTTAATCCTCCCAGGCTAATCCGCCGCTAGAAAAGCCATACTTATACCATGCAGCGCAACTACCTTCTACAGATACCATACAAGCACCTACCGCATGATCTGGCGTACAGGCTTTTCCAAAAAGCGGACACTCATTAGGTTTGATTAAACCTTGTAATACACTACCACATTGACAGCCTTTAGGATCAAGGGATGGTTTTTCTAAATGTATAGGTAACACCTTTTCTGCATCTAGAAATGCGTAGTCATCATTAAGCTGTAACCCAGAATTTGGAATTATACCAATACCACGCCATGCATCATCACAAACATCATATATTTCATTCATCATACGCACAGCCACAGGATTGCCTTCCTTCATAACAACAGAGTGATACGTATTACCTACTTCAAAATGACCACTTTTCCGTTGTTCTAAAATATTGACGATAGCAGATAATATTTCTACCCCATCAAAACCAGCAATACAAGAGGGAATTTTATACTCATCTGGTAAAAATTGATATGGTTTTTCTCCAATGATAACACTTACATGCCCAGGCAAGATAAATCCATCAATTTGTCCTTCTTGTCGATCTAATAAGGCGCGTAATGCGGGAGGAACCAATTTATGAGATACCAAGAACAATACATTTTTCACGCCAGCCTGTGCTACAGCTTTCACAGTAGCACCGATGACGGCAATAGTCGTTTCAAACCCTATAGCTAAAAATACTATATACTTATTCGGATGTTTTTTACTTAGCTCCAACACTTCTAACGGCGTATAGATAACATGAATATGAGCACCCTGTGTTTGAGCTTCACTAAGACTACTATAACTGCCTGGCACCTTCAGCATATCCCCAAAGGTTGCAATAATAACATCGTCACGTTTGGCATACTCTAGAGCTTTATCCATATACACTTGGTCAGTTACACACACTGGACATCCAGGCCCACTGACTAATTCTATTCCCGATGGCAATAATTGTCGTAACCCTTCTCTAAAAATAGATACTGTATGTGTACCACAAACTTCCATAAGTCGCACTCGTTCACCAGGTGTATGTAGTTCGCTAATACGTTGTAATAAAGCATCAGCTGTTTTCTGTTTTTCCTGTAAAGTAAGCTTCTTCAAGTTCTTCCAACTCCCGGAAGGCATCTAAGGTTGCCTTCGCTTCTTCTTCATCTACAATTTGAACTGCAAAACCGGCATGTACTAATAACCAGTCTCCTACCTTTGCATCTGGCACGAGAAGCAAACTACAATCGCGCGTTGCACCTGTTAATTCCACCGTACCAATGGCTTCATTAATAGAAATTAACTGTGCTGGTACTGCTAAACACATACGCCCTCCTTTTATAAATATACTTATACATCTATTTATAACTATTAATCCATATATTTCGATTAATTTAATTGTATCACAAAACTAAGAATTCTTATGTAACCAATGATACTTTTATATATTTTTTTGATGAGCAATCCACAACTGTCCCAACGATAAACCACCGTCATTACACGGTACTTTTTTATTTATATATAATGTGCCATGATGCCATTTATGTTGTAAGGCCGACAATAATCTACGATTTTGAAAAACACCACCACCGATACATACATCATCGATGCCATAGCGTTCACATAGATCAGATCCCACTTCACAAATTGCGATAGCTAACGTTTTATGAAAGCTCGCTGCTAATGAAGATACACTTTCGCCTCGAGAATAACCATCCATAATCTGCTGTACTGCAGGTACAAGATCTAGCACTTGACCATCATAATTAAAATCTAACAATCGACCTTCTTCATCTTGACATGCAGATTCCAAGGCAATGGCAATTTGTGCATCAAAAGAATGTTCATTTCCTAATCCCAACAAACAACCAATTACATCGAACAATCTGCCCGCACTAGATGTCATCATCATAGACATATCTGATTGTAATGCCTTATCTAGAATTTGCCAGCCTTTAGGCAATGTAGTTAACCATTTTTTGTATATATTAGGCAACTCATCTCCATAATAATTCCGTACGTACCATAAAGCTTGACGCCACGGTTCTTGTACTGCTTTTTCACCACCAGGTAAAGGGGCTACATGTATGTGAGCAACACGCATATACTCTGCACCATAACATAACATAAATTCACCGCCCCAAATGGTATCATCATCCCCATATCCAGTACCATCAAAACAAATACCTAGTACGGGGTATTTCAAATCATACTCGGCCATAACTGCCGCAATATGACTGTGGTGATGTTGAACTTCTATAGCAGGAACACACAAGGTTTGACTCAACCTTCTTCCATAATTAGATGAAAAAAATGCAGGATGCTTATCCATAACAATTGCTTTCGGCTTTACATCAAACAGCTGTTCATATCGTTTGATAGCCCACTCAAAGGTTTCATGAGTTGATTCACTTGCTAAATCACCTATATGAGGTCCTAGCAATACCTCCTGCTTTTTATTAACCGCAAATGTATTCTTTAAATCACTGCCCATAGCAAGTATTGGTATATCTTTAATCGACTCACAATGAATTGGTTCAGGAATATACCCACGACTTCGACGAATTAAAATAGGTGTATTTTCCACCACTGATACAATTGAATCATCTACAGGCGCGTAAATTTGACGATTATGTGTCAAGAAATAATCCGCTACTCCAAACAATTGGGAGAATGCTTTATCATCTTCATAAATGACAGAGTCTCCACTTGCATTACCGCTTGTCATCACCCAAACCGCATCATCTGGCAATAATACATAGTGAATTGGTGCATATGGTAGCATTACACCAATCATATGATTATTGGGTGCTACTAAATCACTTATAGGCAAAGTAGCATCAGCCTTCTTTTCTAGTAGCACAATAGGCCTTGCCATATCAGTTAAGGCATCTAAATCACCATCACTAACAATGGCAAAGTCCTCCAAAACATCAATAGAGCCTACCATAAGAGCTAGTGGCTTATCTCTGCGTCGCTTACGTTCTCGTAAAGTTTGAACGGCTTTATCATTAGTAGCATCACACACTAAATGATAGCCACCAATACCCTTAACGGCTACTATCGCCCCATTAGCAATAAGTTCTCGAGTTCTTTCAAAACAATTATCACCGGACCATTGACGCCCATCTAAATCGAATAATTGGTAAGCAGGGCCACAACTAGAACAAGCATTTGGTTCCGCATGATACCTGCGGCCATTCACATCTACGTATTCATCATGACAAGCTTCACACATGGTGAAATCAGACATGGTAGTTCGTTCTCGATCATAAGGCATAGATTTAATAATAGAATATCGGGGGCCACAATTGGTACAGTTAATAAAAGGATAATCATATCTCCTACCAAGTTCCTTCATTTCAGCTAAACAATCATCACACGGTGATGTATCGGCGCTAATGAATGTATTTACAGTACCGTCCACAGGAGACTGAGCGATAACAAATTCTTTTTCATCATCATTAATAGACGAATTAAGCTTTATAATGCTCACATGTGTGATACGGCATAATCGCGGCTGTTCTTCCTGGATTGTATCAACAAATAATTGCAATGTATCTATATCGGATTGGGCCTCTACATATACACCGGAACTATCATTATATACAAATCCACTAATTCCTAATTGGTGGGCCCACATAGAAACAAGGGGTCGAAATCCGACCCCTTGTACAATACCTGTAAATCGAATCCCCCAACGTTCAATAGTTTGTTTGTCTTCCAATCTAGTGTCCATAGTGGCTCCTATTACAAAAAGTATAACAATATGTAAAATGTCTATCCTAATGCTACAGGAATACTACCATCGATGCCGGCTTGCTCAAGTTCTGCTTGAATCATAATGGCACATTCAATTCGTTTCTTTTGTAAGCGACAGCCAAACTCATAAGGAGTTTGTAAATCTCCACCCAACGTAATGTTATTGGCATGACAGCCACCAGAACAGAAGAACTTAGCCCAACATTCTGCACAGATAGGTTTTGTAAACACATGTGTATTACGGAAATCCTTTGGAATTTCAGTATTTTTTAAACCTTCATATACATTACCAAGTATATAACCATCTTTTCCTACAAATTGATGGCATGGATAAATATCTCCATTTGGTACGACAGCCATATATTCATGACCAGCCCCACAACCACGCAAACGTTTTGCCATGCAAGGCCCACGGTACAAGTCCATACGGAAATGGAAGAAATTAAATTTCTCACCCCACCCGTCCTTTTGGCGTTGCAAATATATATCTGCTAATTTTTCATATTCTTTCTCAAGCATTGGCCAATCTTCTTCGCGAAGTACATAATCGCCCTCTTCACCAACTACAGGTTCCATGGATAAATGTTCAAAGCCTAAGTCAGACATAGCCAATACATCTTTAGTAAAGTCAAGATTCTTATGCGTATATGTACCGCGTACATAATATTCTAAACCATGACGTTGCTTTACAGCATTTACAAGATTTTTAGCAATATACTCATAAGAGTTAGCACCACTGCCAGCGACTGGGCGCATAGCATTATGCACATCTTCTCGGCCATCTAGAGACAAGACCAAGCTCATTTTATGTTCGTTTACATAATCAATTTTTTCTTGAGACAATAACATACCATTTGTAGTCAACGTCAATTTAAAGATTTTATTATGTTTTGGCGCCTCTTGCTCAATATATTCTACAGTTTGTTTCACCACATCCCAATTAAGAAGAGGTTCACCGCCGAAGAAATCGATTTCGCAATGTTGACGAGTGCCACTCATTTGAATGAGAAAATCAACAGCACGTTTAGCTACATCAAAGCTCATTAATTCGCGTTTTACACCGCCGTAATCACCTTGACTAGCAAAGCAATATTTACATGCTAAATTACAGTCATGAGCAATATTAAGACACAATGCTTTAACGATTGGTTTTTCCCCAACTACGAGCTTGAATTCGGCACTCATAGGAGCAAATAGTTGTTCTGCAGCGATGAGTTCATCTAATTCATCCATGATTTCATTTAATTCTATCGGATCTTGAGAGCTATCTAACGCAGCATAGACTGCATCACGATTGGTGCCATCATATATATCTAATACTTTATCAATGAGTTCATCAATAACGTGAATGATACCGCTATTTACATCTAAACAATAGTAGTTATCTTTCATCCGAAACTTATGGATCATTGGTTTTAATTCTAACATGGTACCTCCAAATTATGTGTATGTGAAAGTGCTAAACTATATAGAACTTTCTAGATAATTGTACCACATTTTTTGTCTATCGTGCTGAAAGTCCTCATAAATATATACCATAAATAGTATGTATATATTACATACATAAAAAAAGAGAGCCATGGGCTCTCTTTTTATTATTTTTGTTTGCAAACTTGGTTGCCTACTGTACAGCTTGTTTTGCAAGCGGATTGGCAAGAAGTTTGGCATTCACCACAACCGCCAGTTTTAGCAGTTTTTTGTAAAGATTCAGTGTTGATTGTACGAATACGTTTAGCCATGATTATCCTCCTCAATACTTAATGTATTACTGTTATTTTATCATAGATATTCAAACTATGTAAAATATAAATTATTTTTGTACGTCCTTACGCAATGCTTTACGCAACGCCAACGCAATCGGTGTTACAATAACGCCTGCGAAAATTGCTTCTGGAATACCATGAGTAACAGACAATACTAAAATAGTTCCGATAACTTGATCTGATGAAAGATGCATTGCCTGTGCGAACATATCGGCATATATCACATAGATTAGCCCCATTACCATACATGTATGGAATATAGTGCCCATAAATGCAGAAACTATCAAGCGCGGTCCTTGTGGTACCTTCCACAAGGCTCTGTATACCAAAACAGCTAATACAGGGAATATAATCCGAGGTAATACTGATACTAACGGATTAATAAACAGTGGTGACAAAATATTTGGTGCCGTAAAATTTTGCCAGAAGCTATAGACACCAAAAATCAATCCTACAAACGCGCCAACCTTAGGCCCTTCAACTAAGGCACCAATTAATGCCGGCACATGTAATGTAGTAACATTTAATGGTCCTAAGGCCATAATACCATAGCCAGAAAGGCCTAAAATAATAGTAATGGCCGCTAATAGGCCCACAATAGTTAATTCGCGCAATGTTAAGCCCGATTTTGTAACGGTCTCCTTACTCTGTTTGCGCTCCAATTGTTCTGATTCCTGTTCTTGGATTGATACCTGTTGGTTACCATCCTTCACATTTTCATTCATAAAAATCCTCCTCCGCTCTCATTCTCTTAGGATATGAGTCGAAACTAGAAATAAAATTAACGTTTGCTCTTAGTAAGAGCTTTTATTACACCTATCTCTACTAATTTGCCAATTAATACAGATACGATAATAAACACAAGTTCTAATAACCACGGTGTAAAGAATACAAGTGGATTACCTTGATAAATTGGGAATACCATAGGTGCTATTGCTTTCACAAATTCCGGAATATACCCACCATACAATATATGACCGTTCATAGCTAATAACATAGCAGCAGTAACGACAATACGTAATAATCTAACCCCTTTATATTCACCATTCCGAGGGTACATATAGAATGCAAAGACCAACATCGAAATGATGATGAATAGGAATTCCCCCACTAAAGCATTCAAACTAATGGTAGGGCCAAAATAAGCTACCATGATAGGATCTGTCAAATTGATGTAAAAAATAGAACCTAAATAGATAAATGAAATTGGTAGAATGTACATGGCCATATCTAAAGCTTCATCAACTGCACCCCATCTATGACTACGTTTAAAGAACAATGTCATTAATAGAGCTACCAACTCAAGCAAAACCTGTGTAAAGAAATATACACCTAAAAAAACTAGTACTATAAGCGCTTGATTTTCTAATGTTACATTGAACGGCGTAGTAAATAAATTAATAACCGTAAAAATGGCCCAACTGTATACATGATACCCCATATGAAGTGGTAATTCACTAAATTGCCCTTGTCGCATCCGTTGTAAGAGAATAGGTACCAATAGAGATAAAACGGGGAATGTGAAATATGGAGAACCCAAACCGGTTTGATGTAATACAGCAGTCACTGCACTTACAAAAAAAGCACTAATTAAAGTAAATACAATAAACTGCTTATTCATGCGAACCTCCCAACAATCGAGAAATTAAATAAGCTATGATGAGAACAATAGTAACCTGACCATACATACCGACAAGGAAGATAATATCACGTCCAACAGACGGCAAGCCCCAAAGCCAATTTAAGTCCAACCCAAGAAACATTAGCTTATAGGTAATAAACTGAATAACGAGCCAACCCAACACATATATAATGCGGTTAATCCGTTTGTTTTCAACTCCAAATGTACTAGTATTAAACGATAAATAGGCCCAAGGAATACACAAGGATAGCAACAAATACCATACCAATGCCACTGTAGCGCTAGATCCATTATGAATCATATAAGAAATAACCGGAATGGCTACGATAAATATATTCATATATAGTGATCGTTTACAAATATCTAATATAGTGTTCATATACGTTCTCCTAAGATAATTAATCACTTGATATTGTACACTACACACCAGTAAAATGCCACAAAAAAAGACCTCTTATAAAAATTTTCTATAAGA
>CAUTOY010000038.1:0-12934 GCA_963539855.1 uncultured Veillonella sp.
GTAATATATTCCTGATTGCGTATCAATATCTTTTTGCCGCGCCATGAGAAGGCTCGATGCCCGTGTTTTGCTTTAAATTCCTTATTGGTCATGGACTCTAATTCGGCAACATCCACATAAGGCTCGATAGATTGAAATTCAATAATGGGTGTTGCAGGTAAGTCCTTATTATGAGGGCATACCTCTTGGCATACATCACAACCGAATAGCAAGGGTGATTTCCTGATGATGGCTTGTTCATCATCTGTGAGATCGTCTTTTTTTTGCGTTAAATAGCTTTTACAGGTGGCGTAATTAAATTCTTTGCCATTTAGACATTGACCTAAGCAGGAGGTAATGCACCGATTACAACCTATACACGTATCGGCCATAGGCGTGTTGGGTTCAAACTCTAATGTAGTAAGCACAGTGCCGATAACGATATAAGAACCCCAAGTTGGATTGATAAAGCATTTGTTTTTACCGTAGAATCCAAGACCTGCTAAATACGCCATATACCGATCGGCCAAGGGACTCGTATCGCAATGGATAGAGAATGATGCATCTTGAGCGGCCCTTTTTAGTTCATCTACGAGGCGTTGTAAATAGTCTGTCACAACGAGATGGTAATCAGTGGCCCACGTGTAACGGGATAGATTTGTAGGACCTTCATGTGGTACATGATAGGGAAATAGACAGACGATGGCGCTGCGTGGCATAAAGTCCGTTGTGCCCATTAGTCGTTCGTCTATGTCGGCTGCTGTGAATGGACAGGGATTAGATTCCTGCAAAATTTTGCGCGCCTCTATGGGGAGTGGCCATGACGTGGTGCCCACTACGGGTATATGTAATTGTTTGCAAACTTCTTGTAATTTTATATTGTTTGTCATAGATTTACGATGTAATAGTTGTTACAATTATATATATAAGTAAAAATAAAAGGTTTATGGCAACATTGCTAATAGTAAATGGCTTAAGATAATGATTGTTTTTAGTATACCATTGAGAGGATAGATTATGTTAGCCTTTTTGAAAGTATTACAACCGAAGACGGTGGAAGAGGCCTATGAGATGGCTATAAAAAATAAGATGGCACCTATGCTTGCGGGAGGGTGTTGGCTGCGATTGGGGCGCCGCACATGGCCTGCAATAATCGATATGGCAGGATTAGATTTACGATATGTTCGTGAAGAAGATAACGAATTTGTTATTGGTGCTATGGCGACTCAAGGCGATGTAGAACGGTTTGAACCATTACAACAATTCTGTGGTGGAGTTGTTGTGCGAGGTATCAAGGAAATCCTAGGTGTACAGTTTAGAAATATGGCGACTATGGGCGGTTCCGTGGCTAGTAAATTTGGTTTCTCCGATATTATTCCCGCCTTGTTGGCTGTTCATGCAGACATCGTAACCTATAAAGGTGGTCGCATGTCCATGAGGGATTATATGAATTATCGGGAACGTGATATTTTAGTTGAAATTCGCATCCCTAAACGCGAAGTACCTGTTGCGATTGAGGCATTGCGCATTTCTCGTGGCGATTTTCCGTATTTGACGGGATCGATTCGCCGTGATGGTAAAGCCTATGAAATCTATGTCGGGACTCGTCCAGGTGCGCCACAATTGGCTGAGAAAGCCAGTGCTTTGCTTTCAGAAAAAGGATTAGATGCATTAGATGAGGCAGCACGGATTGCATCAGAGGAATTAGTGTATCAAAAAAATTCTCATGCATCGAAAGAATATCGCATAGAAATGGCTAAAGCCATGGTTCGTCGGTTAGTTAAGGAGGTGGCACAATAATGGAATTAGTATTGAATATTAATAATAAAAATGTAACCGTTAATGTGCCAACGGATGAAATGCTATTAACTACGTTGCGTAACTTAGGTTATTATAGTGTACGTTGTGGCTGTGATACGACAAACTGTGGTTTATGCACTGTTTGGGTGGATGATGAAATCACGCTATCCTGTGCATACCCTACATTTCGTGCGCCAGGTCATACAATTACAACGCTTGAAGGACTGGAAGAAGATGCGTCTATGCTGGCTGACTGCCTTGCATCTGAAGGGGCGGACCAATGTGGTTTCTGTACTACTGGTATGATGATGAGTGCCATCGCATTGAAGCGTAGAAATCCTAATGCCAGTGATGATGAAATTCGAGAATATTTGATTGGAAATCTCTGCCGCTGTACTGGTTATGAATCGCAACTTCGAGGCGTTCGTAAGTATCTACAAGGAGGTTTATAATGAAGCACGTTGGTAAGTCTTATGATAAAGTCGATGCCAAGGGCATACTCAGCGGTAAACCTTCCTATACAGGAGATTTTGTACCAAAAGATGCCCTCATTATTAAGGTGTTGCGTAGTCCTCATGCGCAGGCGAGAATTAAATCTATCGATACATCTAAAGCTAAACTAATCCCTGGTGTAGAGGCTATTTTTACCTATGAAGATGTACCGAATACGCGTTTTACATTAGCGGGTCAAACGTATCCAGAGCCATCTGCTTATGATGCGTTGATTCTTGATCCTGTAGTCCGCTATGTAGGCGATGAAGTGGCCCTCATTGTGGCTAAAGATGAAGCTACAGCATTAAAGGCAATGCCTCTTATTAAGGTGGAATATGAGGTTCAAAAACCTGTACTTGATTTGCATACGGCTATAGATCATGAAACAGTGGTTCATCCTGAGGAGGATATCCTCAATCATATTCCAGTGGGACAAGATTATAAACGTAATATTTGTGTATCGTACCATAAACGTGTTGGCGATATTGAAGCAGAACTTGCGAAATGCGACTATGTTGTAGAAGGCACTTATTTTGACCAAGCAACACGTCAATCCGCAATGGAACCATTCCAAAGCTTTGGTTATATTGATCATTTAGGACGTATTGTCATTGTCAGCTCTACGCAAATCGTGTTTCATGTACGTCGTCATATCGCGCGGGCACTAGGTATTCCAGCCTCTAAGATTCGTGTTATTAAACCTCGTATTGGAGGTGGGTTTGGTTCAAAACAAACAGCTTGTACCGAATTGATGACAGCATTTGTAACTTGGAAATTACAAAAGCCATGTTATTTACTATATGATAGAACGGAAGCACAAACTTGTTCTACTACACGTCATGCTCGTGAATGGTATATTCGCGTAGGTGCTACAAAGGATGGCATTATCCAAGTTATTGATATGGATTCTATTACTGATGCTGGGGCTCATGCAACCCACTGCTTTACTACGACTACAGCAGGGGAACACAAGTCCGTGCCATTGTATAACAAGGCAAAAGCGGTGCACTACGGCACGGAAGGTGTTTACATGAACCATACGCCGGGCGGTGCCTTCCGTGGCTATGGTGCTACAGAAGCATTGTGGCCGTTGGAGTGTGCCGTTAATCGATTAGCAGATGAAATGGGAATCGACCCAGCTGAACTTCGTCAAAAGAATTTGATTGCTGCTGGTGAACGCAGCTTAGTATATGATCCTGATGAAATTATGGATTCTGGACTATTCCAAGAAACCGTAAATAAGGTTAAGGAAATGGCCCGTTGGGATGAACGTCCTCATAGTTGGGATATTGATGAGCGCTATCGCGGCGGTTTAGGTATGGCTCTTGCCTTGCAAGGGTCCGGTGTTGCTAATATCGACGTAGCATCTGTAGAAATTCGCCTTGGCGATGATGGCAACTATACATTGTATACGGGCTCTTCCGATATGGGCATGGGGGCTAATACAATTCTTACACAAATGGCTTGCGAAGCCCTTGGTTGCCCGATGGAATCTATGACGGTTATCGAATCTGATACGGATATCGTACCATTCGATCCAGGCTCTTATGCATCGAGTACTACCTATGTAACGGGAACCGCGGCGAAGATGGCGGCTGAAGAATTGAGAGAAAAGATAATCCATAAATTAGCGCAATTTATGGATGTTACACCAGAAGATGTTGATTTTGACGGCCTAGTAGGTACGACTAAGGACGGCACAAAGAAAATGTCCGTTCAAGAGTTAGCACCTAAGCTATTAGTAGGAACTACATCAGAACAACTAACGGGTTTTGCAACGTGGGGGAGTCATACCTCTCCACCACCATTTATGGCCTCTATTGCGGAAGTTAAGGTAGACAAACAAACGGGGCAAATTATACCGTTACATATGTATAATTGTGTAGATTGTGGTACCGTTGTGAACCCTAAATTAGCGCGTGTACAGGTTGAAGGCGGCGCGGTGCAAGCTATCGGTATGGCTTTGTATGAAGATGTTAGATACTCTAGTAATGGTCGTTTAGAAACCAATAATTTCATGACCTATAAGATTCCTACACGTCAAGATATTGGTGAAATACATACAGCCTTTGTTGAATCATATGAGGAAAGTGGCGCATATGGTGTTAAATCCATCGGTGAAATTGTTATTAATACGGCTTGTCCCGCAATACAGCATGCTGTAAAAAATGCAGTTGGTGCGGATATTCGTACATTACCTATGACACCAGAGAAGGTATTTATGGGGATGGACGAGAAATATAAAGTATAACTATTTCTACATTCCTAAAGGGGGCCTCGTGCTATGACATCACAAACGCAGTACTGGAATCGTCTTATTCAACCAGGCATTGTTGCATTGGTTGGTGCAGGTGGTAAAACAACGGTTTTATCTAAGCTAGTAGAGTATGGCAGGTTGCAAGGGCGACCTATCGTGGTGACCACTACGACACAATTATACGAATCTCAAGTGGCTCAGTACGAACCTATTTATACAAAGGATATTAATGATGTAGATGAATATTGTACTAAACGTATTCAACAAGGCTATTGTGGTGCCTGGTTTAGTGGTATTACCAGAACTAAGGTAGACTCTGTAGATTGTGAAAGTATTGATAATCTTAGCGTCTTGCATCCTAATTGGCAAATTGTTGTAGAGGCCGATGGGGCTAAAGAAAAATGGCTTAAGGCGCCAAAACATACGGAACCTGTTATTCCTAGCCAAACAAAGACTACAATAGGTGTTGTAAATCTTCAAATGCTAGGGGCCTCTTTAGATGAGGACCATGTACATAACTTAGAGTTAGTTCAATCTATCGTTAATCGTGAGGAAGGCGCTATTGTAACACCGAGCATGCTTGCTCAAATTGTGCTTCATAAGCAAGGTTTGTTCCAATATAGTAAGGGCAAGAAAATCTTGTTCTGTACTGGTTATGACACGGTGCAACATCGTATTATTGATGATTTCATAAGCCATGTGGTAGATAGTGATATTACGGCCATTGTGTTGGCTGATGGGTATAAGGCTAGTTGTGAAATTCGTCGCATTATTCAATGTCGCTAGGTAGCAAAATGGCATATAAGACAGGTGAAAGCGCTCCCTTAGGGGGCGCCCTTTCACGAGAAACACCTTGTATTGGCCTTGTCCTGTTAGCAGCAGGTCAGTCGCGACGAATGGGAACAAACAAACAATTACTTCTGTGGCGCGGAAAGACGATTCTTGATGCGGTATGTGACGCACTACAGATTGGCTGGGAACAAACTAATTCTTCATGGAATTTAAAAAACTATCCAATGGTTGCCGTTACAACTGGGGACCTTGATATTGACCATATTGCTAGTAGTTATGGATTTTCCATTATTCATAACGAATGTTCTGATTTAGGTCAAGGCACATCCATCGCATTAGGCGTGCAATACTTAATGAATGAATTTGGCACACACACTTTAGATGGTATTATTTGCTCTGTGTCTGATCAACCGTTACTAAAACCAATGGTTGTTGAACAACTCATCACTAGCTTTCGACAGCATAGGGATGAAGCAAATAGAACAATCGTAGTACCTAAATATGGAACAGCTCAACACCCGGGCAATCCAGTTTTATTTGGTTCCCATTGGTTTGAGGCGTTGCAACACATCGAGGGTGATCATGGTGGACGAACGATTATTCGTGGTGTGGGGCAGAATTTTGTAGAATATGTAAGTATTATTCCTGAATGGGGATTTGATATAGATACGCCAGAGGATTATAACGAGTTACAACATCGTGAAAGTGAGGGTGTATGAAGCCTTTAATACTTGTGCGCGGAGGCGGCGATATTGCTTCCGGTGCAATTTATAGATTGAGACGTGCAGGGTATCCTGTAGTGGTTAATGAAATTGCTATACCTACTATGATTCGCAGAGAGGTTAGTTATGGCAATGCTGTTCATTGCGGTGAAATGATTCTTGAAAGGTTAGTCGCACGTCATGTGTGTATCGATGAAGTTCAGGACACTTTATCACAAGGGGTGATTCCTGTTGTAACATCGTCTTATGAGGAGCTATTAGATCAACTACATCCAGATGTTGTTGTAGATGCCATTTTGGCTAAAAAGAATTTGGGGACTACTAGACTCGATGCACCCTTTGTTATTGGTGTAGGACCTGGATTTAGTGCTGGCCGAGATGTGAACGTGGTCATCGAAACTATGCGTGGACATAATTTGGGACGCTGTATCTATGATGGTGAAGCAGAACCTAATACGGGGATTCCTGGCAATGTGGGTGGCTATACGCATGAGCGTGTGATTCATTCACCAAAGGCAGGTTTATTTACAGCTAAACGCCATATTGGTGATGTGGTGCAAGCTAATGAGGTGATTGGTTATGTCGATGAAGAACCGGTGCGAGCTAAGATTACCGGTACATTACGGGGTATTTTAAAAACGGGGCTCATCGTTTCTGACCATTTTAAATTAGCTGATGTGGATGCTCGTTGTGAGGAATCGCATTGTTATAGTATTTCTGACAAATCCCTCGCTGTTGGTGGCGGTGTTTTAGAGGCTGTTACAGCATGGGACTATGAAAGGAATAAAGATGGAAAGCATTTATGATATTATGAAAGACCGATTGCAGGTCACGGAACCGACATTTTTGGTGACTATTTTATCGGGGCCTCGTCAAGGAAATAGGACTATCTATAATCAGGATGGGGATATATTATATGGTGACGCTATAGAAGGCTTTGCACTAAATAGAGTTAAGCCGAATGCTTTATGTGTGTTTGGTAGCACTGAATGCTTTGTTGAGCCTATTGAAAAAGATCCATCTGTACTTGTACTTGGGGCAGGTCATGTGAGTCGGGCCATTACGGATTTATTATTATTTATCGGATGTCGTACTACGGTCGTCGATGATCGACCTGAATATGTGGTGCCTGAATTCTTTGATGAACGTGTAACAAGAAAATGTTTGCCGTTGAATGATTTTAGAGACAAGTTACCTCTTGATGAGTATAATGGCTTTATTATCGTTACGAGAGCCCATGAATTCGATAATACGTGCCTTGAACAATTGAGAGAACAATTGCCTACGTATACGGGTGTTATGGGCAGTCAACAACGCATTCATTATGCATTAGAAAATTTGAAAGCCAAAGGTTGGACGCAAGAGGAACTCGATATGATCTATGCTCCTATTGGCCTCGATTTAGGTGCTCAAACACCAGAAGAGATTGCCTTATCTATCGTCAGTGAGTATCTTGCTGTTGTACGAGGTAAACAAGGTCAGTTTTTACGCAGAAAGAGAGTTGTAAGTCATGAATCGTGAATTTGTAGAATATTTGAGTCAACGCACAGGTGAAACACTAGCAGTGGCAACAATTCTTCATACGGCTGGTTCTACGCCTCGTAAAGCAGGTACCTCAATGGTTGTATTTCCTGATGGATCTATTTTTGGCACTATCGGTGGTGGCCGTGCAGAAAATGAAATACGCCTTAGTGCCATTGATTCCATGAAGAAGAAGGAGCAGTATCGACGTATCGAAGTAAAATTAAATGATGATGTAGCCGTAAAGGAAGGCATGGTCTGTGGCGGTTGCATGGATGTATGGATTAAAACGCAGAATGTATGACTTCGTTTTAAATTTACAGTGCTCATGAAATGGGTTAAAATATAAGGTACAGCTAATGTAATGGCTGTACCTTATTATTTTGTATAAGGAGTTGCACATATGCATTTTGAAGCCCTCATACATACCTTTAGAATTCTTGATGTTATTGACATCTTGACAGTTGCTATCGGTATTTACTATATGTATAAACTCTTAAAGGATACACGTGCTGTGGCCTTGTTAAAAGGGTTATTATTCTTGGCTGTTTTAAATGTTCTAAGCCATGTAATGAATTTGTATGTTATTAACTGGATTCTTCAACAAGGGATGACTGTTATCCTCTTTGCATTACCTGTCGTGTTTCAACCGGAACTACGTCGTGCCCTAGAGCAACTTGGGCGCGGGCGAATTTTCAGCAAAGCACAGAATGTAAACGACGAAGAAATGGATATGGCCATCAATGAAGTGATGGCAGCAGCTCGCGTTATGTCTCGCGAGCATACAGGGGCCCTCATCGTATTCGAACGTGAGGTAGGATTAAATGACTTTATCGATACAGGTATTATTGTTGATGCGGTACTGAGTCGGGAACTGATTAAAAATATTTTCGTTCCTAGTACGCCACTTCATGATGGTGCTATGATTATCCGCAATGGCCGCATTCAGGCTGCAGGTTGTCTATTGCCGCTTACAGAGGACCGTACATTGAGTACCGAGCTTGGTACACGTCACCGTGCGGCTATCGGCTTGTCTGAACAAACAGATGCGGTTGTCGTTGTTGTCAGTGAAGAAACAGGCGTTATTTCTTATACCTATGGTGGTCATATTTATCGTCATTTGCCAGAAGACCAAATTAAAGAGGCTCTTCGCACATTTATGGAAAGACCTCGTCAAAATATTACGAGTATGTGGAAATGGGGTGACAAGAGATGATGATTCACTTAAAACGCAATTGGCCTGCAAAAATACTTTCATTATTAGCAGCCATCGTCATGTGGTTTTTCATCATGCGTGACCAAAACCCTGTGATGGAGGTTTCTTATACGGTACCTATACAGGTGCAAAATTTAGCATCTAATTATATTATTGAAGATACACCAGAATTTGTTCGTGTTACGCTTAGTGGACCACGTGATACGATTATTAATTTAAAATCTGAAAACCTTAAGGCCTATATTGATGCATCTGGTGTTTCCACTGGTCAAAATAATGTAACAATTCACTTTAATCCACCATCGGGTATGACGTTAGTAGAGGTTAAACCTGATACGGTAACGATTAATGTTGATGAATATGCATCAAAGAAATTACCTGTTGAAATTTTGCCAATCGGACAAATTCCAGATAATGTGGCTATGAAATCGGTTACTGTGATTCCGAAGGAAGTAATGGTATCTGGTCGTAAACAACAAGTAATGGCAGCAACACGTGTAGTAATGAAGGTTAATGTAGCTGGACAAACTAAAAACTTTAGTGCTGTAGCCGATTTAGAAGCTTGGGATAATGCGGGAAATGTGCTTAGTGTGAATATCAGTCCAACACAAGGTCAAGCACAGTACGAACTAAACTTACTTAGAAAAGATAAAGCTGTACCTGTATCGGCGACGACTATTGGTCAAGTAGCGGATGGATATGAAGTTAAAGGAATTACGATTAAACCTGTACAAATAACAATTACAGGACGTGAAGAAATGGTGGATGCTGTTTCTGAATTAAAAACAGAAGCTATTGATATTAGTAATGCTACAGCACCTATCGATTCTACCTATAATTTAGTGATTCCTGATGGCCTTACTAGTAAGGTGACTACTGTTAATGTAACAGTGGATATACAAAGAAAAGAATAGATATGATAAGAATAATAAATCTTCGCGTAGCTGTTACGGTAAAGACTACGATTGAGGAAATAGTAGAAAAGAAATACCCTCAACTAAAGGGGCATATACAGAAAATCCATGTGGTGAGACGTGCCGTCGATGCACGTAAGAAACCCAACATTGTATTTGTGTATACCCTTTTTGTAGAGGCGCAACATGAAGAAAAACTTATTAAAAAATTAGGTAAGCAAAAGGATGTTACCTTGTTTACACCAGAGGATCCTGGGCCGATTGTAATTGGTGACAGACCTCTCGCACATAGACCTGTTGTAATGGGGTTTGGCCCGGCAGGTATGATGGCTGCTTTTTATTTAGCCCGTGAAGGCTATCGACCTATCGTGTTGGAACGAGGGCAGGATGTAGATACGCGTGCAAAGGATGTGGGAACATTTTGGAAAACGGGATCCTTTAAACCGGAATCGAATGTTCAATTCGGTGAAGGTGGCGCCGGTACATTTTCTGATGGTAAGTTGACTACTCGTGTTACACATCCACGGTTGCATGAAATTTCTAAATATTTTGTAGAGTTTGGTGCACCTGAAGAAATCTTATATAAACATAAACCTCATGTAGGAACAGATAAATTGCGTCATATGGTAAAAGCTATGCGTGAGCGCATTATCGAGTGGGGCGGAGAGGTACGCTTCGGTGCTAAAGTGACAGATGTATTCATTGATGATGACCATATAGTCGGTATTGAGGTGAATGAATCTGAGCGTATTGATGCGACTTTGGTTTTATCTGGTGTAGGTCATAGTGCCCGAGATACATATGAAATGCTATTTAAACGCGGTATCGATATGATAGCTAAGCCGTTTGCTATTGGTGTTCGTATTGAACATCCACAAGAAGTTATCGATCATTCTCAGTACGGTGTGGATCCAAAGAGCCTAGGTTTAGGTGCTGCAGAGTATTCCTTGGTATATCATGATAAGGAATCGGGGCGTACAGCTTATAGTTTCTGCATGTGTCCTGGTGGACAAGTGGTAGCATCTGCATCAGAGCCAGGTGGTGTTGTAACGAACGGAATGAGCTTATATGCGCGTGATAGTGGCGTGGCTAATAGTGCCATTGTTGTGAATGTAGGACCTGATGATTTTGGCACACATCCATTAGATGGTGTGGCTTTTCAACGAGAATGGGAACGCAAGGCGTATGAGTTAGGTGGTTCAAACTATAATGCACCAGCTCAAACAGTAGGTTCTTTCTTGAAACAGTCTGATGCACTTCATGCTGAAAATAGTATACATAGTTATGAACCTCATATTGTAGATTGCGATTTGCATCAGTGTTTGCCTGATTATGTATCGTCTGTTTTAGAACGGGCCTTACCGTATTGGGGACGCCGTATCAAAGGCTTTGATAACCCTGAAATCTGTATGACTGGTGTTGAAACACGAACATCTTCACCGCTTCGTATGGGACGTGATGATAATCGCGTATCCACTACGGTGGGCGGATTTTACCCAATGGGGGAAGGTGCTGGTTATGCAGGTGGTATCATGAGTGCTGCTTTAGATGGTGCAGAAACAGCAATTGCGTGCATGAGCATGTATGCAAGACCTAATAAATGATACTTTCACAAATAGATTTATACAGTTACGTGTTATGGTGAAAGTTCAATCTGGATTTTATAAATAGTACAAACTCGTGTGATATAATACACACAACATAGATTGAAATACATTCGTTTGTAGACGGAGGAGAATATGGCTCGATTATTTGGTACTGATGGTGTACGCGGCGTTGTTAATGAGTTTTTAACACCTGAATTGGCATACCATTTGGGGCGTGCAGCAGCAACACATTTTGGTAAAGAAAAAGAACATCCTACATTTTTAATTGGTAGAGATACACGTATCTCTGGATCCATGTTGGAATGTGCATTGGCATCTGGTATCTGTTCTGTAGGTGGTAATGTAGTTATGGCGGGCGTCATTCCTACACCTGCTGTAGCATACCTTGTAAAACAACAAGGTTTTGATGCAGGCGCTGTTATTTCTGCATCCCATAACCCATTTCCAGATAATGGTATTAAATTCTTTGATGGGAGTGGTTTTAAATTACCAGATGAAGTAGAAGATCAATTAGAAGTATATGTACGTCAAAGTGCAGATAACGAATTACCTCGACCTACAGGTGCTGGTATTGGCCATGTAGAGTATAATGCAAATCTTGCACATCACTATGCTCACTTTGTTCGTCATACAATCGATACATCCCTCGAAGGTCTAACGATTGTCTATGATGGTGCAAATGGCGCTGCTTCTAGTGTAGGTCCAGAAATCTTGTCTGGTCTTGGCGCAAAGGTTATCAATATCAATGTCAATCCAGATGGTTTAAATATCAATCATCATTGTGGTTCTACCCATATCGAAGGCTTGCAAGTAGCTGTTCAACAACACCATGCTGATTTAGGCATTGCCAATGATGGCGATGCAGATCGTTGCTTGTTAGTTGACGAGAAAGGTCAAGTCCTTGATGGTGACCAAATTATGCTTTTATGTGCTCTTAAATTGAAAGAAGCGGGCAAACTCAAAGGCGATACTGTAGTTGGTACCGTTATGAGTAATATTGGCTTCCACAAAGCAGCTGAAGAACTCGGTATGAAAACCGTTTCCACTGCTGTTGGTGACCGCTATGTATTGGAATACATGCGTGAGCACAACCTTTCCATTGGCGGTGAACAATCTGGTCACGTCATCTTCTTAGACCATAATACAACTGGTGATGGCATGTTGACTGCTGTTCAAGTAGCGGCTCTTGTAAAAGAAAAAGGCCAACCACTTTCTGAATTGGCTGGCATTATGACAAAATACCCACAAGTTCTCGTGAATGTTCGTGTTGCTACAAAAACAGGTTGGGAAGAAAACGATATTATTAAGGCTGCTATCGTAACAGCTGAAGGTGAACTCGGTGACGAAGGCCGCGTACTCGTACGTGCATCCGGTACAGAACCACTCATCCGCGTGATGGCTGAAGGTCCTAATCAAGAAGAATTACAATCCTTATGCCAAGAAATTGCTGATATTATCGGTAGAGAACAAGGATTGGCCGAATAAAAAAGAAAGCACTACTTTGAATTGTAATAATTCAGAGTAGTGCTTTTGTCATTATTTATCAGCTACAACGAGTTTATATCCATTCAAGTGAATATTACTGCCTGTTGTGTCTTCGTTAGTTAAGGATTTTACATAGCTGTCGCCAGTGA
>CAUTOY010000039.1:0-12752 GCA_963539855.1 uncultured Veillonella sp.
TCACCCAAAATTAGGCACAGTACCGAAGTCCACTGACGTGCATATTTTTCATACCTAGTAATTTTAACAAAAAAATATTTTAAAAGCAAGTAAAGAGTCAGTAATTACAAAAGAATTACTGACTCTTTGTGTCATAGTATATATTTAAAATAAAAAACTTATGACTTTATCCCCATATATATACCCGTATCTAGATATAATACATATTTTATATTAGTTATTACGTATTGCTTCGATCATCTTCGCTCTATCAGGAGCCCCAAATACGGCAGATCCAGCAACTAACATGGTAGCACCTGCATCCTTGATTGGTATGCATGTAATATAATTAATACCACCATCAACCTCTATTACAGCATCATTATTACCAACTGAATCTAATAAAAGTTTTGCTTGTTTTACTTTTTCTACAGCCCGAGGAATAAAGGATTGCCCTCCAAAACCTGGATTAACGGACATGATTAAAATCATATTTAAGTCTCCGGCTACATCTTCTAACATTGAAACTGGTGTCCCTGGGTTGAGCGCAACCCCTGCTTTCATACCAGCGGATTTAATCTGCTGTATCAATCGGTGCATATGAGGAACTGTTTCTTGATGAAAGGTAAAGTACTCAACACCAATCTTTGCATATTCTTCGACATAATCAGCTGGATTAGTGACCATTAAATGTACATCAAATGGCAACGCAGTATGGGGGCGGATAGCTTTTACAATAGGCGCGCCAAATGTAAGATTGGGCACGAAATGTCCATCCATAACATCGATATGAAGATAATCAGCACCAGCAAGTTCAACACTTTTAATCTCATCACGCAATATTGAAAAATCTGCGGATAACATAGATGGAGCTATTTTAATCATTTTAAAACCTCTTTCTTTGGTTCTGTATATCTTTTCGAATATTCCTGTACGCATCATAGCGACTTTCAAAAATTTTTTGATTTGCCAAAGCCTCCTTGATACCACAAATCGGCTCATGCTCATGATAACAAGGATTAAATTTACAGGCTTCCACATAATCAGAAAATTCAGGGAATAGTGTAGGTAATCGTTCTAATGTAATATCGGTAAATTCAATAGAACTAAAGCCAGGTGTATCCATGATAAATGAATCAGCATTTAAACTAAACAATGAGGCATGACGTGTTGTATGCTTCCCACGTTTAATCTTATCGCTTATCTTCCCCGTCTGGAATGCGAATTTTTCATCCACTGCATTTAAAAGGCTACTTTTACCAACACCTGATGGTCCTGCAAAAGCAGTAACCTTATGTTGCAATTGATTGCGTAATTCATCAATGCCAATATGATTAATAGCAGATGTAGTGATAACATGATATCCAATCGATTTATACTTATCGATTAATACATCTGTTGATGCATCACCGACATCGTACTTATTTATGCACAAAATGACCGGTATATCAGCATGTTCAATCATTACTAACATTTTATCGAGTAATAACTCATTAATATCAGGATTATGGGCAGCAACAACAAGGATAACTTGATCGATATTTGCAACTGCGGGACGTATCATTGAATTGTGACGTGGCAAAATATTCTCAACAAATCCATCTTCTGAAAACTCTACACGATCGCCAACAAGCAAACTATATTTTGACTTTTTAATACGTCCCCGCACCTTACATTCATGAATGGTTCCAAATTCATCTTGAATATAAAAGTAACCATTCATATTTTTAATTACAATACCTGTATTCATATGGCCTCTACAACGCAGTATCTTGAACTAATGCACCATTTAGATACACCTGTATTCGAACATTGCCAACACCAGATACATTTTTTACAATACGATCACCAGGTTTGTTTGTGTCATCGTATATAACGGTAGATCCTTCATCATCCTTAACTACAATTTTGACTTCTTGATTTTTAGAACCAGATGGTACCGTTATATCTACAGACCCTTTCGTTCTGTTAGAAGAGCTTTGGTTAGAGTCGTCTTTTTTTGAAGAATCTCCTTTTAATTCAGTAGTTAAATTTAAGCTACTACCTTCAGAAACCTCTTCACCAGCTTTTATACTTTGTTCTGTAACAATTGATTTATCATCTACTGAACCAGCAATCTGATTAACACCAATATTGTTAGAACTTAATACTTGGCGTGCATCTTTCAAGGTCATACCAATAAGATCTGGCATTTTAACCTTCTTAGCTTGCGCTTTATTTACAACTAAATCAACTGTAGTGCCTTTGGACACCTTGGAATCACCAGATGGACTTTGTGCAACTATAACATTATCAGGTTTTCCTTCTACAGAGCCTTGCGTGATTTTACCCACAACTAAGCCTAAATCTTTAAGGCGTTGACGAGCCTGATCTACAGTCAAACCAGATAAATCCGGAACTGTAATATCGCCTACCCCTTTAGATACAACAAGATGAATTGTACGTTGTTCCTTAACTTTTTCCCCTGCACCAGGGCTTTGAGAAATAACTTGTCCTGCTGGAACATCTGTATTAGTTACCTCGCTTGTGGATACGCGTAAGTGTTTATCTTCCAAAATGTTTTTGGCCACAGAGACTTGTTTTCCTACTACATTTGGTACATCAACAGTAGTATTACTCCAAAAATTACCATAACTCAAGAATGCCCCTAAAAATGCAATCAAGAAAATAACGGCAGCACCAAGAACTATATATTTTTGTGGTATAGATGCAATCTTACTAAGCATAGATTTCTTTTTTTCCTCATTAGGCGTAGGATCATCGATATCACTGAAATCATCTAATGTATCTGGATCTACAGCCGGAATCATTTGTGTCGCAAAATCGTATGGTTCATGACGTTGTGTTTTTCCCATCGTAAAGCCTTGAGATAAACGTAAATCCCCCATCATTTCAGATATGGAATCAAATCGATCAGCAGGATTTTTGGCTAGTGCTTTCATCACAACTGCTTCTAACAATGGTGGTATTGAAGGATTATACCTTGTAGGTGGAATTACCTTTTCTCGTACATGCTTTAATGCAACTGCAATTGGTGTTTCTCCTTCAAAAGGAACCTTACCGGTTAACATTTCATACAAAACAACACCTAGAGAATAAATATCTGTATTTCCATCTACAGGTTTTCCACTGGCTTGTTCCGGTGAAAGATAATGAGCAGACCCCATTATAGAATTTGTGTACATAACAGTGTTAGTGGTATTCATGGCGCGAGCAATGCCAAAATCAGTCACCTTTACACGGCCTGTATTTGTAATAATTACATTATGTGGTTTGATATCGCAATGAACGATTCCCATTGCATGGGCATGTTCTAAGCCCTCACCTATAGCAATAGTAATCTTAACTGCTTCGTCAATGGATAGTCGATGATGACGGGTAATATATTCTTTAAGTGTTTCACCGTCTACATATTCCATGATGATGTAATGCATGCCTTGATCATAACCTACATCATACATATTCACGATATTAGGATGATTTAACTTGCCCGCGGCCTGCGCTTCTCGTTTAAATCGACTTACGAATTCATCGTCACTAGCAAAGTTTGAATGTAAAATTTTTATGGCTACTGGACGGCCTAATAAAGTATCTTCACCTTTATATACGTCGGCCATTCCGCCAACACCAATCTTGGTCAGGATACGATATCGATTATCCAGCAATGTATCTTTAATCTTCATAATATTTATAACTCTCCATATCTAGATTAGATTGTTCCTACTATAATGGTAACATTATCACCGGCACCAGCATGATATACATCAGTAATCAATATATTTAATACCTCTGTATTATCATCAACATCATGTAATACTTCTCGTATTCTTTCATCACTGATATACCCAGACAATCCATCTGTGCATAATAGAATTCTATCTCCGGATTTTACAGGTAGTGTACCACTATCGACATGTAAATCTTCTTCAACACCAACGGCTCTAGTTAATAAATTACGTTGAGGATGAACAATCATCTCTTCCTTTGTAATTTCTCCAGCATCTAATAGCTGTTGAACCATAGAGTGATCCGTGGTAATTTGAGTCAATTCATCATTTCTATAAATATAGAGTCTACTGTCACCGACACTAGCCCAAAGTAGATTATTATCTACCTTAGCGACTACAACAGCAGTAGTTCCCATTCCACTAAGTCGTTCCTCTCGAGCCACACGATTAACTATGCGTGTATTTGCATGTAATATAGCATCGACTAAAGACGTTTCATTAATGGTAGGAATAGATTGTAGATATTCTTTTATTTCATCAACAGCATAGGTACTGGCGATTTCTCCGCCTCTATAGCCACCCATGCCATCCGTAACAGCACAAATATTATCACTAATAAAAAAGCGATCTTCATTCTGCTTTCTGACTAATCCAATTTTACTTAAACCTACGATATTATTCATGAATCTCCTCTTTCCGACCGTGGGCTACTTTTAATTGTCCACATGCGGCTTGGATAGCATCGCCCATTTCTTTACGAACTGTAACAGAAACACCATACGAAGCGACAATATCCTTAAATATGTTCATATGTTTACTAGAAGGTTTATACAAATTAATATGTTCATTCCCATTTACAGGAATAAGATTAACATGACAATTAGGAAATGCCTTGCCAATTCTGCCTAACTCATGAGCTTCCTCTAACGATACATTAATTGAATCTATTAAAATATATTCAAATGTTATACGTCTCTGTGTTTTTTCATAATAATATTTTACAGCATCTAAAACCTCGTCTAATTTGTATCGAGATCCAACAGGCATAATCTTACGACGTGTTTCATCTGTTGTAGCATGTAAAGATAACGCTAATGTAATGGGAAGGTCCTCATCTGCCAATTTATATATATTAGGAACCCAACCACAGGTAGAAATAGTCATTTTTCTATAACTAATATCAAATGTTATAGAGTCGTGAATAAGTTTTAACGCTTGCAATACATTGTCATAATTTTGTAATGGTTCTCCAGCGCCCATGACAACTAAAGAGTGAATATCTTCTTGTTTTAAGGCACTAAAGAGAACAACTTGACCTACAATTTCAGAAACCGATAAGTCTCTAAATAATCCCCCCTGTGTAGATGCACAAAAAACACAGCCCATAGCGCATCCAACTTGGGAGGACACACATACAGAATTACCATAATGTTGCTCCATTAGAACGGCTTCAATTCTGCTATGATCAGTAAGTTCCAATAATAATTTCTGTGTTTTTCCATCGGGTGATACAGATTGAGTAATCACTTTAGGAATCGATACTATGCAATTGGAATCCAACCAATCTCTTAAGGTCTTAGGGAATTGTGTCATATCTTGAAATACAAAAATGTGACGATGATATATGTAATCAATCAATTGTTTTGCCCGAAATTTTTGAATTCTATGTTCCTCAAATAACGCTTGCAATTCAACTAACGATTTACCCAACAATTCAATCATGAGTGCTCCCATTCAAAGCTAACAACTGAGTTAAGAAATACGTTGCATTTTAACCATAAAGAAACCATCCATATCATCTATTGGTGGATATGTTGTAATCATACCACTATTTGACTTAAGTGGGAAATCATCTGCTACAGGTATAATAGAAAACTCCTTATGTTTTTGTAAAAATGATTCAACCACCTCTTCGTTTTCCTTGTAGTTTAAAGTACAAGTAGAATATATTAAATATCCTTTTTTCTTAACAGTCATAGCAGCACGTTCTAAAATCGCTAACTGTAAAGATGGTAATTCTGAAAGTATGGATTCCTGTTTGCGCCAACGCATATCTAGTTTCTTTTGAAGTATTCCCAACCCCGAGCAAGGGGCATCTACGAGCACTCGATCAAAATACGAATTCCATGAATCTGGTAATTTTGTGGCATCCTGTACTTTTGTACGCACAATAGAAGCCCCTAATCGTTCAGCATTTAAATTCATAAGTTCAATCTTATGTTCATGTATATCACAACTCATTAACGAACCAACATTATCCATTAAAGCAGCCATATACATGGATTTACCACCTGGTGCAGCACAGCAATCCAATATACATTCACCAGGTTGAGGATTTACAAGACGTGCTACTAGCATAGATGCCTTATCCATAAATGTAATATAGCCATTTATAACGGCTTCGGATTTTTCAAGACTACCACGATGACTATTAATATAAATAATATCATCATAATTAGTATCCTGTGTAACATCCCACCCTTGTTCATTTAACAACGTTAAACATTGTGGAATATCAATAAGAATCGTGTTGATACGTGCAGTCAATTTAGGTTGTTCATTAAACCATGCACATAAATCCTCGGTTTTATCACGACCAAACTCACGTATCCATAAATTGATAAGCCAAAGAGGAATATTGTAAATGAGAGAAATCGCTTCTATATCATCAGCTGCCAAATCTTCAATACCAATACTATCTTGTTCTCGTATAACAGATCTCAATATGGCATTTACAAAACCAGATAGACCTCGAGTTAATTTCTTCGCTAATTTAACTGATTCATTAACTGCCGCACTTTCCGGTACCTTATCCATATAGATAATCTGATAAATACCTAGTCGTAAAATTTCTACGACCATAGAAGACAATTTTTTTATAGGGCGTTTGGCAAAATGCACGATAATAGTATCCAAATAATTACGCCTACGCACCACACCATATACAAGTTCTGTAAAGAAACGTCTGTCTAAATCAGATAAATTATATTTTGAAATATAGTCCTGCAAAATAATATTAGCATAGGCACCCTTACGATTGATATCAGATAATGCCTTTACAGCCAATAATCGTATATTCTGTTTTTGTCCGGTTTTAGCAATTTCGTTCATAGTTATCCTTATCAATCAGTAACTCTACAGCATCTTGTACCTTATTAATATCAACAGTAGTATTACAACAAGGTCCATTAGGGCGTTCATTTAACACTCCGATAACAGGAATAGGAAATACATCCGCCATACCACTTGCAAGATCTCGCTCACAAGCTATTGCAATAATAGCTTTAGGTTTTGCTTCTTTAACCTTCATACGCGCCAATGTGCCACCAGTGACAACTATAAATTGACAACCATATTCCTTAGCAATGTTCAATAAGCCACCCACCTGACAACGACCACATTGTTTACAGTTATATACATTATGTGTCACCTTGTGAATACAGGTACTTTCTTGAAGACAATGAGGTGTTAATAGAAGGATACGTTCAGGAGGTACCTTATATAAATTCATAACCACTAAATGATTAATTAAATCAATCATGGCCTGACGTAATTCATCTTTTTGTATTCCTATGAAAGCCTTCCCTAGCCCTAATGATAATGGGAATAACATATAAACAAATCGATTAGCCACTCTTAAACATATGGGATGTATATATTTAACACCAAGTGAGGCAATAGCTAGGACCAACCAAAGTAACCAAACACCTAAGATTAAGACTCCACCTATAATTTCACTGATAAGAGCTAAATTGTATGATAATTGTTCTAATCCTGGCCATACTATATACATTGAAAAGCCAATGATCATTGAAATGACGAAACAGGATAGAGCAGATAATTTTAAATATAAAGGATATGTTTTATAAGATATATTACACTTCGTCAAATGCAATACCACCTTTTATCTGGTGACCATTAATAAAATCTTGAGCACTAATGCGCTTTTTATTTTCTGGTTGAACCTCTGTAAGAAGAATAAAACCTCGCTCACCAGTCGATACAACAAGCCCCTTTGCCGTGTGTACAATAGTTCCTGGAGGTGCAAATTCTACACTAGTCTCATGGTTATGTATTGAAACTGTAGCCATATTATTATTTACAGATGTAATGTCGATTATTTGAGCAGACCAAATCTTTAACCGTTTTCCCTGCAAGAAAGTATAGCAACCAGGTGCTGGATTTAAACCACGAATTAAATTGACAATTTTATGTGCCGGCTGATGCCAATCAATGAGTCCCATTTCTTTAGTAATTTTAGAAGTGTGGCTAGCTAAATTGTCATCTTGAGGCTTTGCCTTAATGTCACCATTCACCCATTTATCTAAAACTGGGGAAATAGTACGTGCCCCTAATTCAGCAATACGTTCAAATAAAGTACCAGTTGTTTCATTTGGAAGTATATCAATTTCTGCAATGTCGATAATATCTCCTGTATCTAAACCATCATCCATATGCATAATGGTAACCCCTGTTTTTGTATCACCATTCAAAATAGCATAATGGATAGGTGCTGCCCCCCTATATTTTGGCAATATAGATGCATGGATATTAATACAACCATATTTAGGTAAACGAATAAGCCATGGTGGCAAAATCTTACCATAAGCAATTACAACGATAACGTCTGGTGCAAGATCAATCAATTCCTTTTGAACAGCATCATCACGTAATGTTACAGGTTGATACACGGGTAAATCCAAAGATAACGCAGCTTCTTTAACAGGTGGCATTTGAATCTGTTTGCCACGTCCCTTTTGTTTATCGGGTTGGCAATATACCCCTACTATAGAATGACCAGCCTCAACTAATGCGCGTAATGTAGGAACAGAAAAATCTGGCGTGCCCATAAATACTATGCGTAATGGATTATTGTTAGACAATTTCCTTTTCCTCCGGATGATCTGCAATACGGCGTAAGTTTGTAGCTTTTTCAATAAACAAATGACCTTCTAAATGATCTATTTCATGTTGAAAAATTCTAGCCAAAAAACCTTCAGCTTTAATCATAACTTTTTTATTATGTGGATCGATACCTTTTACGGTAACCTTTTCAAAACGTTCCACATCTCCAAAATAACCAGGTACACTTAAACAGCCTTCTAACCCAATTTGACTTCCTTCACCATGAATAATTTCAGGGTTGATAAGCGCTATTAATCCACTACCAGCATGATCATCAACTACTATGATACGTTTAGATACGTTAACCTGCGGTGCTGCCAATCCAACGCCTTCCGTTTTATACATTGTATCGGCCATATCTTCTATTAAAGCACGCATTTTCTTATTTACATGTTCTACGGGTTCTGCAACCTCTTTTAATACGGGATGTCCCGCTTTTACAACTTCAAGTACTGCCATATACTCCTCTTATCAAATAGGGTCTACATCGATAAGTAGACCTTCTTGTGTAAAAATCCAAGAATTATATATATAATCTTTTAGGTCATCTAAATTTTCTCCGCGAATCATAATCGATAAACGATACATATCGCGAATCTTTTTTATGCCTGCTTCATAAGGACCATTGACATCAATCGATTGTGATTTAAAATTTGTTTTCAAATCATCCACAATTTTTTGAGCGATGGATTCAGCCATCTCTTCCTTCGCATGTCTTATAACCATGTAAATCATTTCACGAAATGGTGGATACCCTAAGTCCTTACGATTTACTATTTCTTCATTGTAAAAGCCCAAATAATCATGAGCCTTACTTTTTATTATAGCATAATTTAGAGGATTATATGTTTGTATAACAACACTACCGACCTTATCACCACGACCAGCTCGTCCAGATGTTTGCGTTAGTAAATCAAATGCTCGTTCAGATGCTGAGTAAACAGGTATATTTAAGACAGAATCAGCCGTCAATATACCTACAGCTGTTACATCCTTAAAATCATGTCCTTTAGAAACCATTTGGGTTCCTAATAAAATATCATATTTATGCTTACCAAAATCTTGAAGAATTTCTTCGCCCATATCTTTATGCTTAGTTACATCTTGATCTAAACGCGCAATACGAGCGCCTTTAAAATGTCGATGTAATTCTTCTTCAACTTTTTGTGTGCCAGAACCAAAGAATTTAATCCTTTTGCTATGACATTTGGGGCATACAGAAGGAATGGGTTCATGGTGCTCACAATAGTGACACCGCAACTCTTCACCGGCTTGATGATACACCATGGCAACCTCACAATGAGGACACATAATCGTTTCACCACAATCACGACACATGACAAATGTACTATAGCCACGACGATTTAAAAGAATAATCATCTGATTTCCATCCGCTAATGTACGCTCAATAAGATGTGTCATAGCATTGGAGAACACCGAGTAGTTGCCACGAAGCATCTCTTCTTTCATATCTACAATTTGAACGTGTGGCATCGGTTGATCAAAGATGCGGGTTGGTAACTCTAATAGCTTATATTGTCCTTGTAAAGCCTTGTAATACGATGTTATAGCAGGCGTAGCAGAGCCTAAAATGACAGGACAATTATGAGCTATTCCTCGCCATAATGCGACATTTTTTGCATTATAACGAATCATATCTTCCTGTTTATAAGACGTATCATGTTCTTCATCTAATACAATAAGCCCAATGTCTTCAGCAGGCGCGAAAACAGCAGAACGAGCCCCAATAATAATATGGCTATCCTTTCTTCGTATACGTTCCCAGTTATTATTTCTTTCACTAATGGTTAGTTTACTATGGAAAACAACAACTTCATCACCAAAGGTAGAAACAAAACGACGAACAATCTGATCGGTTAATATAATTTCAGGAACCAGAATAATGGCAGTTTTACCTTTTCCTATACAACGAGCAGCCGCTTTTAAATAAATTTGTGTTTTACCACTACCAGTTACACCATGCAAGAGGAATGTTTTATACGATTCAAGGTCCATCATCTGCTTAATCGGTTCATATACAATTAGTTGTGCTTCAGTTAACGGAATTGTTTCTTCACCACTCAACAATTCGGTAAAAGAAGTTTTTGTATCTTTAAAGCGTTCTTCAATATGAATGCCATGCTCTTCACCGACCTGTTTAATGACCATATAAGAATAGCCTTTGGCTCTTAATAATGATTTGGGAGCCCCACCTACCTCGATGAGATAATTAGCCAACTCACGCTGCTTGCGCTTCTTGGGACTCAATTGATCAATGCTAAACTCTGGCGTTACAACAAGCCATTCTTCTTTGGGTGCATCATAAGATTTTAATGTTTTATGTACAGTAAAAAGACGTAAAGCATCTCCAAAAGAACACAAAAAATAACGACTAATTTTCTGTGCCGTGTCCATCATTTCCCGAGTAAACCAAGGATCACTATCAAGAATATCTATTATAGAACGCAAAGTAAATGTTGGTTTCTCTAATAGTTCTTCATACCCAATAAGGATGCCCTCTTCACGACTACCACCTAAGGGAACTAATACACGAGTTCCTGCTTTCACATCACCAAATTTTTCTGGTAACAAATAGCTTAACGGTCTATGTAATTGTTTGGCAGGTCTATTAATAATAATACTTGCTACGCGCATTAGTTCACCTCCTCTAATCTAATTATTATAACATATCCTAAAGGAGATAAAAAAAGACTTAGTAGACAAGTCTACTAAGTCTTTACTATTATAAACCAGCTTCGTGACGTAAAATATCAGCTTTATCAGTACGTTCCCATGGAAGATCAACATCAGTTCTACCAAAGTGACCATACGCAGCCGTCTTACGATAATGAGGCTTTAATAAATCAAGCATTTCAATGATACCTGCTGGACGCAAGTCGAAATGTTTGCTTACTAATTCTTGAATTTTTTCTTCTGCAATCTTAGCAGTACCAAATGTATCAACTAAAATGGATACAGGTTTTGCAACACCAATAGCATAAGCTACTTGCACTTCACATTTATCTGCGAGACCTGCAGCTACAACATTTTTAGCTACGTAACGAGCTGCATATGCTGCGGAACGGTCAACCTTGGAAGGATCCTTACCGGAAAAAGCACCGCCACCATGACGAGCCATACCACCATAAGTATCAACGATGATTTTACGACCTGTTAAACCAGCATCACCGTGAGGACCGCCGATAACGAAACGGCCTGTAGGATTAATGAAGAATTTAGTGTTTTCATCGATGAATTCTGCAGGAAGTGCTGCATCGATAACATAACGTTTCAAATCGCTTTTGATTTGTTCTTGCGTTACTTCTGGACTATGTTGAGTAGAAATAACAATTGTATCAATACGTTTAGGTTGGTTGTCAACATATTCTACAGTAACTTGTGTTTTACCATCTGGACGAAGGTATGTTAATGTACCATTTTTACGCACTTCTGCCAAACGACGGGATAGACGATGGGCTAAAGAAATTGGCATAGGCATGTATTCAGGTGTTTCGTTTGTTGCGTAACCAAACATCATGCCTTGGTCACCAGCGCCAATTTTATCATTAATTTCGCTATTACCATCTTTAGACTCTAATGCTTCGTCTACACCCATAGCAATATCTGCAGATTGTTCATCTATAGATACTAACACACCACAAGTGTCACAATCGAAACCATATTTTGCACGAGTATAACCAATTTCTCGAATTGTATCACGTACTACACGAGGAATATCAACATATGTACTTGTAGAGATTTCCCCTACAACATGGACTAAACCTGTAGTCACAAGTGTTTCACAAGCTACACGAGCCTTTGGATCTTTTTCAATAATCGCATCCAAAACAGCATCAGAAATTTGGTCAGCTATTTTATCTGGATGGCCTTCCGTAACGGATTCAGAAGTAAAAAACATATGTTTTTCTGCCATTTTTGCCTCCTATAATAAAAAAATCCCTCATGGTCTCTCATGAGGGAGACCCATCTATCAGTCCATGACTGTTGGAATTAGCACCTTCTTTTAAAAAGGGTTGCTGTAGCTTCAACGGGCCTTTCCCTCCACTACTCTTGATGAGTTAAGTTACGATATAAATTGTATACCTTTTTTGTAGAAAAATCAAGTTAATCCACTTTATG
>CAUTOY010000040.1:0-12623 GCA_963539855.1 uncultured Veillonella sp.
CCATGGGGGCTTTCTCTATGTACGTTTGTAGATTAGGTGATGTTAGGGCATTGTTTTAGATAAGAGGAAAAGCCGACACGCTACTGTGCTACGCGGAGCCCGAAGTCGTTTTCATTGATATGAATTTTATTAAGATTGGCATTGGTACTGCTTGTCATGGCAACTTGTTAAAAATATAGTGAAAAGAAAATGAATTACAGGATTGACGTAAAATCTATAAACCCTTATAATAACTGTATCTTAAGAAAAATCATTTTCTTCCAGTATTTACCTATATCCATAGGCCTTGTGGATTAAATGTGGGCGAGTTTTGACCGTTTACGGTGTGAGGTTTTCCAAAACCTATTTTTAAGCCCCATGAATACTGGTTTTGTAAGGCCTGCTGTTGCAACAGTACTTACCGTTTACGGTATTGAAACCAACGCTAACGGTTGGGCACAAATGTTATCTGCTGTAGTAGCGTTGCAACAGTACTTACCGTTTACGGTATTGAAACTTTAAGAATAGGATCTACCTCTGCGGTAGCCATAAAACTGTTGCAACAGTACTTACCGTTTACGGTATTGAAACTGATCCATCTTGATCTTCAACGTAGTTATTCAAGTTGCAACAGTACTTACCGTTTACGGTATTGAAACGTTAAATCACAAGTAACTCCATCCGTTTTTTCTCTAATATGGTTGCAACAGTACTTACCGTTTACGGTATTGAAACTTCACCATAACTATCAAACTTCTTTTTAACCTCTTCATTTGGTTGCAACAGTACTTACCGTTTACGGTATTGAAACTCTCAAGAATGTGAACTACGATAAATAGTCCACCATCTTCGTTGCAACAGTACTTACCGTTTACGGTATTGAAACACAACAAATTTCTACACAACATATTGACAATGCTGTGGTTGCAACAGTACTTACCGTTTACGGTATTGAAACTCAAAGGACCGCTAAGATTGACCTCTGGTTCAACCGAATTGTTGCAACAGTACTTACCGTTTACGGTATTGAAACCTAAGTGGCAGAAGAATTCCCGTGCAGAATATCGTAAATTAGTTGCAACAGTACTTACCGTTTACGGTATTGAAACCATATAGGTAAATGTTCTAAAAACTGCGGAATATTATTCATGAGTTGCAACAGTACTTACCGTTTACGGTATTGAAACTTAATAGACCAATGAAATAAGCTGCTGGACGAATCATAGCGTTGCAACAGTACTTACCGTTTACGGTATTGAAACTTACATTTGGTAGAATAAAGAGCATTCATGCTCTTTGTTGCAACAGTACTTACCGTTTACGGTATTGAAACAAAACTAGAGAAATTGTTTCGTTAAATTTACCGTATGTTGCAACAGTACTTACCGTTTACGGTATTGAAACTTATAATTGCCTTTCTTGTAACAATCCGTAAACCGTTGTTGCAACAGTACTTACCGTTTACGGTATTGAAACTTATATAAAGACCTTATATACAATAAGATCCTTATATAAAGTTGCAACAGTACTTACCGTTTACGGTATTGAAACTTATATAAAGACCTTATATACAATAAGATCCTTATATAAAGTTGCAACAGTACTTACCGTTTACGGTATTGAAACTCACCAAGAGCGAAACGAAAAAGGTTGGATATTAAGCGGTTGCAACAGTACTTACCGTTTACGGTATTGAAACTATAGCACCTCGAACATGCTGCATTAATGCGATACGTTGCAACAGTACTTACCGTTTACGGTATTGAAACTCACCAAGAGCGAAACGAAAAAGGTTGGATATTAAGCGGTTGCAACAGTACTTACCGTTTACGGTATTGAAACTATAGCACCTCGAACATGCTGCATTAATGCGATACGTTGCAACAGTACTTACCGTTTACGGTATTGAAACAATCACTTTCTTCACATATATATACCGGGTTCCGTTCGTTGCAACAGTACTTACCGTTTACGGTATTGAAACCCCGATAATGTCGAGAAGAAAATGACCGTAATCACTTTGTTGCAACAGTACTTACCGTTTACGGTATTGAAACTGTTACCAGTTGCCTTTGTTGTAGTAGTCGCTTTTTTAGTGTTGCAACAGTACTTACCGTTTACGGTATTGAAACTTCATTATTTGCTGTCGGGCTTATGACTCTTGAAGTCAGTTGCAACAGTACTTACCGTTTACGGTATTGAAACATTGCATACTTCGTGATTGGAGCCAATCTTTTTTGAGGGGTTGCAACAGTACTTACCGTTTACGGTATTGAAACTTAATAAATTTTTTCACCTCTCTTTCACTATTTGCGCAAACGTTGCAACAGTACTTACCGTTTACGGTATTGAAACTTTAACTCGTTTCGCTTCTTCATCCGTTAAATCAGTTGCAACAGTACTTACCGTTTACGGTATTGAAACCCGTAAAATACCACACAGTATCCTCATATAAAATTTCGGCAGTTGCAACAGTACTTACCGTTTACGGTATTGAAACTTATCGCCCATTCATTTAGATTCATCAGCTGTCAGTTGCAACAGTACTTACCTTTTAAGGTATTGAAAATGACCAAATATATTGATTCGCTAAAAGGCGGACGCATTAAGTTGGTTATGGCATGGCAAATTGATACAGGCTCAAAAGTTCCGAGGCTTATTAGCACATATTTAAAACCAGAGGATAAGATTAAATGAAAGAGTTTGATGTTGTTAAACTTAAAAACGGCGAAGAAGTAACACTATTACACTTTTATGGAGACGGCTGTATTCAAGTCGAAAATGCCGATTGGGATATTTATGAAATCAAAACATCCGATATTCTTAAAGTGATTGAAGAGAGTTAAAGTGCTTACGATGTTGTAGGCGCTTTTTTTCTTGCTAAAATTGTTGCAACAGTACTTACCGTTTACGGTATTGAAACTGACAATGTTGCGTAGAAATTCTTCCACGAGTTTCATGGAATGTTGCAATAGTAAATTGAATCGATATGATTTTAATGGTATAAATTGAAATAGCCAGTACTATGTTTCGTAGTACTGGCTATTATTGTTTAATTTAACTGAATGTATGTATTGTTGTTAATAAAATATTAGATTTAATATTTGGTTATTAGTGCATTTCCTATTATAATTGGTATAAAGTATTGTTTTGTGAAGATTATATGAATTGGGAGATATTATAATGTGGAAATATGCCATAGAAGAAATGGATGAGATAACTTATAAGGATTTGGCGTGTGAACTTATGAGGATATTTTCTCAGTCTATAGATCCAGAAGATATAACATTACTTAGTGGTGCTAATTATATGGCGTCAGCAGTTGTTAAAAAGCAGCTAGGTGATAATATTCTAGAAATATTCACACCATTATGTAGATCGCGTGTGTATGATAAGTCATATTGTGGTCTAAGTGAATTAGAGATTGCTATTGATGGTAGGCATTATCTGATTAGTAGAACCTGCTTATGGTATTATGACTTTCACATTGTTTGTCCTTACATGGAAGATGATAGTTCGGATGTGTATGTTAATAAAACTGATGAACAACGTTTTTTACATGATTTAAAGCTATTATGTGAAATTGCTCTAATGCTTTGTGGTGAGGCTGATGGTTTTAATTCGAGTCGCTATGTAGTTCAGTATTATTTAGATTTGATTCATATGGTTGAAATAGGTGAGTTCAAGCTTAGTATGTTAGGTATAGATTGGGATGATGAATACATGTCTAAATCAACACGTGATGATTATTACGATGAAAGTAAATTATATCAATCGGATTATAGTTATGATGAGGATGATGAGTTTCCACCTGAATTTTGGGAAGCTGTATATAATATGATGGAGAAATAATATGGATAATCTTGTTACTAAATTGTTAGAGAAGAGCCAAGAAGCTTTTATTATGGCTATAGAGATTTATAATAAACCAACCTTAAAATATAGAGTAGAAGGGTTTAGCTTCTTTATTTGTAATGCATGGGAACTATTATTGAAGGCGTATTTAATTGATAAAGGTGAAAGTATTTATTATAAGGATGACGCTTCTCGTACATTTTCTTTAGAGGTATGTATCAAAAAAGTATTAACTAATGAACATGATCCATTGCGTAAAAATCTAGAAAAAATTGTTGAACTTCGCAATATTAGTACACATTTTATTACAGAAGAATATGAATTGATATACATACCTCTATTTCAATCGTGTGTAATTAATTATACAAATAAATTAATGGCTTATTTTAATGCTGATATTACAGAACGATTAGGTAGTAACTTTTTAACATTATCTGTTCGTTTATCTGATATAGATGAAACCGAAATTAAGGCAAGATATCCATCTATTATTGCGAGTAAGCTATTGCATACTAAGGAGAATATAGAGAATTCACTACCAGATAATGGACAAGATAAGTATGCTATTAAAGTAACTCATGACTGGGCACTAGTAAAAAATCCGAAACACGCAACAGCAACTTTTTCTATAAGTTCTTCTGCTGATGAAGCAACTTATATAATGAAACAAACTATTGATCCTCAAGCTAGCTATCCTTTTAAAACGAAAAAATGTATAGACCTAATTAATAAATGGATAAGGGGAGAAGGGGTACCATTTGTATCGCCTGCTAGACCTGAAGAACATCCTGGTAGATTTAATACCAATCATTTTGACCTTTTTTGTAAATTTTATAACATAAAAGAAAATGATGTGTATACGTACTGTTATAATTTAAACTCAAATCCCTCATATTCATATAACCAAAAGCTTATAGAGTTTATGAAGAATGAAATAAGAAAAGACCCTGAACATATTATTCAGAGTCTTCGCGCCAAAATAAAAAAATAAGTTGACCCCAGGGGCATTGGGAATTCTTGGTTAACAACCTACTCCCATTCGGGAACCCAGCCTTCTTCCTTCGCAAGTCAACTTTATGATTATATGATATATCACAGATAAGGAGCTGTCAAATGACTTTTAGAGATATCAAAAGTGAGGATCTATATATGAGATAGTAGCGGGCAATTAATTGTATTGCCCTTTTTTGTTCTATTTGATGGTTTATATTTTGATTATGAAAATAAGATGATACAATAAGTGTATATATTAGAGTACATGTGTAAGTGGAGGCATTATGTTAACGATTGCGCTCAATGAATATGGGGATTTTCATCATTTAGGACAAGATGAAGAGAATTTAAAGACGATACATTTTATTGCTGGTGTTGTGTATGATGATATGGATAATGAACAAGATTCCGTAAATGAACGGATTCGATTGGATCGATTCTTCCGTGCTGTTGCAGAAGATTCGCATAGTTTGTATCCACAAGGCTTTTTCGGCAAGCTCAAGGCTGATGAAAACGAAGTGGGAGACGCAAAAGGAAAGGAAACATTCAATCCTGAAGCTAAAAAGGATATGCGCAGGATTCGGGATGCTATTGATGCGGCCTTGCCTGAGTTTTTTTCGTGTGGCACGTATAAAGGGGAAGAGCTTGTGGGGATGCCTCGTGTCGGTCATTATGCAATTGCGCTAACCATCAAGAGTGATGCAGGGAAAACAGAATATTTACAACCTTTTATGAGTAATTTACTCCATGATAAGGTAGCAAGTAATCTGTATTGGCATATGGCCGATGGATTGGTTTCACGTCTTGTGTTTACGAATCCTTTTGCACTTGGTGTAGGACGTGTACGGTTAGAGTTGGCTACACAAATGATTGATGTATTGGATTCGGAACGCAAGCGTCTAGGTGAGTATTCTCGATTAGGATATACACCTTATGAGTACCAAGATGAGCATGTAAAAAAAGAGGGGATTACATCCTATCAAGTAGCGAATGCCTTTGCATATAGAGCTTCTTTGGATCGTCATATGGTGGAATCGAATCGTCCAGATTTGGATGTAAAACTCCGGACCGTATCCTTGCGTATGGAAGAAGATGATCCTGAATCAACCATTAGAAATGCATTTTTATACTTAGCGACCTATATATGCACAAATTTTATTTATTACGGAGCCGATCGGGCTGCAACAGATGTCTTTAAATTTAAAAAGCTAGTAGATTTTTCTAATAAACTGAATTCAACGCATCAAAATCTATTATTTGTGTATGATAATGTCGATACGTACTTCGAGCAAGCTATGCAGGCTTATTGTAATGGTGATTATTTCGATGCCTTATGTCATACCTATGATGCGTATAATTGTGAAAGTAAATTCCAGTCCTACTACAAGCAAAATTGGTTTCCATTCGTCGAGGAATTAATTCATAGTGCCGACGACCGTGTAGCTATTGAACGAGCAGTGCAAGATTTTGTAAACTATGCAAATCAAAGTTGTATTGATGCAGGTAAATTACATTATGTATACGAGCAACTTACATATGTATTGGAAGATATTCAGCATCTTTCCTGCGTTGATCAACGCTTGATATACGCTTTTTGTGATGGTGGTGTAACGGCGTTTAATCATCTAGGTGAAAGCAAGCTGGCCGTAGACTGCTTTCAAAAATGCCAGTCCTTGGCACATACGGTACCACTAGAGACATATATGCAAACGGTGCGACGCCGCGTTGTGGCGAAATTGGATAGTTATGCGTATGATGATGCGTTATCTTTAGCTAATTACGTGGTAGAGTACGAGGAACAAATACAAGGATTGCGGGAAAAACTAAGCATGGATGAGAAAGCGATTAGCTTGGGACAAGCGTATAGTCAGTTGGGACAGGTCTATGCTTATATGGAACGAGAAGAGGCTGAAACATATTTTGTAAAAGCTCTTTCTATATTCCAAGAGGAAACCGATGATTACTATCGTACATTATCCTATTTATTGCACTATTATATTGATGCAGGTAAACAACATGATTATGAAGAGTGGGCGCCAAAATACTTTGGCGGTACCGTTAAGGTCTCTGAACAATTAACATATCTCTTAGGTATGAACGATGATGACAAAGTGGTACAACATGAATCGTATGCATTATATGTGTATATTAAGGCGCTGTATCAATTTTACAAAAATGCAGTAAGCAAAGATTTAGTAGAACGCCTAATCTCCTTAGGTAAACGTGTTGGTCAAACGTTGGACTATGCAGTGAAAGGGCATCCTTGGGAACTCATTTTTATTTATATAACGTTACTTGCCTATGATTGGAATTATGTAAGTGATGTAGAATATTTTAAAGAATGTATCCGCAAAACCATAGATAATCCAGGTCCTGCCATTCGTAATATTATGGCCTATGGAGAAATGCGCATTGCGGAACGAAAAGGAAATCAAAAATTATACGATGCTATACGTATAACATTGCGACGAGACGTGAAGAATATTGAGCGTGCTATGACGTATATGTTTAGATAAGTAAAGGGAGATTACAATGATTACGATTGCATTAGATGAAAATGGCGACTTTGAGGGCTTTCAACAGTCCACTAAACCGGAACCTCTGTTTATAGCTGGCATTGTATATGATGATAAGGGCCATGACAATGATGCATGGAACGAGATGCAGCGCCTGGATGATTATTTTCGCGCCGTAGCAAGTGAGGTAGGGTGTCACTATCCTATTGATTTACACATGAATCAACAAGGTACGAACGGGTATAATGTAAAGCTTATGAAAACGGAATTGCAGGCTACATTGCCGGAATTCTTTCAACAGGGGACGTATAAAAATAAGAAAATTGGTAAATATCCGCGTTATGGGAGTTATCGTATTGCGATGATGCTCAAGAGTGGTAATGGTAAGTCTATCTTGAATCGTAAATCCACTAGTATGCTCGTAAATGATGAATATGCTAGCAATCTCTATATGAATATGGCCTATTCTATCGTGTCGCGTCTTGTATTTCACAATCCTTATGATTTGCATGTATCTAAGGTTAAATTTGATTTGGCAACACGGCAGGTGCCTGTGAAAGCTGATGATACGGAGTTATGCGCTAAATATACTAAGATAGGCTATAAGTATAAAAATGAAGAAGGAAATATTCGATTTTTCCAAGTAGCTAATGACTATAACTATCGGGCTGCGCTAGACCGGAAATTGCTAGAAACGAATCGGTTAGATTTAGAAATTGATCGATTCTCTGTGCGATCGATTCTTTACTATGCAGACCAAGAAAAATCTAAGCAATATACCTTCTTATACTTAGCGGATACGATTTGTGCAATTCTTAATCATAATAAAGAAGGTCAAAGTATTGCTGATTGGCAAGCATCATTCGTAAAGCAAGCAACGCAACTTAACGGATCAAGTCAAAACCTTATTTTCATGTATGATGATATCGATATGGCCTATGAACAAGCTGTTACATCATATCAACAAAAGGATTATTTTAAGGCCCTTTCAGTTTTATTTGCTTCTAAACAAAGCCGTAGTGAGTTTAAAAATTATTATTGGGAGCAATGGTTTCCAAAGATTGAAGAGTGGATTTCTCGTGTCAATGATGTGGATGCCATTGAAGAGGCAGTGCGTCAATTTGCGAAATATGCTAATTCCAATCTATTGAAACAGGATGAATTGGTATATTTACATGCCCATTTACAACCACTTGTGGAGCAAACAAAAATAGACAAGCGTAGTCAGTATATTTTTTATGATGCCAGTGTGACTGCTTACAACCATATTGGAGACAGTCAAATGGCTGAGCAATATTTTGAAATTTGCAAGGGATTGGCTAAATACTGTCATGTAGAAGAATATTTGTTAACCCTCAAACGTCGTGTGGTTATGCTCAATGACCAGTACCGCTACGAAGATGCGCTTTTACTCGCAAAAGAAATCCTTGAATATGAGGACGAATTAGCATCGTTACGTCAACTATTGGTTGAATCTAACGAAGAGACTAGTATTAGTAAGGGGCGTGCCTTGAGCCAATGTGGCCAAGTATATGCGTATATGCGCGACCCACAGGCAGAAAGCTGTTTCAAAGAAGCGTTAGCTCAGTTTGATGAACAATCTATCGATTATAATATTACCTTGTCTTATTTATTGCATTATTATATCGATATGGATAATCAAGAGGGGTATGAATGTTATGCACCAAACTATTTTGGAGGCTGTAATGCTGTATGGGATCAGTTTAACTATCTAAAAGATATGACTGAAGATGAGCAAAAACAACAATCCTTCAAATTTGCATTCTATGTGTATATTAAGGCTCTGTACACGTTCTATTTGGATCAACTAAATTCAGAAAAACGCCGAGATCTATTCAAGTGGGTTCAAAACTTACCAAAGAGTAGCAAATCTGAACACTTGAACGGCCATCCGTGGGAATTGATTTATAAATACTTTGCCTTACTTGCATTTACCTGTAAGAAACAAGAATTAGCCGATGAATGTATAGAACTTACACAAACTGTTGTACAAGAACGAGCTGCGGCTATTGATAACATTATTGCAGGGGGTCTTGTTGAATACTATACAGTAATTGGTAAGCGTGAGTTGGCTGAAAAAGCAAAGGCATTGTTTACGGATGATGAGGTAGAAGAAAACTATAAAGAGTTGTTAGTGTATATGTTTAGATAGAAATATATTATTTGTGGCTGAAAGCAATAAATAATATAGAGAAAAAGGGTTTTTTAATTAATCTTTGGAATGTTAAAAATGGAAAATCAAGATAAGCTTTGGAGTGTAAAAATAGCTAATAATAATGATTTATGGTTTAATGGCAACTTTAGAAAGTTCCCTTTAATTCTTTCTCAAGAGTATCAGAATTTGCGTAATATGTTCCGTAGAGGAGAGTATATAGGAGCTTTTTATGAGTTAAAAGATGTTTTAGAGTTAACAATTAAATTGCCTGTTATTTATGTTGTAGCAGATTTATTTCATAACCCACAAGATGGCTGTGAGGATAGTTTAGCTCAATTATTAGGTGGTCCGCTATCCTTGGGCACTTGGATTGTTGTTGCGGATAGATTATCGAAAGGAATTAATTGTTCAGAGGACTATCAGCTTTTATTAAATGAAATTACTACCAGATACAAGTCCACTAATCCAAATAAATGTCAGTTTGATGTTACAAACTGGAGAAATGCTCGAATAGGGCATGGGGCTTATAGTAGTTGTTTACAAGAAGAACATAAGTTAGAAGTAGAACAAATTTTATTGTCAGTAAAAAGATATTTTGAAAATACGTACAATGCATTTTCTCAACTAATTTGGATTTATGAATCTAATAGAGGGAAAGAGACGGTTAAATCATTAGATGATTTGAGCAATATAGTTAAAATAAAGATTAAGAATGGTAAACGGTTTATATCATTAGCACCATTTATTGAAGTCCTTAATGGCTCATTATATCTATTTGATTCCTATTTATTTAATAAAAAAAGGAATATAGGATATTTAGATTATTTAACAAATAATAAGGTGAAGAAATCTGAAGTTTTATTAAAATCGTTTTATCAAGATGTTATTTCTAAATCAATGCTTACTGTTACACGGACACCTAATATATTGAGAACAGATTCTGATGAGTTTAATGTAATTAGTAAAGGGCTTGATAAAAAATTAATAAAACCTATTTATTTAAAAGAGATTATAGAAGATTGGTTAGATACATATGAAAAAGGGCTGTTTCTTTTAGAAACTGAGGCCGGTATAGGGAAGACTACATTTGTTAAAATGTTAGATCCATTATTATCTCATGAATCCGGTAAGAATTATATGGAATTATCAGACTCTACTGTTAGAGCATTTTATTTCCGTCAAGGAGACACAATTACTGCGCATACATTCAAAAAGCTATTAGAAAAGGCTATGTTGTGTTTTAATACAGGTGAAACTTTTATTATTGAGGATGTAGAAGTACCAGATGTAACTGACAGAAATTCCATCGTAGATTTCTTCGCTTATTTTCAGGAGCTTTATAGTCGAATATTAGATTTTGACTGTAAGAATAAACTGGTAATTATATTTGATGGGATAGATGAAACCTTAGGTAATAACTTTAATATTTTTGATTTTTTACCTGATGAGCCTTTAATAAGAAAGAATACTTATATTATATTAACATCTCGTATTATAAGAAATCCCAATTCCATTATAGCTCAAACCTTAAGAACAATTAATTTTACCCATCGTAGTTTGATACTCGCTGATGATACTAGAAATAAAGATTTAGTTAATAAATATATATCATCAGTTACTAAAGAGATTGTGAGATTTGGAGATATTAGTACTTTATTAGAGGCTAGTTTATTACAATATATTCCTGAAATTACTAATAAGATAGAAAAAATCTCATATAGACGATTGTTTGAATATTATTTTGAAAAACTAGAATATATTTATGGAGAAAAGTATTTTAAACCAATTAGGAATACATTGTTATTATTAGCTTTAAGTGATATTCCAATTACACTAAAGGATTTAGTAACTTTAGCAGAGTTAGGAGAAAATCGATATTATCTTCAGAATATGTTGATTGATATAAAGCCATTTATTAGTAAATATATGTATAATAACGTTGCTGGCTTTACCATTGCACATCAAGATATTAGATATTTGATAGTACAATTATGGTCTTCTGATATTGATATATTAACGATACAGTTAATCAAATCATTGGTATCAAATGTAAATGAAGGTGAAAGATTGAGTGGTTCAGATTTGATAGGAGCTTCTATTGCATTTAAATGTTTGCCAATAAATTTACCAGAGTTTTGGAATTGTTATATTCGTGAAGATAAGGTGTTAACCCCTATACTAATGCAACTAGTAACGCAAAAGATAACAAATCTTCATGCTGTATATGGAGATAAGATTTATTTTGTATTATTAAAAATAAGTGATTGTATTAATAATGCTTTCTTGGTACCAAAACGTATAGTAATTAACGGTGGCTATGATGTAGCATTTAAGCTTACTGCAGAAATTTCATATGATAATAATGTTCTATCTAAACTCTTGGGATATATTAATAAAAGCAAGTTATTTGATGATTTTAATTTTTTAGAATTAAATGGTCAACTTATAGCGGACGCTCAAAAAAATAAAGTATCATCAGAAACTTTAGCTATTTTAAATTTATATAATCAAGATTATTTACCGACGAATAATATGGGTACTAATAGTAAGTCAGAATCGAAATATCTAGTTAAAGATGAAGTTGAATTGCTAAATGATTTTGATTTTATTAATTATCTTCCGGTATCGCAACATTCTTTGTTTTCAGGTCAACGAGAATGTACTTTAAGCTTATTAGATAGTTTGATAAAGTATTTGGAACTCAATACTGGAGAGGTATTACGTAGAGATGTAATCAACGCTACATTAGCTTGGATATATGATATCTCTCAATTCAATAATTTAAACTGTAATTGCGATAGAACCTATAATAGTTTTAAGCATGGTCTTTGTGATTATCTTAAAATAGAAAGGTGTAATTGGAGCATAGGGAAGGAGTTATATCCTAATTCGTTATTAGCAGAGTATGAAAGGGACTTTATTGTAGCTAGTTTTAAGTTATTTGATAATTTTGTTGAAGAAGCACAGTTTTTTAAAACTGAATATGACGCCAAACATAGTAAATATTATATTAAGGGCTTTACAATATTTAGTACAAATCAGTTAATTGTGGGCAGTGTAATATATTTTGTGTAAACTGTTCTCAAACAATTGAAAAGAGAACC